>NZ_LIIN01000168.1 GCF_001634385.1 Rathayibacter tanaceti | reverse complement strand
CTCGCGGCGGCGGCCGACGGCGCGGGACGAGACTCGGCGACGTGCCGGGGCCGCTCCTCCTGCTGCGGAGCGGGCGCGATGCCGGCGCCGATGCCGTGGACGAGCGTGCGGGCGATCATCAGCTCGAGGTGGAGACGCGGCGAGGTCGCGCCGGTCATCTCGGTCAACGCCTCGTTGACCACGTCGGCGATGCGCGAGAGCTCGGCCAGCCCGAGCGCCCGCGACTGGCCGGCCATGCGGTCGAGTTCGTCCTGCGAGACGCCGCGCAGCACGGCCGAGGCCGCGCCTCCGGTGGCGGCGACGACGATGAGGTCGCGGAGCCTCTCGAGCAGGTCCTCGACGAAGCGCCGCGGGTCCTGACCGGTCTGGATCACGCGGTCGACCGCTCCGAACGCCTCGGCGGAGTCGTGCTCGGCGAGCGCGTCGACGACCTCGTCGAGGAGGGCGCCGTGGGTGTAGCCGAGGAGCGCGACGGCGCGCTCGTACTCGACGGTCTCGTCCTCGGAGCCTGCCATGAGCTGATCGAGGAGGGAGAGGGTGTCGCGCACCGAGCCGCCGCCCGCGCGCACCACGAGCGGGAGCACCCCGGCGGCGACCCGCACGCCCTCGCGCCCGCAGAGCTCCTGCGTGTAGTCGAGCATCTGCGCCGGCGGCACGAGCCGGAACGGGTAGTGGTGGGTGCGCGAGCGGATGGTGCCGATGACCTTGTCGGGCTCGGTCGTCGCGAAGATGAACTTCACGTGCTCCGGCGGCTCCTCGACGATCTTGAGCAGGGCGTTGAAGCCTGGGGGGTGACCATGTGTGCCTCGTCGAGGATGAAGATCTTGAAGCGGTCGCGCGCGGGGGCGAAGATGGCGCGCTCACGCAGATCGCGCGCGTCGTCGACTCCGTTGTGGCTCGCGGCATCGATCTCGACGACATCGAGCGAGCCCTGGCCCTCGCGGCTGAGCTCGACGCAACTGTCGCAGACGCCGCACGGGGTGTCGGTGGGGCCGGCGGCGCAGTTGAGGCAGCGGGCCAGGATGCGAGCCGACGTGGTCTTGCCGCAGCCGCGCGGGCCGCTGAAGAGGTAGGCGTGGTTGACACGGTTGGTGCGCAGCGCCGTCATGAGCGGATCGGTCACCTGCGACTGGCCGATCATCTCGGCGAACGTCTCGGGCCGGTACCGGCGATACAGGGCTGCTACCACCCGACAAGAGTAGCCGCGACCTCCGACACCGGAGCCGGTCCGCCCGGGCCGGCCCGCGCGTACCCTCGGAGCCGTGATCGACCGGCACGCGCTCCCCCGCTTCGACGCCGTGCTCCTCGCGGGAGGTCGCGCACGCCGCCTCGACGGTGCGGACAAGCCGCTGCTCGTGCATCGCGGCACCACTCTGCTGGCGGCCGCGCTCGCGGCCGCACACGGTGCCGAGCGGACAGTGGTGGCAGGGCCGGTGCTGCTGCGGCGGTCTGTCGGCGGGGCCCTGCTGGTGCAGGATGATCCACCCTTCGGCGGTCCGGTCGCGGGTCTGGCCGCCGCCCTCCCAACGCTCGAACGCCCTGACGCACCGGAGTGGGTGCTCGTGCTCGCGACCGACCTCGTCGGTCCGGCCCCGGCCGTGCACCGCCTGCTCACGGAGGCCGCGCGCACGCGAGCCCAGTCCCTGCTCGCCGTCGACGCGAACGGCCGCACGCAGCAGCTCCTCGGTGTTCACCGGCGACGCTCGCTCTCCGAGGCGCTCCGCGGCCTCGACACCGTCGACGGAGCATCGGTGCGCGCTGTCCTCGCTGGGACGCGGATCGAGCTCGTCGGCGTGCCCGCCGGTTCCACCGACGACGTCGACAGCCCTGCTGACGCGCGGCGGCACGGCATCGACCTGCCGCGCCGCACGAACGAGAATGAGCGGATGGACGAGACGCGCGACGACCGACCCACCGACGATCTGCTCAGCACCTGGTGGGACGAGCTCTGCGCAGCGCTCGGCCTCGGTGAGGTTCCGATCGATCGCGACGCGCTGCTCGCGCTGGCGGGAGATGCCGCGCACGCAGTCGTGCGGCCCGCGGCACCGCTGACGACGTTCCTCGCGGGCTACGCGGCAGGCCTCCAGGGCGGGGGCGGATCCGCGCTCGACGCCGCCATGGCGACGTCCCGCGACGCGATCCGCGGGCGGGCGCACACCGCCTGACACGGTACTCCCCCGGTCTCGATGTCGCTCCAGGCGGTGGGCGTAGCGTTCTCGCGAGCCCCGACGTCGCGGCCGGTTCCGAGCGGCGCCGCGGGGGTCCCGCGGAGCGCGCGCCCCGCGGTCGTCCACGTGAAGGAGAACCGCATGTCAGGCAACAGAGCCGTCGCCTACAAGAGCCCCGGAGTCGTCGAGGTCATCGACATCGACTACCCGACCTTCGAGCTGAAGGACGGACCGGGAGTGAACCCGGCCAACATCGGGCGGAAGCTGCCACACGGCGCGATCCTGCGCACCGTGTCCACCAACATCTGCGGATCGGACCAGCACATGGTGCGCGGCCGCACGACCGCACCCTCCGACCTGGTGCTCGGGCACGAGATCACCGGCGAGGTGGTCGAGGTCGGTTCCGACGTCGAGTTCGTGAAGGTCGGCGACATCGTCTCGGTGCCGTTCAACATCGCCTGCGGCCGGTGCCGCAACTGCAAGGAGCGCAAGACGGGCATCTGCCTGAATGTGAATCCCGACCGCCCCGGCAGCGCCTACGGCTACGTCGACATGGGCGGCTGGGTCGGCGGGCAGGCCGAGTACGTGATGGTGCCGTACGCGGACTGGAACCTGCTGGTCTTCCCCGACCGCGACCAGGCGCTCGAGAAGATCCTCGACCTCACGATGCTCTCGGATATCTTCCCGACCGGCTTCCACGGCGCCGTCACCGCCGGCGTCGGCGTCGGCTCCACCGTCTACGTCGCGGGCGCTGGTCCCGTCGGCCTCGCCGCGGCCGTCGGAGCGCAACTGCTCGGCGCCGCGGTCGTCATCGTGGCCGACCTCAACGAGGAGCGGCTGGCGCAGGCCCGCTCGTTCGGCTGCGAGACGGTCGACGTCTCGAAGGGCGACCCGGCCGGCCAGATCGAGCAGATCCTCGGCGTTCCCGAGGTGGACTGCGGTGTCGACGCGGTCGGCTTCGAGGCGCACGGCAACGGCCCCGACTCGGGGTCGGAGGCGCCGGCGACGGTGCTCAATTCGCTCATGTCGATCACCGCGGCGGGAGGCGCGCTCGGCATCCCCGGCCTCTACGTCACGGGAGACCCGGGTGGAGTGGACGACGCGGCGAAGGAAGGATCGCTCTCGATCCGACTCGGCCTCGGCTGGGCGAAGTCGCTGTCGTTCACCACGGGCCAATGCCCGGTGATGAAGTACAACCGACAGCTGATGATGGCGATCCTGCACGACCGCGTCCACATCGCCGATGCCGTGCAGGCCACGGCGATCTCGCTCGACAACGCTCCGCGCGGCTACGCCGACTTCGACAAGGGTGCGGCGAAGAAGTTCGTGCTGAACCCCAACGGCTACCTGGGCTGAGCCGCCGGCGGGGTCCGCTCGATGCGGGCCCCGCTCCGGCGCACCGCGAGAATGAGGAGATGAGCGCGCACCGGCACGAGGCGACTGACTGGGACGAGGCCAGGCGGATCGTCGGCGAGACCGTGCTGCGCAGTCCCGTGGCCCGAGTCCCACTCCTCGACGCCCGCGGGTGCGTCCTCGACCACGCCGTCGTGGCGAGCCGCCCGCTCCCCCACTACGATTCCTCGGCCATGGACGGCTGGGCCGTTCGGGGCCCCGGCCCCTGGCGACTCGGGGCCGGCTCTGCCGCTCCGATCGTCACCGGCGCAGCCGTTCCCGAGTGGAGCGACGCGGTCCTGGCGACGGAGCAGGGTTCGGAGGCGGGCGGGCTGCTCACGGCGTCGGTCGAGCTCCCGCCCGGACGCCACATCCGGCGCGCGGGCGACGAAGTCCCGGCTGGAGGAGTGCTCGTCGACTCCGGTACCCGCCTCACTCCCGCGCATCTCGCCCTCCTCGCGATCGCGGGGGTCGATGCGCTCGACGCCCGCGGGCCGTGCCCCGTCGATCTCGTCTTCACCGGCGACGAGGTCGATACCGAGGGAGTGCCGCGCGCAGGACGGGTACGCGACGCCTTCACGCCGCTGCTGCCCGCTTTCGTCGAACTCTCAGGCGGAGTCGTCGGCGACATCCTGCGCCGGGGCGACGACGACGAGGCGATCGCGGAAGCCCTGTCGGCGGGTTCGGCTCCGATCCGGGTCACGACGGGCGGGACCGGGCACTCGCGGGCGGATGCGGTGCGCCGCGCCCTGGACCTGATCGGAGCGACGACGCTCGTCGACGGCGTCGACATGCGACCGGGGCACCCGACGATACTCGCGGTCCTGCCGGGCGGCGCCCTCGTGGTCGCCCTGCCGGGCAATCCACTCGCCGCCCTGCTCGCCGCCCTCTCCTTCCTTCCGCCCGCGTTCGACGCGGCCGCGGACGCCACGGTCCGCCCGCTTCGCGAGGGGGTGCTCGGCGAGCCGCTCGGACGCGCGGAGACGACGATGCTCGTGCCGGTCGCGCGCGGCGAGGGCGGCT
>NZ_LIIN01000167.1 GCF_001634385.1 Rathayibacter tanaceti | reverse complement strand
CCGGGCCTTTGGAGTCGCACTGGCCGCGTAGTCGTGCGCCTTCGCGCACCGGATGCACGCCAGTTCTCGACGTGTTCGGCGGTGCGACTCCCCTGGTTCGACCGACTGGGATGTCGGATTCGGGACTTGCGGATGCCTTCGCAGAAGCGATGCGGCGTTCGAATTGTGCTCGCCCCTATGAGGCTCGGCCTGGCGTGTTCGTTCGCTGTCAGTCGCGGCGTTCGGCAGCGTGCCCGTCGTGCGCGGCACAGTATCGCGGCGATCGGCAGCGGCTCGCGCGCTCGGGCATGTACGACGCTGACGGCCAGCCCGTGAAGGGCTTCCGCTACTACTTCATCACGCTCAGCGCCCCAAGTTTCGGCGCCGTTCACCGAGTCCCGAAGCCGTGAGAGAAAGCACGGCGACGATGTGCATGTGGCACCAGACACGCACCCACCGACGTCGATTTACGCGGCCTCCCGGTCGATCTGGACGGATACGACTATGGCAGTCAAGTGGCGTGGCACGGCGTGGTGTCGAGGCTGTGGGATGCGATGCGGCGGCGCGCTCCGTCGATGGAGTATTTCGTGGTGCGAGAAGTTCAAGCGCGGATAGCGCTGCATCTGCACGCGGTAGTGCGGGTGCCGGATCACGTGCCGGTGTCGGCTGCGGCGACGGGGGCAGCTGCTCGCGCTGCTACGGCTGCGCATCCAGTGACGGGTGAAGTGGCCTCGTGGGAGCAAAAGGACGTACGGGATCGCGAGATTCAGCCTCGACGCTCTCGGGAGGAAGACATTTCGCCGGACATGTCCACGGCTGCGGCGCGCGTAATCGGATACGTCTCGAAAGCCCTGAACTACAGCTTGAAGGACATCGTTCCGGGTCAGGATACCGCCGACAGCGACCCGTCATTGGAACGATTCGAGTTCGTGGGTCGGCTACGGCAAGCTGCACGGTTCCAGGTCCGGTGCAAGGACTGCCCGCCATCGGGTGCAACGGATTGCTCGAAGCGTGCTCATCGTTCGCTGGGGTATGGCGGGCATACCGTGACGATGAGCCGCCCAACGAAACAGCGTCCGGGTCGGTCATTCGCTCACCTGACCCGCAAGAGGATACGGGAGGAGCGGATGGTGTGGGCAGCTGCGAATTCGACGCAGGATGACAGCGGCGGGATCGGACACGATGAGGTCTGGTGGGCAAGTTATGCCGCTGATCTGAGGGCGCGTCGTGCTCGGGAGGCTTGGGAATCTCGACAGCACGCCCGCGCGCCGTAACGGCAACTGCTCAGGCCAGCCTCACTGGTGACGGTGGGGCTATTCGGCGTGTTCGAATTCGAGGGCAAAGGCGTTTACGCCTGCGGCAGCTGCGATATGGACGCGAGTAGTTCGAGATTGCCGACATGAGAGGGTCGGATTCCGGCGAGGGCTGGGGGCGGGCGGCGTGGACCGGCGTAGCCGCACGCCGCGACGCCCCCCCCAGCCCTCGGACCCCGCGAAGCGGGGTCCTTCTTGTTCATGGATGGGAACTTTCCGTGCCGATGGCGGTCGTGTCGATGATGTCGGAGACGGACGATAGGCTTGGCGGAGACGAGAGGAAAACCGCCGTGACGACAGTCGTGCGACGCATCAAGGACGTAACTCAGCCTCGCGGCGGGTACATCAATCCGAAGTCGATGGCGATGATCCAGCTGGATGACGGCAGGCCGTCGCCTCTCGATCACAAGGTGGAGAATATTCACGCTTCGCTGGTGGGCATGGCCGTGGACTACCTCACGCGTCTTGCGACTGGCGCTGATCCCCAGGAGGCGTTTGCCATATCGATCAGGGGCGCGGCATCCATCGGGCGTGCTGAACTTGCGACCGCTGAGGCAGAGGTCGCAAGTCTCGTCGCGGGCAAGGTTGATAGCTACGCGATCTTGTCAGCCTGCAAGCTCGCGGGTTACGACGTGGGCTATCGAGTCGGACCGACGATGTACAACCCGGACGCGCGCACGAAACCCGACAGAATCACGACCGACCACATTGCGGCGATGGTCGAGCGCTCCCTAGCCTTCTTTCGGAGCTACGGGCCTGTCACTCTCGGCGGGTTCACCTTCCCTGGTGGCTACAGCGATGTAGTAACGGCAGGCGATGGCGATTTCCTCACGACTGACACGCTGTGGGATTTCAAGGTATCGGTGAGCGGCCCCACGAAAGATCACACTCTCCAAGTGCTCATGTACTTGCTCATGGGTCTGCGCTCTGGCCAGCCGGAGTTCGAGAGCGTCACGCATTTGGGCGTTTTCAATCCACGCCTGAATACCGTGTATCGCATTGCCCTTGCGGACGTGCCCGCCGATGTCGTCGCGACAGTCAGCCGCGACGTTATCGGTTACTGAGTCGCCACCCCCAGGTAGGCGGGCCGTTCGTCGTCATTGGACGTCAAGACGGCTCGGTGCCCCCGGGACCGAAGTATTTGCTGTTGAGCTTCCACTTGCTCAGCGTGCTGAGGCTGACGCCCAAGGGCGGTCCGACCTGGCGGAGCGTGAAGCCTTCATGAAGGGCAAGCTCAGCGAGAGCGCGCTCAATGTGAAGTAGCTCGTTCCGCGCTTCTTCGGATGAACGAGGGCGCTCTTTATGCGCATCTCTTCATCCACTCGCTGAAGCTCTGCGGAGGAATCGGGCTGGAGAGAGCTTTGCGAGGTGCGCGAGTAGACGAGACGGCTCATCGTTCGTCTTCGTTCGTCCTTGCGTGTTGCTGACTGTCAGGGGGCCCGATCTCACTGATACTGAGATCGGACCCCCTCGAGGTCGTATGCGCTGCGCGAGCTCAGCCCGCTCTGCGCGCGTTCGTCTGACCGGATCGCTCCGTGACAGACGTAGCAGGGTGCCTCGCCGCAGTCGATTTCGAGACGAATCTGCCGGTGGATGACGAGCGGGTGACCGTTTTGCGCCTGTTCAGGCGCTTCGTCATCTTCTCCTGGATCGAGCGAGCGTGCTCGAGCGCCTGTTCGGTGTCTTTGCTCATCTGTCCTCCGATCGGAAGCGACCTCGTCGCTGCCGTTCTCACGGTTCCTCGCGTTGGTTCCGAGCGATGACCGCCTGCGCGACGGCCAACGCTATGCGCTCATCATCCTCCGTCAACCACGGCATGTCACTGAGAGCGTCCATCATCGCCAACCCCATCTCCCGTTCCGCGGGTGTGTCGCTGAGTGCCTTCTCGATCGTCCAGGACCAGCGCGTCCAGCTCTGTTCGCGCGCGGTGAAGTTCTTGGTCACTCGCCGAGTGGAGATCCCATCGACCACGGTCACGACAATCGCGGCAAGTCCTACGACGCCCGCGATGAGAGCGGCGATGAAGGTCGCGACGGCGCCGTCCTCCCACCCGCTCATGCGGTCGCACCGGTCTGTCGGCACGCCGGGTCTAGTGGAAGGGCGGGGGCAATTAACGTCGACGCGTTCATCGCGGCGTTCGGCGCCGCTCCGGCCGCCTTCGGTTCCGCACCTGTCATGCCACAACGATAGGGCGAGTGCGAAGCGCCGCATCGTCGGGGTCACCCACCTCGCTCCCGCTGTGCCACGCGAGCACCCGTTCGCAGGTCCCTTAGTCCAGGCCGTGCTCCTTTGTGATCTCGTCGGCTTCTGCGGTGTAACCCCGTGCGCGCAACTCCTTCACGAAGACGTCGATCGGAGGCATACACGACATGTATGGCTCGTCGCAGCGGCCGGTGTAGAGACCTCCGCCAGGTGAGCTGTCCAGGCCTCCCTTGTTGAACGGGTCAAGTCCACCTCCGTTGAACCGATCCAGCCCGCCGCCGTTGAACCGATCCAGCCCACCTCCGTTGAAGTGGTCGGCTCCTCCGCCATCGAACGGGTAGAGGCCTCTACCCTCTACGGTGCTCAGCCCACCGCCAACGCCGCTGTACCTGTCGCGCGGCCAATTCCTCTTCATCACAGATCCTCCCGCTACGCCAGTTCCGACACCTTGCCAGGTGCCACCGACAACGGGCCAGGTTCCGTGGCTGCGGTTCCAAACGGGGCAGGGTCGGAGGAGAACGCCGCCGACGCGCACGCCCGCAGCCGAACCGCGGAGGATGCGGCGCGGCTCGTTGGTTGGAGTACAGCGACGCTCTACCGCCAACAGTCCGCCGCCGCCCAGCGCGCGGCGGTCGAGTACGCGAACGACCGGAGCTAGTTCTCTCGGCCAGGCGGCGTGCGCCTGAGTTGACTGGAACCCATAGAAGGGTCACCTGAGAACGCGTCGAAACACGATTCGCAGGAGGGAGGAAGGTCGATGGAACCTTGTAAAACGGGTTCTGACCAGGGGAAAACTGGCGGAGTCGGTGGGATTTGAACCCACGGAACCCAATAAAGGGTTCTCCACCTTAGCAGGGTGGTGCACTCGACCGGACTATGCGACGACTCCTGAGCGCCCGCGGGCGGACGCACGACGACCATCATAACCGCACGCAGGAGGCGGCTGCGACACGCGCGCACGGCGCCACTGCCGGGGGTGGCAGTCGTCGCGCCGCCCGCTACTGGTCCGAGAGCGAGCGGCCGACGCTGCAGGTCTCCTGCTGCGCCGTCTGACCGGAGACGTCGCTCGGGAGCGTCACCGGGCCGTCGGGACTGGCGGGGGTGGCGGGATCGGTGGTCGCGGGTGCCGCGGTGGGCGCCGGATCCGTCGGCGCGGGGG
>NZ_LIIN01000166.1 GCF_001634385.1 Rathayibacter tanaceti | reverse complement strand
CGGCTCCGCCGTGCAGCCGGCGAGCAGGATCACCGCGGCGAGAGGGATCACGAGGCGCTGCGTCGTCCGGACCATGCCGCGACTCTAGCCCGGCGCCCGCGCGGCCAGGCGGCACCGCGCCCGGCCAGGGGACCACCCGCCGCAGCACCCCGGGCACTTCCTCTCTCGTCCGTCCCCTACCGGACAACCGGTGGACACCCGGCCCGAACCGGCGTCAACTGGAACCATGCAGTACACGTCTCTCGGCCGCACCGGCCTGTCCGTCTCCCGCACCGTCCTCGGCACCATGAACTTCGGCATGCAGACCGAGGAGTCCGACTCGTTCGCGATCATGGATCGCGCGCACGAGCTGGGCGTCAACTTCTTCGACACCGCCAACGTCTATGGAGGCGACGCCGGCCGCGGAGCCACCGAGGAGATCGTGGGCCGCTGGTTCGCCCAGGGCGGCGAGCGCCGCGAGCGCACGGTCCTCGCGACCAAGGTCTTCGGCGACATGGGCGAGTTCGCCGCTCCCGGAGCCGAGCGCGGCCGCGACTCCTGGCCCAACGGCGGCCGACTCTCGGCCCTCAGCCTGCGCCGCGCGCTCGACGAGAGCCTGCGGCGCCTCCAGACCGACCACATCGACCTCTACCAGTTCCACCACGTCGACCGGACGACCCCGTGGGACGAGATCTGGCAGGCGATGGAGGTGGCCGTGCAGCAGGGCAAGGTCCTCTACGTCGGCTCCAGCAACTTCGCCGGCTGGCACCTCGCGCAGGCCCAGGAGGCGGCGCGCGCCCGCCACTTCACCGGCCTCGCCTCCGAGCAGTCGATCTACAACCTGCTCGTACGCAATGTCGAGCGGGAGGTCCTGCCCGCCGCGCTGCACTATGGGCTCGGTGTCATCCCGTGGTCTCCGCTCCAGGGTGGTCTGCTCGGCGGCGTGCTCGAGAAGACCGCGGAGGGCGGGCGCCGCTCCTCCGAGCGCACCCTCGCCGCGATCGAGCAGCACCGTCCCGCCCTCGAGCAGTGGGAGGCGTTCGCGCGCGAGCGGGGCGAGGCGCCCGGCGAGCTGGCCCTGGCCTGGCTCCTGCACCAGCCCGCCGTCACCGGACCGATCACCGGCCCGCGCACGCTCAAGCAGCTGGAGAGCGCGGTCGCCGCCGTCGACATCACGCTCGACTCCGCAGCGCTCGCCCGCCTCGACGAGATCTTCCCCGGCCACCGGACCGCCCCGGAGGACTACGCCTGGTGACCGCCCGACCGCCTGGACTGCGCAGGAGTCGCGAGCCGGGGCGTGGTCCGGGCGCGGACGTCGACGGTTCCGAGCACGATGCGGTGAAGAACGAAGGAAGGATGTCGATCCCGATCCCGATCCGCGCGGGTTGGCGGGCGTCGAGTCGAATCCTTCCTTCGTTCTTGACGCCATCCGCCTCGAACAGCGCCTCGAATAGCGCCGCTCAGGTGTCGGCGACCGAGGTCGCGAGAACGATCGCCGTGAGCGTCGTCCGCAACCGCTCGAGCGCCGCCGCCTCCGACTCGTCCTCGAGGATCGACTGCTTCACCGCGTCGTCGTAGCCCGCGATCAGCAGGCGCACCGCCGTCCGCGGCTCAAGCGAGAACTCGCGGCCCACGTGGTGCAGCGCACCGTGCACGATCTGCACGAGGGAGGCGTCGAAGCCGGCCCGGAAGTCGCGGTACTGCGGCGCGATGCGCGCGTCCCGCAGCGCGAGCAGCTCGAACTCCGACTCAACCACGCACCAGCGTCGACTGTCGGTGACGGGCCCCTGGAGGAAGTCGAGGATCACGACCGCGAGCCTCTCGGCGGTCAGCGGCTCGTCCGAGTCGACGATCTTGGGGATCGTGCGCCCCATCTGCTCGACGAGAGCGGTCACCCGGGCGCCGTTCTCTCGCTCCATCAGTGCGAAGAACAGCTCCTCCTTCGAGGAGAAGTTGGAGTAGAAGGCGCCGCGCGAGAATCCGGCGCGCTCGCAGATCTGCTCGACGGAGGCGGAGTGCACTCCGGTCTCGGCGAAGACGTCGTAGGCCGCGTCGAGCAGCCGCTCGCGCGTGCGGCTGCGGCGCGGAGTCTCGGGAGGGGTGGCGTCGATCGCGGTCATCGTCGCCTCCTGCCGGTCGCTGCCTGCGACGACCTCACTGTATCCGATACATCCACGTATCCAATACGCTGCTGTATCGGATACGCTCGTGTATCGGAGTCCTGCTCCGCAGGTACAGAGACGTATCGCCTTCCTCCCCCTCACCGTCAGGAGACCGCGTGTCGTCGCTGCTCTACCGTCTCGGTCGTCGCGTGTACCGCGCCCACCGCCTCGTCGCCGTGCTCTGGCTGCTCATCGTCGTCGCCGGCGGAGGAGGCGCCCTGCTGTTGAACCAGGGCACCGACAACACCTTCTCGATCCCGGGCACGCAGTCGCAGACCGCGCTCGACCAGCTCGAGCGCACCTTCCCGCAGGTGAGCGGCACCTCGGCGCGCTACGTCGTGGTCGCCCCGGAGGGAGGCAGCGTCCAGGACGCCGACATCAAGGACCCGGTCAGCGCCGCGGTCACCGCCCTCGGCGATGTGGACGAGGTCGCCGCGGTCACCGACCCCTACTCCGACAGTGTCTCCGGCACGATCTCGGAGGCGGGGAATGCGCTCGTCATCACCGCCCAGATGGACGGCTCGGCCACCACGACGAGCGCCGCCAGCCGAGACGCGCTGAAGGCAGAGGCGACGACGCTGGAGGCGGCGCTGCCGGCCGGCTCCGTCGTCTCTCTGGGCGGCGACCTCTTCGCGCAGAACCTCCCCGGCGTCACGATCACCGAGGCGATCGGCCTCGTCGTCGCCCTGGTCGTGCTCGTGCTCACCTTCGGCTCGTTCCTGGCCGCCGGGATGCCCCTGGTCACCGCGCTGCTCGGCGTGGCGCTCTCGATGTCGGCGATCTTCATCGCCACCCGCTTCGCGTCGATCTCGTCGACCACCCCGCTGCTGGCGCTGATGCTGGGTCTCGCGGTCGGGATCGACTACGCCCTGTTCATCATCAGCCGCCACCAGGACCAGCTGCGGCAGGGCATGGACCCGGAGGAGTCGACCGCTCGCGCGACGGCGACCGCCGGCTCCGCGGTCGTGTTCGCCGGCCTGACCGTCATCATCGCTCTGGTCGGCCTCTCGGTCGCGGGCATCCCCTTCCTCACCACCATGGGCATCGCGGCGGCGGGCGGAGTCGCGATCGCCGTGATCATCGCCCTCACCCTCACTCCCGCGCTGCTCGGATTCGCGGGCGCGCGCCTCCGACCCAAGGAGCGCCGGGCGAAGAAGCGGGCCGCGAAGGCCGCAGCCGCCTCGGGCAGCCACGCCGACACGGAGGCTCCCGAGGACGCGGTCGTCCCCTCCCCCGGCTCGCACGCGCACGCCGAGGTCCCGCGCGGCTTCTTCCGCGGCTGGGTGCGGGTCGTCACCCGCTTCCCGATCGTCACGATCATCGCGGTGATCGGCGTTCTCGGCGTCGCCAGCATCCCGGCGCTCAGCCTGCGCCTCGCCCTGCCCGACGCGGGCTACCAGGCCGAGGGCACGCCCGCGCGCACCACCTACGACCTCCTCGCCGAGAACTTCGGAGCCGGCTACAACGGCCCGCTCATCGTCACCGGCACGATCATCGGCTCGACCGATCCGCTCGGCCTGATGAACGACCTCAAGGGCGAGATCGAGAGGCTCGACGGCGTCGCCTCGGTGCCCCTCGCGACACCGAACGAGACCGCCGACACCGGGATCATCCAGGTGATCCCCGAGGGCGGCCCCGATTCCGAGGCGACCAAGGCGCTGGTCGCCGAGATCCGTGACAAGCACGACTCCTTCCAGGAGGAGTACGGCGTCGACCTGGCGGTGACCGGCCAGACGGCGGTCGGCATCGACATCTCGGACACGCTCGCCACAGCGCTCCTGCCTTTCGGCCTGCTCGTGGTCGGCCTGTCCCTGGTGCTGCTGACGATGGTGTTCCGCTCGCTCTGGGTGCCGATCAAGGCGACGCTGGGCTATCTGCTCTCGGTCGGCGCCTCCTTCGGCGCTGTGGCCGCGGTGTTCGAGTGGGGCTGGTTCTCGGACGCGCTGCACGTGGACAAGACGGGTCCGATCATCAGCTTCATGCCGATCATCCTGATGGGCGTGCTCTTCGGCCTGGCGATGGACTACGAGGTGTTCCTGGTCTCGCGGATGCGCGAGGACTACGTGCACGGCCGTCCGGCGCGCGCCGCCGTCGAGTCGGGATTCGTCGGCTCGGCCAAGGTGGTCACGGCCGCCGCGATCATCATGTTCTCGGTCTTCGCCGCCTTCGTGCCGGAGGGGGACACCAACATCAAGCCGATCGCGCTCGGCCTGGCCGTCGGCGTCTTCGTCGACGCGTTCATCGTCCGGATGACGCTGGTGCCGGCCGTGCTGCATCTGCTCGGCGACCGCGCGTGGCACATGCCGCGCTGGCTCGACCGCATCCTCCCCTCCTTCGACGTCGAGGGCGAGGGGCTCACCAAGGAGCTCGCGCTCGCCGATTGGCCGGAGCCCGGCGCGACCGACGCGGTCGCCGCCGAGGGCCTGCACCTCGAAGGGCCCGACGGGCCGATCTACCGCGACGTCTCGGTGCGGGTGCGGCCGGCGCCTCGCTCGTCGTGCACGGGCCGCACCGCTCGGGCCGCACCGCACTCCTGCTGAGCATCGCCGGCCGGCT
>NZ_LIIN01000165.1 GCF_001634385.1 Rathayibacter tanaceti | reverse complement strand
GGGCCGGC
Source organism: Rathayibacter tanaceti (assembly GCF_001634385.1). Taxonomy (GTDB): domain Bacteria; phylum Actinomycetota; class Actinomycetes; order Actinomycetales; family Microbacteriaceae; genus Rathayibacter; species Rathayibacter tanaceti. The sequence continues at coordinate 4,708 of NZ_LIIN01000165.1, read as the reverse complement.
CGGCGCGGGTCAGGTCGAGAGCGCGGCGACCACGGAGGCGACCCGGCGCGCCCGGGTCTCGGCCGCCTTCGCTCCCTCGACCGCTCCGACGTGGGCCTTGCGCGCACTCGGCGAGAGCGCCGCGAATCGCTCCACCGCGCCCGCCTCCGCCAGTGCCGATGCCAGATCATCGGGCACGACGACGAGGCGGGGAGTGGCGTCGAGCTCGAGCTCGACCTCGATCGCGTCGCCCCCGGCGAGCCCGGTCTCGCGGCGCTTGTCGGCCGAGAAGGGGATCAGGGCCCGCCCCTCCCTCGCGCCGACCGTGCTGGTGAAGCGGTAGCCGTTGACCGTGACGGCGACGGCCGGCCGCTTGCCTCCGCCGAGAGCCTCCAGGACCTCGGGCGGCACCTCGATGCCGGTGTTGCTGCCGATCGCGAAGAGGGTCGTTGTGAACTGCACAGCACGAGGATGGCACGGACTCTCACGCGGCGCGCGGCCGATGGTCGTACCGGCGCCGGCCACCGCCTGAGCCCTCAGCAGTCCCGGGTGTCGGGATCGCCGAGCGAGGAGCGCACCGCGTCGACCGTCATCCGGCCCTCCGGGTCGAGGCGGGTCAGCATGCGGGCCATGATCTCGGCCAGCTGTGGGATCTGCTCGACGTCGAGGGGATCGATGACGTCGGCGAGAACCGTCGCGACGTGACCGGGCGCCGTCTCGACGATCTTCTGCAGGCCCGCCTCGGTGAGCACGGCGTTCGTCGCGCGGCCGTCGGAGGCGCACGGTCGCCGCTCCAGGTAGCCGCGGGCCACGAGTCGCGTCACCACGTGCGAGAGCCGCGGGAGGGTCGCGTTGGTGCGCGCGGCGAGCGTCGTCATCCGCAGAGCGCGCTCCGGAGCCTCCGAGAGCATCGCCAGGGTGAGGTACTCGAAGTGGGTGAGCCCCGCGTCGCGCTGGAGCTGCGTGTCGAGGGCACCCGGGAGAAGCTCGACGACAGCGATGAAGCGCAGCCACGCGTCGAGCTGATCCGGCGTCAGCCAGCGGGTCTCGGGCCTGCTCATCCCCCGAGTGTAGTCAGTGGTTGCCGCGACAAGTAAGTCCCCGCTCACCGCAGTCCGCCGTGCCGGGCGATCCGGAACCGGCCCTCACCCGACTCGACACCACGGCGACCCGCCGATTCGGGTTCCCGTGGATCGCCGTAGCCGACCGCACCCCGCCCCCTCGAACCCGCCACCCCGCCACGAGGACAGCGCGAGCGGGGCGGGGACCCGAGCAGAGCGTCACACCACGTCGTCGCTCAGGTCGATCGGGGTGCCGAAGCGGTGGTTGGTGATCGAGATCGCCTGTTCGCGGAGGAACGGCAGCAATTCCACTCGTCCGGCGGGCGTGACCGGGTCGGCGTAGATCACCGTGTCGAGCGCGCCTCCGATCGCCTCGGCGAGCGCGGTGGCGAGCGGCACCCGGGAGCCGTCGGCGCGTTGCAGCGGCACCGGAGCGCCCGTGCTGCCTCGTGTCACTCCGGCGACCACATCGGTGAAGGAGCCGGCGGTATCGGCGGAGCGCCGCACGACAGCCTGTTGCTCAGTGGGCTGGGATGAGGGTTCGGCGCCGGTGTAACCGTCGACGCGGTCCGAGACGATGTCGCCGATGATCCGGATGCGGTTGGCCGTGATGCGGCCGGCCGCGGCCCGCTCGAGCCAGTGGGCGTCGGTCTCGACGACGATGCGCGGGACGAGGCCGGCCATCTCGGCGAGCTCGTCGCCCGAGAGCATCTGCCGCACCTGCGGAGGCAGCGGCACGGATGTCGAGATGTCCATCCGCGAGCGTGTGAGCAGGCCCGCGGCGATCACCCGGAGGAGTTCGCCGAGGTCGCCACCGTCGGCCAGGCGCAGAGCGACCGGCACCCGGAGATAGCGGAACAGGTTGCGCTCGACTCCGACCTTCGAGATGTCGGTGACCACGCCGAACTCGGTCGCCCAGGCGAGCTGGTCCGAGAGCGCGGAGCGGCGCAGGAGGTCGAACTGCTCGAACCGGAGCGAGGACTGAGCCGCCTCGATGAACTGGCGGGCGCGGTCGTCGAGGCCCCGCAGGTGCAGCGTCGAGGAACTGCGGGCCGGCGATGGCTTCCACGAGCCGAGGCCGATCAGGTGGTTCGGCCCGCCGGCTTTCGCTCCGCCGCCGACGGAGGAGCGCTTCCACCCGCCGAACGGCTGGCGCCGCACGATCGCGCCGGTGATGCCGCGGTTGATGTAGAGGTTGCCTGCTTCGACGGAGTCGATCCACAGCGCGAGCTCATCGGGGTGCAGCGAGTGCAGGCCGGCGGTGAGGCCGTAGTCGGTGCCGTTCTGCATGCGGATCGCGTCCTCGAGAGTCGCGGCGTGCATGATCCCGAGCACCGGCCCGAAGAACTCGGTGAGATGGACGTAGCTGTCTTCGGTGACGCCGTCGCGCACGCCCGGCGACCAGAGCCGACCGCTCTCGTCGAGGCGCCGCGGCTCGACCAGCCACGACTCGCCGCCGCCGAGCGCGGTCAGCGCGTGCAGGAGCTTGCCGGTCGGCTCCTCGATGAGCGGGCCCATCACCGATGTCGGGTCGTCGGGGTAGCCGACGCGGAGCGAGGTGACTGCATCGACGAGCTGGGCCCGGAAGCGCTTGGATCGTGCGACCGATCCGACGAGGATGACCAGCGAGGCGGCGGAGCACTTCTGCCCCGCGTGGCCGAAGGCGCTGCGCACGATGTCGGCCACCGCGAGGTCGTAATCGGCGTGCGGAGTGACGACGATCGCGTTCTTGCCGCTGGTCTCGGCCTGGAGAGCGAGGTCGGGCCGCCACGAGCGGAACAGACTCGCGGTCTCGAAGGACCCGGTGAGCAGCACCCGGTCGACGAGGGGGTCGCTGATGAGCGCGCGGCCGAGCTCGTCTTCATCGAGGTCGACCAGCGCGAGCAGCTCCTGCGGTACGCCCGCGTCCCAGAGCGCCTCGACGAGCACGGCGGCGCAGCGGCGCGCCTGCGGGGCGGGCTTCACCACGACTCCGGAGCCGGCGGCGAGCGCCGCGAGGATCGAGCCGGCGGGGATCGCGACGGGGAAGTTCCACGGCGGCGCGACGACCGTGAGCCGCTCGGGCACGAAGGTCGCGCCGCCGACGACGTCGAGCTCACGGGCACGGGTGGCGTAGTAGTGCGCGAAGTCGATCGCCTCGGAGACCTCGGGATCGGCCTCGGCGATCGTCTTGCCGGTCTCGGAGGCCATCACCTCGATCAGGCGGTCGCGGTTGGCGGCCAGCGCGAGCCCGGCGCGGTCGAGCACGGCCGCGCGGTCGTATCCGAGCCGCTCGCCCCACCGCTCTGCGCGGTCGGAGACGGTGCGCAGCACCTCCTGCAGCTGGGCCTCGGTGCTCACTCGCGCCGCGTCGGCCGTGCTCGTGCCGATGGTGGAGCCGGCGATGCGCTCGATGATCAGTCGCGCCCAGCGGCGGTTGCCGGGGAGTGCCGGATCGGTGTCGGGCTCGTTGCGGAAGCCGGTCGTGGCCGCTGCCGCACCGGAACCGCGGCTGAGACCGAGGACCGCCTGGGTCAGTCCCGCCGCCGCCGGGTCCTGCGCGCGCTCGCCCGCGCGGGCGTGCTCCTGCACCAGTTGGCGACCCGAGCCCGAGGACCACTCGCGGAGTCGGTCCTGCGTGCGACGGGAGCCGGGCGCCTCGTCGTCGAGGGCGTCGAGGGAGGAGCGGAACCGGCCGAGCTCCCGCTGCAGCACCTCCTCGTCGTCGAGCTCGAACACCGCCGAGAGGAAGTTCTCGGGACTGGCGTTCTCCTCCAGCCGGCGGATGAGGTAGGAGATGGCGACGTCGAACTCGTGGGGATGCACGACGGGCGTGTAGAGAAGAAGGCGTCCGACGTCCTCGCGGACCGCGCGGGCCTGACCCGTCGCCATGCCGAGCAGCATCTCGATGTCGACCGCCTCGGCCACGCCGCGGTCGTTCGCGGTCAGCCACGCCCAGGCGAGGTCGAAGAGGTTGTGACCGGCGACACCGATTCGCACCGCGTCGGTGTGCTCGGGCCGCAGCGCACGGTCGAGGAGCCGCTTGTAGTTCGTATCGGTCTCCGCCTTGCTGCCCACGGTCGCGAGCGGCCAGTCGTGCAGGGCCGCGTCGACGCGCTCCATCGCCAGGTTGGCTCCCTTGACCACGCGCACTTTGATCGGCGCTCCTCCGCGGGCTCGCCGCTCGGTCGCCCACTCGGTCAGCTCGTGGAGCACGCGGAGGGAGTCGGGCAGGTACGCCTGCAGGACGATGCCCGCCTCGAGCTGGAGCATGCCCGGCTGTTCGAGGAGACGTCGGAACACCGTGACCGTGAGATCGAGATCGCGGTACTCCTCCATGTCGAGGTTGATGAAGGTGGGCTCGGGACTCGACGCGGCGGTCTGGTAGAGCGGAGTGAGGCGCTCGACGACGCGGTCGACCTCCTCCTCGAACGCCCACATCGAGAGCTGGCTCACGACGCTCGAGACCTTGATGCTCACGTAGTCGACGTCGGGGCGCTCCAGCAGGCTCCGGGTGCCCTCGAGGCGGCGCCGCGCCTCGCGCTCGCCGAGCACCGCCTCGCCGAGGAGGTTCAGGTTGAGGCGGTCGCCGTCCTCGCGGAGCGCCGCGAGGGCGGCGCCGAGGCGCGCCTCCGACGCGTCGACCACGAGGTGCCCGATGAGGCGCCGCAGCACGCGGCGGGCGGCGG
>NZ_LIIN01000164.1 GCF_001634385.1 Rathayibacter tanaceti | reverse complement strand
CATGCCGCGGCGCGCGGGCGCCCGCGGGGATCGGCGCGGCGACGGGCAGCGAGACGGGCTGCTCGGCCGAGGCCGCGTCGAGGTCCGTCGAGCGCACCGCGAAACCGTCCATCTGCGAGTTGTCGAAGCGCGGCAGATCGAGCGCAGACGCGACCGAGTCGGCCAGCACCCGCCGGTCGTAGGCGCCGGGATCGGTGGTGACGGCGGCGGGATCGAGCATCAGCGTCTCGCGGGCACGCCGCGTCGCCAGCGGCGTGAGCAGAGCACGCACCCGGGCGGCGTGCACATCGATCGAGGTCATCGGGTCCTCTCTCGGGCGGCCGGTGCCCGACCGGCGACGGGACAGAGTCCATCTTGCCGCGTCCTGTCCGGTTCCGCGGCGTAGTGTGAGCGGATGAGCACAGCACTGGGGATCCCGGCCGTCCGGCCCCGACAGAGCACCGCGGTCCTCCCGGCCGACCGGCCGGCCACTGCGCTCCTCCTCGACACCTACGGCCGGATCGCCGACGATCTGCGGATCTCGCTGACCGACAAGTGCAATCTGCGCTGCACGTACTGCATGCCCGCCGAGGGCCTGCCGTTCCAGCCTCCCGCGTCACTGCTCAGCCGCGGTGAGATCCTGCGTCTGGCGCGGATCGCTGTGGAGCAGTTCGGTGTCCGCCAGATCCGCTTCACCGGCGGCGAGCCGCTGCTGCGGAAGGACCTCGTCGACATCATCCGCGACGTCGCCTCCCTCGAGCCCCGTCCCGAGATCTCGCTGACGACGAATGCCATCGGCCTCTCCGGTCGTGCGGCGGCGCTCGCCGAGGCGGGCTTGGACCGCGTCAACGTCTCCCTCGACTCCATCTGCGCCGAGACCTTCGCCACGGTCACCCGGCGCCCGTTCCTCGACCGGGTGCTCGCGGGAATCGACGCTCTCGGCCCCGCGGGTCTCCGACAGACCAAGATCAACGCGGTGCTGCTGCCAGGGATCAACGACCGCGAGGCACCGGAGCTGCTCGCGTGGGCGCTCGCCGGCGGTCACCAGCTGCGCTTTATCGAGCAGATGGCGCTCGACGCCGACCACGGCTGGGACCGCGCGACGATGATCACGGCGGCCGACATCCGCGCCCTGCTCTCGCAGCGCTTCACGCTGAGCCCGCACTCCGCTCCGCGTGACGGAGCACCCGCCGAGCTGTTCGACGTCCGCGACACCGACGGCACCGAGGTGCTCGGTCAGGTGGGGATCATCGCCTCCGTCACCGAGAACTTCTGCGGCGACTGCCGCCGCACGCGCCTCACGGCCGAGGGAGGCGTACGCAGCTGCCTTTTCTCGAACGAGGAGACCGATCTGCTGGGCCCGATGCGCGCGGGTGCCGACGATCACGAGGTCGCCCAGCTCTGGCGGGGAGCGATGTGGGCCAAGCCCGCGGGGCACGAGATGAACCGGGTCGGATTCGTGCAGCCCGAGCGCACGATGAGCGCGATCGGCGGCTGAGCGTGCAGGTCCGCTACTTCGCCGCGGCGAAGGCCGCCCTCGGTCGCGCCTCCGACGTGTTCGACGACATCGGCGACCTGGCCGGTCTGGAGGCGCGGCTGGTCGCCTCCGCGCCCGAGGCGGCGCCGGTGCTCGCGCGCTGCACGTTCCTCGTCGACGGAGTCTCGACGACGGATCGCACGCAGCCCCTGACATCGGCGGCGGCGGTCGACGTCCTGCCGCCGTTTGCGGGAGGCTGACGGGAGGCGCGCCGCCGCCCTCTGCGGATCGCTCCGTCTCCCGCGGACCCGCCGCCGCTCTAGCGTCTCCAGCCCGCCATGCCTCCGGTCAGCGATTCCGCCGCGACCCCCGCGGCTGCGGCGCGCTCCGCAGCCAGCCGTGAGCGGGTGCCCGAGGCGCAGTGCAGCACGAGCGGGCCGTCGGGCAGTGCCCGAGGGTCGAAGCGCGACATCGGCATCCGCACAGCCCCCGGCACGGCGACCGAACGGTCCTCGTCGTCCTCGCGCAGGTCCACCACCGTCGGAGGCGTCGGCCCGGCCAGCCGCTCCCGCAGCTCCGCCGCACTCACCGCACCTGCCGCCACCGCGCCCGGCGGCGCCACCCCGATCGGAGGCACTCGCCGCGCCAACGGCAGCTCGCCCCACGAGCCGTCCAGCGCGTCGTGCACCAGCACCCGGCCGAACAGCGGACTCCCCACTCCGGTCACCAGCTTCACGACTTCGGCCGCCATCGCCGAGCCGATGGTCGCGCAGAGCGCCCCGAGCACGCCGACGGTCGCGCAGCTGTCCGCCGCGTCCTCGGCCTCGGGGTGCAGCGCCCGCAGCGTGACGCCTCCGCCCGGCGCCTGCGACCAGAACGTCGAGAGCTGTCCGTCGAACCCGAGCGCCGATCCCCAGACGTGCGGCACCCCTGCGCGGGTGGTCGCGTCCGAGGCGAGGTAGCGCGCTCCGAAGGTGTCGAAGCCGTCGACCACGATGTCCCACCCGGCGATCAGGTCGTCGGCGGTCGCCCGGGTCAGTGAGACGGGGAACGCGCGGACGTCGATCCCGGGCGAGAGGCGCCGCGCGGTCGCCGCCGCCGACTCCGCCTTCGAGAGCCCGACCCACGAGTCGTCGTGCGCCGTCTGCCGCGCCAGGTTCGAGACCTCGACGACGTCCGCGTCGACGATCCCGAGGCGTCCGACGCCGGCTGCGGCGAGCGCGGTGATCACCGGCGAGCCGATGCCACCGGCGCCCAGGACGAGCACCCGCGCGTTCCGCAGCCGCCGCTGCCCGAGCTCGCCGATCGGTCCCAGTCGGATCTGTCGGGCGTAGCGCTCGCGCTCGGCCGCGGTCAGGGGCGGTCCCGGCTCGATCGGCAGCGGCATGCGACATCCTCCGTTCCCCTGCCGCGGGCGGCCGGGTCCTCCCAGTCTGCCTGTACCGGGTGCCAGCGCCCGCACTCGAGGTCCCGACCTCGGGAGCGTCGCGACGACGGCCGATCTCCGCCGACCGACCTCGGCTCCGCGGTCCGCGACGCGGCCGTTCCTCCGCCTCCGAGGCCCTGCTCCGCCCATCGACTACCGTGGGAGCGTTGTGGACGGGAGCGAGGCGGCCGGGTGTACCTGAAGAGCCTGACCCTCAAGGGGTTCAAGTCCTTCGCTCAGCCGACCACGTTCGCCTTCGAGCCGGGCGTCACCTGCGTCGTCGGGCCCAACGGCTCTGGCAAGAGCAACGTCGTCGACGCGCTGGCCTGGGTGATGGGGGAGCAGGGCGCCAAGACGCTCCGCGGCGGCAAGATGGAGGATGTCATCTTCGCGGGCACCTCCACCCGCGGTCCGCTCGGCCGGGCGGAGGTCGCCCTCACGATCGACAACTCCGACGGGGCCCTCCCGATCGAGTACACCGAGGTGACGATCACCCGCACGCTGTTCCGCAACGGAGGCAGTGAGTACGCGATCAACGGTCGCGGCTGCCGGTTGCTCGACGTTCAGGAGCTCCTGAGCGACTCCGGTCTCGGTCGCGAGATGCACGTGATCGTCGGGCAGGGGCAGCTCGATGCGGTGCTGCGCGCGACCCCGGAGGAGCGGCGCGGCTTCATCGAGGAGGCGGCGGGCATCCTCAAGCACCGCCGCCGCAAAGAGAAGACCCTCCGCAAGCTCGAGGCGATGCAGGCCAACCTCACCCGCCTCTCCGATCTCGCCGGCGAGATCCGGCGCCAGCTCAAGCCGCTCGGGCGCCAGGCCGAGGTCGCCCGCCAGGCCCAGACGATCGCGGCCGTGGTCCGCGACGCCCGTGCTCGCCTCCTGGCCGACGACGTGGTGGCTCTGCGCGCGGCGCTCGACGGATTCGCGCGCTCCGAGAGCGAGCGGCACAGCGAGCGCGTCCTGCTCCAGGAGCGGCTCGAGCAGGTCACCCTGCGCCTCGCGCGGCTCGAGGCGGAGGCGGTCGGTGACGCCGTCGACGACGCGCGGCGCACCGCCTTCGAGCTGGAATCGGTGCAGGAGCGGCTGCGCAACCTCTCGGCGCTCGCGGGGCAGCGCCTCGCAATGCTCGAGATCGAGGCTGACCAGCCGCAGATCCAGCCGCGGGTCACCCCGCAGCAGATCGAGGAGGCGGGAGTCGAGCTGGAGCGGCTGCGGCAGGCCGTCCTCGACGCCGAGGCCGGCTGGGTCGATGCTCAGCGCGCGACCGTCGCCGCCCGAACCGCCCTCGACGCCACGGACGACGAGATCGCCGCCCAGTCGGCACGGGTCTCGCGCTACGACCTCGAGCTCTCGAGCTTCGGCGGGCAGGCGGACACGGCGGCATCGCGACTCGCGTCGGTCCGCGGCGAGGTCCTCCGTGCGCAGAACACCCTGGACTCCGCCGGGCAGCGCCGGGACGCCGCCCGACAGGCACTGGACGCTCTCGAGGACGAGATCGGCGAGGCCGGGCGCGGAGCGGACGGCACGCTCGACGAGGGCTACGAGCTCGCTCAGTCGGCCGTCGTCCAGGCCGAGGCCGAGATCGGGAGACTGCGCGAGGAGCTGCATGCGCTGGAGCGCGACCGTGAGGCTCTGGCGGCGAGGAGCGGTGCCCTCTCGCTCGCCCTCGATGTCTCTGACGGCTCCGCCGAGCTCGTCGCCGCGCGGCTCGACGGCGTGCTGGGCAGGGTCGCCGAGCGGATCCAGGTGCGACCGGGCTTCGAGGCCGCGGTGGCGGCGGCGCTCGGCGCGATCGCCGACGCGGTCGCGGTCGAGTCGTTCGCGCAGGCCGAGGCGGCGCTCGGCGAGGCC
>NZ_LIIN01000163.1 GCF_001634385.1 Rathayibacter tanaceti | reverse complement strand
CCGCGCCCCGCGCGACACGGGGAGTAACACAGAAGGCCTCCCTGCCCGCAGGCGCGGGCGGGAGGCCTTCATCGGACTGCTGGCAGCTAGGACTGCACGAGCACGAGCTCCTTGAGCGGCAGGCGCGTGCGCGGAGCGGTCTCGCGCTCGCGGAGCACGTCGTTCGCCAGCTCGTCGGGACTCGCGACGACCCCCACCGCGGCGACGGTCACCGGGTCGAGGCGCTCGTCGACACCGAATGCGGCGCGCACGCCGTCCTTGTCGAAGCCGGCCATCTGGTGCACGTGCAGGCCCTCGTGGTGGGCCTGCACGCTCAGGTGCGCCATCGCCTGGCCGAGGTCGTAGACGGCCCACGGCCGCGGCGCGCCCTCGGCGTCGACGGTCTCGGTGAGCGCGACGATCAGGGCGGAGGCGGAGCCTGCCCAGGCGCCGTTGAACCCCGCGAGGGTCGAGACGATGCGGTCGAACTCCTCGGTGCCGCGCCGGGCGACGATGAAGCGCCAGGGCTGCGAGTTGCTCGCGGAGGGGGACCAGCGCGCGGCCTCGAGGAGCGAGGCGAGGGTGCCGTCGGCGATCGCCGCGGTCGCGTCGAAGGAGCGGGGGCTCCAGCGCTCGGCGAGCACCTCGAGGATCGGGGCGCTGGTGCTGGCTGTGCGGGGGGAGGTGAGGGTCATCGAGGGCTTCCTTCGAGCGGGGACAGGGGGGAGAGGCTCCGTTGCCCGCTCGTCGTCAACCACGTCCGCGGCCCGCGCATTCCCGCTCGTCCCCGCGCGCCCCTGGGCCCCGGTTCGCCCATGGAGGACCCGGGCGCCTCCGAGCCCCGAAACGGTACGGTGGGAGGTGGCGTGGTCATCCCGCGCACCACCTTTCACGACTCTGGAGGATCATCCATGGCCCAGCACTTCGACGTCGTCGTTCTGGGGGCGGGCCCCGGCGGGTACGTGGCCGCGATCCGCGCCGCCCAGCTCGGCAAGTCCGTCGCCGTCGTCGAGAAGCAGTACTGGGGCGGTGTGTGCCTCAACGTCGGCTGCATCCCGTCCAAGGCGCTGCTGCGCAACGCGGAGCTCGCCCACCTCTTCCACACCCAGGCGAAGCAGTTCGGCATCTCGGGAGACGTCTCCTTCGACTTCGGCGCGGCGTTCGACCGCAGCCGCTCCGTCGCCGACGGGCGCACCAAGGGCGTCCACTTCCTGATGAAGAAGAACAAGATCGCTGAGTTCGACGGCGTCGGCTCCTTCACCGGCCCGAAGGGGCTCGACGTCCAGCTGAGCACGGGCGGCACGGAGTCGCTGACCTTCGACGACGCGATCATCGCGACCGGCGCGAGCGTGCGCCTCCTCCCCGGTGTCGAGCTCTCGGAGAACGTCGTCACCTACGAGACGCAGATCATGACCCGCGAGCTCCCCGACACGATGGCCATCGTGGGCGCAGGCGCGATCGGCATGGAGTTCGCCTACGTCCTCAAGAACTACGGCGTCGATGTCACGATCATCGAGTTCATGGACCGAGCGCTCCCCAACGAGGACCCGGACGTCTCGAAGGAGATCCAGAAGCAGTACAAGAAGCTCGGCGTCGAGATCCTGACCTCCACCAAGGTCGAGTCGGTCGTCGACAAGGACGGCTACGTGACGGTCACCTACACGGCCAAGGACGGCACGCAGTCGAGCCTCGAGGTCGACAAGGTCCTGATGTCGATCGGTTGGGTCCCGCGCACCGAGGGCTTCGGCCTCGAGAACACCGGCGTCGAGCTCACCGAGCGCGGCGCGATCGCGATCGACGACAACATGCGCACCACCGTTCCCCACATCTACGCCATCGGTGACGTCACCGCGAAGCTCCAGCTCGCGCACGTCGCGGAGGCGCAGGGCGTCGTCGCCGCCGAGACCCTCGCCGGTGCCGAGACCCAGACGCTGGGCGACTACCGGATGATGCCGCGCGCGACGTTCTGCCAGCCGCAGATCGCCTCCTTCGGTCTCACCGAAAAGCAGGCGACGGACGAGGGCCATGAGATCACCGTCTCGACCTTCCCCTTCATGGCGAACGGCAAGGCGCACGGCCTCGGCGAGCCACCGGCTTCGTGAAGCTCATCGCGAGCAAGAAGTACGGCGAGCTCCTCGGCGCCCACATGATCGGACCGGACGTCTCGGAGCTGCTGCCCGAGCTCACGCTCGCCCAGAAGTGGGACCTCACCGCGACCGAGCTGGCCCGCAACGTGCACACCCACCCGACCCTCTCGGAGGCGCTGCAGGAGGGCTTCCACGGTCTCAAGGGGCACATGATCAACATGTAGGGCTCGTCCCTCCACGACCTCCGGCTCGCAGGACCTCGCTCGGCTCGTCCGATCGCGCGGTTCCTGCGAGCCGGAGCCGTTTCCGGGCGTCGGAGCGGCGCGGCAGGGTGTCAGAAGAGGGTCGGCTCGGCAGGAGGACCCGCCGTGGTCTCCTGATCCTGCTTCAGGAGTCGGAGGAAGGCGTGGTTGACGAACAACCGCTCCCGCCCGATCGGAGTGTCGGTGAGGATTCCGCGCTCCACCATCGCGGACAGCCAGGAGCGCGCCGTCGGTCGGGAGACTCCGCATCGGGCCATGACGGTCCGGATGCGGCAGTACGGCTCCTCGAACAACACCTCGAGGAGATCGGCGTTCGCGCCCCCGGGCAGCGCACTCCGCATCTCCTCGCGCACCGTCTCCCGCAGCGCACCGATCGTGTCGATCGTGGCGAGCGTCCACTGGGATGTCTCGCGGATTCCCTCGAGCATGAAGAGGAGCCATTGCTCCCAGGCTCCCTCGGATGTGACGGCGAGCAGCAGCCGGTAGTACTCGCTCTTTCGGCGGATGATGTACCGCGAGAGGTAGAGGATCGGCGAGGACAGGAGGCCGTGCTCCACGAGGATCAGCATGTTCATGACCCGTCCCGTCCGTCCGTTGCCGTCCTCGAACGGGTGGATGGCGTCGAATTGGTAGTGCGCGGCCGCCATGACGATCAGCGGATCGAGCCCCTCCGACTCATGGATGAACGTCTCCCAGTTGGACAGGAGGCCGGTGATCGTTCCGATTCCGACCGGGGGCGTGTAGGCGTGCTCCCCGGTCAGCGGATCGCCGATGAAGGTTCCCGGTCTGTCCCGGAGCGTCATCTCGTGCTGCTTGATGATCGAGCACGCCTCGATCGAGGTCCGAAGGGTGACCGACCGCTTCGATACCAGCGCGAAGCCCTCGAACAGAGCTCGGCGGTACCGCAGCGCCTCGCGCGTGGCAGGATCGGCGGCGGCGTCCTCATCGTCGGCGAAGCGGAAGAGCTCGTCCGACGTGGTGACGATGTTCTCGATCTCGGAGCTCGCCTGCGCTTCGAGGAGCTGGATGCTGTTCACCAGAACCGCGGGATTCGGGAGCGATCGCGACGCCTGCTCGAGCGCGGCGAGGGCGGCGCGTGCGGCGATCGTCGCTCGGAGAACCGCGCGCGTCTCCAGGTCCGCGGAAGGAGGAAGGAGCGGCAGCTCGTTGTACGGCGTGTTCGGCGTCCAGGGCACCTAGGAGAGTAGAAATCGACGTGGAAAGAATCGAGCAGTTTCTTTAAACGAAACTCGGACGGCGCAAAAAACTTGCTACGACGATCAGGACGTTCCCGCTATCGTGACCGGATGGATCCGCTGCTGCTCGATCGACTCGCCGCCGACGCCTGGCCCGCGCTCGTGCGCCGTCCGCTCGGCGCGTGGGAGCTGCGCGCCTCCGCGGGAGTGACCAAGCGCGCCAACTCGTTGCTCGCCTCCGGAGACGTCGCCGACCAGAGCGCCGCCCTCGACGCGGCGGAGCGGGTTCGCCCGCGAGCACGGCGTCGCGCCCCTCGTGCAGGTCGGCCCGCCGAGCCCCGCCGGGCTGACCGGGCTCCTTGAGGAGCGCGGCTACGCGCCGATCGACCGCACGCTCGTGCTGACCGGATCGGTCCAGGAGCGCTCGCCGCGCTGCCCGCGCCGGCGCCGTCCGTCCGCGTCACCGAGACTCCCGACCAGGACTGGCTCGCCCTCTGGTGGTCCGTGGACGGTCGCGGAGGTGCGGACGAGCGCGCGGTCGCCGAGCGCATCCTCGCCGGCTGTCCCGCCTCCTACGCCCTCGTCGTCGACGGAGCAGGCCCCGCCGCGACCGGCCGTCTCGCGTTCGTCACGGCGCAGGACGGAGAGCTCTGGGGCGGCCTCTTCGGCCTGGCGACCCGCCCTGACGCACGCCGCCGCGGCCTCGCCTCCGCCACGATCCGCGCCCTCCTCGAGGAGGCGTCGCGCCGAGGCATCGAGCGCTTCTGGCTCCAGGTGCTCGCCGACAACGCGGGCGCCCGACGCCTCTACGCGTCCCTCGGCTGTCGCGAATCCTCCTGGTACGAGTACTGGCGCTGAGCCCCGCCCGCGAGATGCCACTCCTGCACGCGACACGCCGGCGAAAGCGTGCATACGTCGAGGCTCGCGGAAGCCGAGGAGAAGGGTCAGGCGTTCGCGAGCACGGCGCGGGTGACGGCCTCGGCCTTCGCCGGATCTCCGGTGACGGTCACCCGCCACCACACGTCGTCCGCGAGCGCGTCGATCTCGCAGACGCCCCCGGCACAGCCGGTGAGGGCCTTCTCGCCGAAGCCGTCCAGCGGCTCGAGGGGGATGGCCAGGCCGGAGGTCAGCGAGAGGTTCCGCCAGCCGTCGTCCCCGTTCGGGAGCGCGTCGACCGTCAGGCCTGAATAGGCCGCGCTGGTCGCGTCGCTCCAGCTGCAGGAGGCGTACCCGGCACGGGCGGCGGCCGCGGCGGCCGCGGTCGTCGGCGTCCCGGTCCC
>NZ_LIIN01000162.1 GCF_001634385.1 Rathayibacter tanaceti | reverse complement strand
TACCGCGCCTTCGACGACGCGCTGGCCGCGACCGGAGCCGCGGCGATCCTCCTGGGGCACACCCTCGACGACCAGGCCGAGACGGTGCTGCTCGGGTTGGCTCGCGGCGCCGGAGCCGCCTCCCTGCACGGGATGGCTGCCGTCAGCGGGCCGCTGCTGCGACCCCTCCTCGGGCTGCGCCGCGAGACGACCCGCAGTGCCTGCGCCGACCAGGGGCTCGCGTTCTGGGACGATCCCCAGAACGCGGATCCGCGGTACTCCCGGGTGCGGGTGCGCACCCGTGTGCTGCCCGTGCTCGAGGACGAGCTCGGCCCCGGGGTGGCGCAGGCCCTGGCGCGCACGGCCGAGCAGTTGCGCGAGGACGGTGACGCGCTCGACGCGCTCGCGCTCGACTGGGCGCTCGAGCTGGTCGGGCAGGACGAGGCCGGTCACGTGACCGTCGACGCGCGCGGGCTCGCGGCGGACCCGCCGGCGCTGCGGCAGCGCATCATCCGCCTGGTGGTCGCCAACGAGTTCGGAGTCGCGCTCTCGCGCACGCAGACGCTGGCCGTCGCCGCGCTGGTCACCGACTGGCACGGGCAGAAGGGCGTCGATCTGCCCGGGGTGGTCGCGACCCGCTCCGGCACCACCCTCGTCTTCGCCCCCGCCGCTCGTTCCGCAGAGGGGCCGGGGCCGGACCACCCGTAGAGTGGCCGGGTGGAAGCAGCCGACATCGCCGACGACATCACCGAGGTCCTCTACACCGAGGCCCGGATCCACGAGCGGATCCGCGAGCTGGCCCGCGCGATCGAGCGCGACTACGCGGGCGAGAACCTGCTCCTCGTCGGAGTCCTCCGCGGTGCCGTGATGGTGATGGCCGATCTGGCCCGCGAGCTCAAGCTCGACATCGTGATGGACTGGATGGCGGTGTCCTCCTACGGGAGCAGCACCAAGTCCTCCGGTGTGGTGCGCATCCTGAAGGACCTCGACTCCGACATCACGAACCGCAAGGTGCTGATCGTCGAGGACATCATCGACTCCGGCCTGACGCTCTCGTGGCTCCAGGGCAATCTGCGGAGCCGCGGTGCCGAGTCGGTCGAGATCTGCGCCCTGTTCCGCAAGCCGCTCGCGGCCAAGATTGAGGTCGACGTCTCCTACGTCGGCTTCGACATCCCCAACGAGTTCGTGATCGGCTACGGGCTCGACTACGCCGAGCGCTACCGCAACCTGCGCGATGTCGCCGTCCTCGCCCCGCACGTCTACGCGTAGCCTCGCCGACACCGCGCAGTCGAGCCTCGACAGGCTCTTCGCGGTGCCGCTGCTCGGCTACCACATGAGCTACCCGACCTCGCTGCGGGCCGACCTCGAGTTCAACTACTGGTGGCTCGCGCACGCGATCGACGCGGCGGTCGACGCGTTCGAGCGCACGGGTGACGACGCGCACCTCGCACGGGCGGGCCGGCTCCACCGGGCGATCCGCCTCCGCAACGGCGGACGCCTGGTGAACGGCTACTTCGACGACATGATGTGGCTCGGCGGAGCTCTCGCGCGGCTCGGCGAGGTCTCAGGGGAGGAGCGCTGGCTCGACCGAGCGGACCACCTCTGGCATGTCGCGGCCGAGAAGGGCTGGAATCTCCGGCACGGGGCGAGCCTTGCGTGGCGCAGGCGCCAGCTCGACTACAAGAACGCCCCCGCCAACGGACCGTTCGCGATCCTCGGGGCGCGACTGGAACGGCTCCGGCCCGATGGCCGCGAGGGGCTCGCGCGCGCGGCGTTCGACTGGATGCACGTGCGGCTGCGCGACGATGCGACCGGTTTCGTCGCCGACGGCATCGGGCGCGAGGGCGGCACCGCCCGCGACGACTGGGCGTTCAGCTACAACCACGGCGTCTACATCGGAGCGGCGCTCGCGCTGCACCGGTTGCGGCCCGACCAGCGCCTTGTCGCGCACGCCTCTCTGACCGCCGTGGACCTCCTCGACCGGCTCGCCCCCGACGGCGTGTTCGTCGAGCAGGGTACGGGCGACGGCGCGCTGTTCGGCGGCATCGCCTACCGGCACCTCGTCGATCTCGCGACCACCGAGGGAGTCCCGCCCGCGGTCGCCGAGCGCGTCGGCGGCTTCGTCTCGGGGAGCGTCGCCGCGCTGCAGCGCTCGGGCGAGCGTCGCGGGGTGCTGCTGGCCGGGCCGCGCTGGGACGCGCCTGCGTCCCTGCCTGCCACGCTGTCGGCTCAGATCGGCGCCGTCCTGGCGGTGGAGGCGGCCGCGGTACTCGAGCGCTCCTCGGGCGCACCAGACTGAGACGGTGAGCGCACCCGAGAAGCCGACCGTGGCCGTCGTCATCAATCCGAGCAAGTTCGACGACGTCGGCGCCGCGGAGGACCTGGTCGCGACGATCGCCCGCCGGCACGGCTGGAACGAGCCGCTCTGGTTCGAGACCAGGCCCGACGACTCCGGTGCCGCCGCGGCCCGCGCCGCTCTGGCCGCCGAGCCCGACCTCGTCTGCTCGATGGGCGGGGACGGCACGGTGCGGGCGGTGGCGACGGTCCTCCGGGGCACCGGGGTGCCGTACGGACTGCTGCCGAGTGGGACCGGCAACCTCCTCGCCCGGAACCTCGGGATCCCGCTGGGGTCGCTCTCCGACGCGGTCGAGATCGCCCTGCTCGGGCAGGACCGGCCGATCGACGTGGGCACGGCGACCTTCGACGACGGTGAGGAGCGGGTGTTCACGGTGATGGGCGGCGTGGGGCTGGACGCCGAGATCATGGACAAGACCGACGAGGAGCTGAAGAAGCGGGTGGGCTGGGGCGCGTACTTCGCGGCCGGAGCTCCGGCGATGTTCAAGGCCGGCTTCGAGGCGACTCTCACGATCGACGGCGAGCAGGAGCCTCCGCAGCGCTGCTTCATGGTGCTCGCCTGCAACTGCAGCTCCGTGGTGGCCAACATCGAGCTCGCGACCGGAGCCGTGCTCGACGACGGCGACCTCGAGCTGGTGCTGCTGCGCCGCCGCTTCGGCCTCGCGCTCGATGTGGCGACGGGCAATCGCAACGGACTCGCCTCGCTCCACCAGTGGCCGGGGCGCGAGTTCACGTTCAAGCTCGACCAGGCGGTGCTCGCGGAACTCGACGGGGACCCGATTGGGCGGACGTCGTCGGGGCGGTTCGGCGTCGATCCCGGCGCGCTGGTGGTGCGACTGCCCGTCCCGACTCCGCGCAGCCCCGGACTCACCCCGCGGGACTCGGTGATGGTCGACACCTCGGCGATAGCGACGCTGCTCCCTGTGGAGTCCGCCTCCTGACGCTTGCACTGCCTCCTTTACGGTTGTAAGTTATCTGACGAACGTAAAGAAGGTGCCTCTGTGCGCCGGAGAGGACGACGTGACCGACCCACGGCCCACCCGCTCGCGCGACCTGCTGATCGCCGCCATCACGACCGCCCTCGACGGGCCCGGCGATGACCAGCCCTCGATCACCGAGCTCTGCGCGGCGGCGGGCGTGAGCCGACCGACGTTCTATCAGCACTTCGGCGACGTCCCCTCGCTGATCGAGGCCGCCGCTGTCGAGCGGATGCACGCCCTCTTCGGTGACGTCGTGCCCGGCGTCGCCGCCGTCGACTGGGAGGGCACCGTCCCGCGGATCGTGCGCGAGCTGCTCGAGGGCCTGCTCGTGCACGCCAACTTCTACCGCCGTGTCCTCAGCGGAGGCACGGCCCGGGCCGTGCAGGAGTCGGTCGTCGCGTTCCTCGTGCGGCGCCTCCTCGCCTTCTCTCCGCTCGCCGAGCGCGCCCCTGGCGGAGGCGACCACGCCCGCGTCGAGCGCTTCGCCACGCTGCTGGCCGCCGGCACGACCTGGCTCGTCGTCGGCTGGCTGCTCGACGGCGACGCCCGCCGGCCGGCCGCCGAGGCCTCCGCCGACATCGCCGAGCTCCTCGTCACCGGAGTCGCGTCGCAGCGCCTCGCCGCTCTGCACTCCTCGAAGTAGAAGGACCCTGACCATGACTGTGCTCCGCCGCGCCCTGCGCGCCGTGAATCCGCGTCTCGTCGTCGTCTTCGCGGCGATCGCGCTCATCCCGCTGATCTACGCGGGACTGCTGACGTCGGCCAACCTCGACCCGACGCACCACCTCGACACCGTGCCGGCGGCCGTCGTGAACGAGGACACCGGCGCGACCGCCTCGGACGGATCGACGCTCGCGCTCGGCCACGACCTGACCGACGAGCTCACCTCCAGCACGTCGGAGTCGAATTTCGCCTGGACGGAGAAAGGCGCCGCCGACGCGGCGCGCCAGCTCGCCTCGGGCGAGGTCTACGCCGTGCTGACCGTCCCCGCCGGATTCTCGGCCGATGTCGCCTCGGTGGGCGGCGACGACCCGGCGGCCGCCGTGCAGGCGAAACTCTCGGTCGAGACGAACGACAGCGCCAACCTGATCGTCGGCAACATCGCGAGCACAATCGGCAGCACCGTGACGCAGACGCTCGAGGAGAAGGTCGGCGAGACCTACCTGAAGAACGTCTACGTCGGCTTCACCGACGTGCACACGAGTCTGGAGCAGGCGGCGGACGGTGCGGCACAGCTGGCCGACGGCGCCGACCGGGCCTCGTCGGGCTCCTCCGAGCTGGTCGTCGGGCTCGCGCAGCTCCAGGACGGCACGGCGCGGCTCGCGACGGGTGCCAACTCCCTCCGCTCGGGGGCAGGGACGGCCGCGGCCGGCGCGGCGACCCTCTCGGCGGGACTCCAGCAGATCGCCGAGAAGACCGGACAGCTGCCGCAGCAGGCCGGAGAACTCGACTCCGGCGCTCGCACCGTCGCCGACGGCGCCCCGGCAGCTCGACGGCGGGGGTCGCGACGCTCGCCTCCGGGGGCGGTTCGACCCTCGCGTCCCGGGGACGGCGGGCGCTGAAAGACGGCG
>NZ_LIIN01000161.1 GCF_001634385.1 Rathayibacter tanaceti | reverse complement strand
CACTCGGGCGGCCTCGCCGAGCACGGGCAGGTCGGCGCCGACGGCCGCGAAGGCGTTGAGCGAGGGCGGGTGGATGCCGATGGCGCGGGAACCGCGGGGCGGGTCGACGCTCTGCTCCCAGACCTGCACGTCGACGCCGGCCCGCGCGAGGAGCGCGCCGAGGAACAGCCCGACAGGACCGCCACCGACCACGAGCACGTCCGTCTCCGCTGTCACGGCTCGAGCCTAGGCATCGGGGGCCGGGTCGGGGAGGGGGTGCGCAGGAGGGCGGAGCGTGATCGTTGCGGCTGCGTCACTCCGCTCGGCGGGCCACGAGCCGGCGCAGGTCCTCGACCCCGGTGCCGGCGAGCGTCGACAGGAGCGTGCGGTCGGCGCCCTCCTCGAGGACCGCGTCGTGCGGCACCCCCACCGCGGTGGCTCCGGAGGCGATCGCGGCGGCGAGGCCCGTGGGGGAGTCCTCGATCGCCACGCACGCGGCGATGGCGACTCCGAGGCGCTCCGCCGCGAGCAGGTAGGGCTCGGGGTCCGGCTTGCCGTGGCGGACGTCGTCGCCGGTGACGACGGTCGCGAGGGCGACGCCGAGCGCGGCGACCACCACCTCGGCCAGGCGCCGGGAGGAGGTGGTGACGATCGCCTGAGGGACGCCCGCCGCCGCCGTCTCGCGCAGGAGCTCGAGCGCACCGGGCCGCCACGAGACGCCCTCGTGCAGGGCGGCGATCACCTCGTTCTCAAGGCGCTCGGCGACGGATTCGTCGTCGAGCGCGACTCCGGCGGACTGCAGGGACCGCACCGTCTGCTCCATGGTCGAGCCGATCAGGGCCTGCGCGTCCTCGGCGCCCCAGCGCGCGCCGTGCTCGGCGGCGAGCGCGGCCTGCGCCCGGATCCACGCGGGCTCGGAGTCGACGATGGTGCCGTCCATGTCCCAGAGCACGGCGGCGAGCGGGGTGGAGGAGTGTGCGGTCATGCCTCCGACGGTAGCGGCCGACTCGATCCGACGGGTCCGACGACGAGCTCGCCGCCCGCCGCCCGCGACACGCACGGCATGATCCAGTGCTCGCGCTCCTCGGCCAAGAGCACGAGGTCGCGGTGATCGGCCGTGCCGCGGACCAGGCGGAGCCGACAGGTGCCGCAGGTGCCCGACTCGCAGGAGGAGTCGATGTCGATGCCGGCCGAGCGCAGCGACGCGAGCATCGAGCGGTCTGCGCCCACGTCGACGGCCGCACCGGTCGGCTCCCAGACCGCGGTGAACGGGGCGACCCGGCCGCCGAGGGCGTCGACTCCCGCGAAGTCCTCGACGTGGATCCGGCTCGGCCGCCAGTGCATCGTGAGTGCGAGCACCTCGTCGATCAGCGCCGACGGCCCGCAGCAGTAGATCCGAGCGTCGTCGTCCGGCTCGGCGACGAACGGCCAGAGATCGAGCCGTCCGTGCTCGGCGCTGTGGTGCACGAGGGCCCCGCCGGTGGTGAACTCGTCGCGCCAGGCGGTGTCCGCGGGGCTGCGGCTGAGGTAGACCACCTGCGCCGCCGAGCCCTGTGCCCGGAGCTCGGCCGCCATCGCTCGGATCGGGGTGATCCCGATGCCGCCCGCGATCAGCAGGTAGCGACGCGCGGGCTCGAGGGCGAAGGTGTTCGCGGGAGGCGCCGCCGCGAGGACGTCGCCGACGCGCACGTCGTCGTGCAGACTCCGCGACCCGCCCCGCCCGTGGGGCTCTCGGCGCACGGCGATCACGTAGTGCGGCGGTTCCACCGACCCGGGCTCGACGAGGCTGTAGCTCCGCCGGGCGCCGGAGGGGGTCGTCAGAGTGAGGTGCGCGCCGGCGCTGTAGCCGGGGAGGGGCGCGTCGTCGGCGTTGCGGAGGACGAAGCGCGTGACCGCGGGCGTGAGCACCTCCCGCTCAGCCACGACGAGTCGCAGGTCAGGCACGGAGCACCAGTTCGTCGCCGACGCGGAGCGTGCCGCCGTCGAGCACCTCCGCGTATACGCCCATCAGGTCGTGGCCGTAGGTGCTGTGCAGCAGCCGCGGGACCGGCAGGTCGCGCCTCCCGGTGCCCGGCTCGACCTCGGTGGCCGCACAGCGCTCGGTGGGCTTCGTGATCCGCAGCCGCACGCTGCCGACGGTGAGCTCGCGCCCGACGAGGTCGAGTTCGCTCCACGCGGGCAGGCCCTCGAGGTGGATGTTGCCGCGGAACCGCAGCGGATCCACCTCCGCTCCGATGCGCTCGGCGAAGTCGCGGACGCTCGCCAGGTTGATCAGCGACACGTACTCCATCTCGACGTCCGAGGCATGCGCTGTATCGGTGAACCGGCGGCCCTCGTCCTGCGCGAGCACAGGCTCGACTCCGGGCGGCAGGTCGAGTACCCGGGCGTAGAAGGCGCGGACGCGGGCACGGCCGCTCTCGGCGCCGAGGTCGGCGGTGAGAGCGCGGCGGCCGCGCACGTCGACGGTGAGGAGCCCGGACTCGGGGTCGAGGTGCGTGCTGAGGCCGGCGAGGCGCGCCTCGGCCACGAGGGCGAAGTACTCGCGCTTGGAGATCCCGTGCCGCATCCCGGAGCGGTAGGCGCCTCCGGGGCGGGCGAGAGCAAGGGTGCGGTCGAAGGGGATGCCGCGGCCTGCGGTGAGCGCGACCTGCGCGAGCGGCTGCGCGGACAGGCCCTTCACCGGGTAGACCGAGAGGCCGTCGACGCGCGTGGGCATGGGATCCATCCTCGCGCACGCGGACCGGTGGGTTCCGGTGCCTGCTCGGTCCGTCGCGGGATGTCGTGTCCCGATCACCTGCTCCGCCTTGTGCAGCGACCCCGATGCGCGCCCCCGGAGCCGTGAGCGGGCTCGAGACCGTCGGACACGCGCTCGCCCTCGACGAGCAGCTCGGCGACGAGCAGGGCGCTCACGCGGATCGCGGCGGACGTCGCGGGGGTGCGTCGGTTCCTCCGCGATCGCGGGTCACGGGTGGTCGATGGCGACCAGGACGGCACCGCGTGGCAGCGGGCGCCGTCCGCCTCAGTGCCGGAAGTGCGCGCGGACCTCGGTCTGCCACCGCTCGCGGTCCGCCTCCTCGATGAACGCGGCGTCGAAGGAGTTGAGGGCGAGCCGTTCGAGCTGCGCATCGTCCATCCCCAGCTCCTCGACCAGGGCACGGTAGTTCTCGTCCACGTAGCCGCCGAAGTAGGGCGGGTCGTCGCTCGAGACGGTGGCCACCAGACCCTCCCGGAGCATCGCGGGAAGCGGATGGTCCGCCATCGTGTCGACGGCACGCAGGGCCACGTTCGAGAGCGGGCAGACTGTGACCGGGATGCGCCGCTCGCGCAGCATCGCGACCACGGCCGGATCCTCCATGGCGCGGATCCCGTGGTCGATCCGCTCGACCTTCAACAGGTCGACGGTGGCCGCGACGGTCTCGGGACCGCCCTCCTCGCCGGCGTGCGCGACCAGGCGCAGTCCCTCCGCCGCGGCGCGGGCGTAGACGTCGACGAACAGCTCGGGGCCGAAGCCGACCTCGTTCGAATCCAGACCCACGCCGATGATGTGCTCGCGGTAGGGGAGGATCGCGGTCAGCATCTCGTCGGCCGCCTCCGCCCCGAGGTCGCGCAGAAAGCACATGATCAGCGCGGTCGAGACACCGTGCGTCTCGACGCTGGCCCCGAGAGCGCGGGTGATCCCGGCCATGACCGTCGCGAGCGGCACCCCGTTGCCGAGGTGGGTCTGCGGATCGAAGAAGATCTCTGCCCTGCGCACATTCGCCGCGCTCGCGCGATCGAGGTAGCCGGTGGCGAGCTCGAAGAAGTCGCGTTCGGTCCGCAACACCGTGAGGTTGGAGTAGTGCAGCTCGAGGAATGAGGCGAGGTCGGTGAACGCGTACCGCGCTCGGAGCGCGTCGAGGTCCTCTGTCGGCAGGGCGACTGCGTTGCGCCGCGCCATCTCGACGATGTGCTCGGGCTCGATCGTGCCCTCGAGGTGGATGTGCAGCTCGGCGCTCGGCGGAGCGGGGAAGGCGGGGCGGGGCATGTGGCGTCCTCCGGAGAGCGGGCGAGACCGCGGCGGAGCGGCGGTGCTCGTGACGGTAGCCGCCCCCTGTTTCGCGCGCGTTTCCCGCCGGCACCCCGGAGGCTACCCCTGGGCTGCGGCCGGCTGGCGCAGGAGGAGCCGCGCGCCCGTCGCGAGCTGCCAGATGGTGACCGCGTAGACCGCGAGACGTTCCCAGGCTCCGTCCGGCAGTAGGTCGACGCCCGCCACCCGGGAGTCGACCTGGAGCAGCAGGAGGCCGAGCAGGCCGACGATCCCGAGCACGACGCCCAGCCGCGCCGACGCCCACGGAGGGCGACCGCGTCGCGCCGAGACTCCGGCCACGATCGACGCCGCGTTGCCGCTGACGATGGCGAGGCCCGCGCCTAGCACGTGCAGGCCGCCGACGCCGCTCTCGGCGCTCGCGCTACTGCCGTGGACGAGGCCGACCAGCGCGATCCCGACCGCGTAGACGACGGCCAGAGCGAGGAACAGCCTCCCCCGGCCGAAGGCCCTCACGGTCGCGACGGCCGCAGCGAGGTAGAGCGCCCCCTGAACCAGAAAGCCCACGTTCATCACCGCGTGCAGAGGCGAGTCGATAATCCGTCCCTCGAAGACTCCGACCTCGGGGACGCCGAGGTCCGAGATGTAGTTCTGGGCGTAGCTGTACCCCGGGAACGCCGAGGCAGCCACCGCCTCAGCGAGCAGATAGGCGAGAGCGCTCACGATCCAGAGCACCCCGGGGAGCACGGCGCGCGGAGTCATCCCGCCATCATCGTGCACCCGCAGGCCCGGCACCGCGCCGTCAGCGCCAGTGGGCGAGCTCGGTGCGCAGGGTCGCCCGGGCGCGGGCGAGGAGCCCGCGGACGGTCGAGGCCGAGAGGCCCAGCTCGCGGGCGATCGCGTCGTA
>NZ_LIIN01000160.1 GCF_001634385.1 Rathayibacter tanaceti | reverse complement strand
CCGTCCGATAGGAGCGCCGTCGCCTCGACGTCGTGCGCGTCGCGCGCGCCGGCCAGGAACTCGCGCTCGGCGATCTCGGAGACGCGCTCACCGGTGGCCGCGCTGGTCTCGTCCAAGCGGCGCCGGCGGCCTCGTTGCGCCTCGGCAGTCGCGGCTCCGCGGGCGATCTGCAGCGTCGTCTGATCGCGCAACGGCGCCGACTGCAGGATCCGGACCACCATCGCCTCGCGGCGCGGTGTCGACGAGCCGGTGAGCCAGCGCTCGACCAGCGGCACGACGTCCGGCATCGAGTGCGCACTCCGCCGCAGCACCTCCTCCACGATCGCGCGATCGGCGTCGTCGACGAGCGGCGGCTCGGCGAGCCGAGCGAGGTCGAGGGGCTCCTCGGCGAGCGCCCTGGCGAACAGACCGGCCTCGCTGCCCTCGATCTCGACCAGGGGCCGCGGTTGCCGACACTCGGCAGCGTCGGTGTAGCGGCCCCAGCCGTCACCCGCCACGCAGGCGACGGCGACGATCCCCAGCTCGGTGCGCTCGAGCGTGCGCAGCACGGCACGGCCGAGCTCAAGCTGCGGGACGCCCCTCGCCTCGGCATAGGTCGCCCTGGTGTAGACGACGACCAGGGCCGCCGTCGCCCGGGGCATCGTCTCCATCACACCCGCGCAGCCGCGCGCCAGCACGGCGACCTCCGCGCGGTTCGGACCCTGCGGCAGCGGGATGCGGAACCCTCCGCCCGCGCGCGAGCCGAGGAAGGGCACGACGACGAGCGACTCCTCCGGCCGGATGCCGATCAGAGTCGGCACGCTCGCGAGCAGGTCGTGGACCCCGCTCGCGCGGACGATCTCGGGCTCGCGCGGCGCGGACGGGTGGGACGGGGATCGGTGAGTCGATGTCATGCCCGCCACCCTCGTCGGTGGAAAAACCCGGCGGAGCCTGCAGAACGCCATCCGGGGAGAAGCGGGCCGCATCCGCGCCTGTGGAGGAGCGCGCATCGACACCACCCGCACGTGCTCGGCCCGACAGGGGTCAGACGGCCGCGGGCATCGGCCGGAGCACCTTCACCATCGGTCGGCCCTTCGCGAGCTCGTCGATCAGCTTGTCGAGGTAGCGGATGCGCTGCATCAGAGGATCCTCGACCGTCTCGACCCGGATGCCGCAGACGACCCCCGTGATCGCCGAAGCGTTCGGATGCAGGCGTGCGGCGGCGAAGAAGTCCTCGAGCGTCGTGCGCTCCGCGAGATGGTGCTCCAGCTCGGCCGCGTCGAATCCGGTCAGCCAGCGGACCGCCTCGTCGACCTCGTCGCGCGTGCGCCCCGTGCGCTCCGCCTTCGCCACGTAGTGCGGGTAGACGTCCGCGAACGCCGTCGAGAAGATCCTGCTCATGCCGTCGAAGGGTACTCGCGCGGACACCTCCTGCCGAGCCCCGGTCGGCCGCTGCGCGCCGGGCCGGGCGGAGGGCGTCGCCGCGCCGCTATCCTCCCGAGTGGCCCTGCGCCTCCCCACCGCCGACAGAGAGAGTGCCCGTGAGCGTCTTGCGCACCAAGTCCGTCGAACAGTCGATCGCCGACACCGATGAGCCGGAGTACCGGCTCAAGAAGTCCCTGACCGCACTCGACCTCACGGTCTTCGGGGTCGGAGTCGTGATCGGCGCCGGCATCTTCACCCTCACGGGCCGAGCGGCGCACGACATCGCCGGCCCCGCCATCGTGCTGAGCTTCGTGGTCGCCGCGTTCGCCTGCGCCCTGGCCGCCATGTGCTACGCCGAGTTCGCCTCCACCGTGCCGGTCTCGGGATCCGCCTACACCTTCTCCTACGCCTCCCTCGGCGAGCTCTTCGCCTGGATCATCGGCTGGGACCTCATCCTCGAGCTCTTCCTCGGCGCGAGCGTGGTCGCGCAGGGCTGGAGCGCGTACCTCGGCTCGTTCCTCCAGCAGCTCGGCATCGTCCTGCCGTCCGCGATCTCGTACGGCGGGGTGGTCGATGTGCCGGCCATCCTCCTGGTGCTGGTGCTCGGCGCGCTGATGACCGTCGGCATCAAGGAGTCGCTGCGGGTCAATCTGGTGCTCGTCGCGATCAAGCTGTTCATTGTCCTGTTCGTCATCATCGCCGGCCTCCAGTTCGTGAGCACCGCGAACTACTCGCCGTTCGTCCCGCCGGCCGAGGCCTCGCAGTCTGCCTCCGGACTGACCCAGCCGCTCCTCCAGTTCCTCTCGGGCATCGAGCCGGCGACCTTCGGAGTCGGCGGCATCATCGCCGGGGCCTCGCTCGTCTTCTTCGCCTACATCGGCTTCGACGTCGTCGCCACGACCGCGGAGGAGACGCGCCGCCCGCAGCGCGACCTGCCCATCGGCATCATCGCCTCGCTCATCATCTGCACCGTCCTCTACTGCGCCGTCGCCCTCGTCGTGACCGGCATGGTGCCCTACCGCGAGCTCGACCCGTCGGCCGCACTCGCCAACGCCTTCGCCTACCACGGGCAGACCTGGATGGCGACGGTCATCTCGGCCGGCGCCGTCGCCGGTCTCACCACCGTCGTGCTGACACTGCTGATCGGAGCGACCCGCATCATCTTCGCGATGGCGCGCGACGGCCTGCTCCCCCAGCGCCTCGCCTCGGTGCACCCGCGCCTGCGTACCCCGTGGTTCACCTCGGTCGTCGTGACGCTCGTCGTCGCGCTGCTCGCCGGGCTCACGCCGATCGGCGTGCTCGAGGAGATGGTGAACATCGGCACGCTCTCGGCGTTCGTTCTCGTCTCGGTCGGCGTGATCGTCCTCCGCCGCAAGCGCCCCGACCTCCAGCGCGGTTTCCGGGTCCCGCTGAACCCGTGGCTCCCGCTGCTCTCGGCCCTGATCTGCAGCTACCTGATGCTCAACCTGTCGATCGAGACGTGGCTGCGCTTCCTGATCTGGCTGGTGATCGGCTTCGCGATCTACTTCGCGTACTCGCGCAGCCACGCGAAGATCGGGACGTAGCGCCTACTCGGCCAGGCCCACCTTGGGCCTGGCCCACGAGCGCCCGCGGGTGTCCTTCAGGATGTCGTACTCGACCTCGACGTGCGGCTCGATCGCGCTGTACTTGTCGTTCGGAGCGCCGATTACGAGCTGGAAGCCGAGACCGCGCCAGGCGCCGATCGCCCGCTTGGTGAAGTGCGCGTCCGCCTTGATCAGCGCCTCGTCCATGAAGACCGGTGCGTAGCGCGGGCGGTCGCGCCCGCGTCGCCGAGCTGGTAGCGCAGCGCCGCTCCGACGATGAACGCGATCAGCTCCTGCGACTCCCCGCCCGACTTCTCGCCGATGTGGTCGTAGAGAGCGATGTGCTCGCGGGTCTGCGCGTCGATCCGCTCGGCGCTGACGCGGACGTGGTTGCGCACGTCGACGAGGTCGCCGAAGTCGGGCGCCGTGCGCCGCAGCCGCTGGATGAGCCGCGACATCCGCCGGTAGACCTGCTCGCGCTCCTCCTCCGTCGAGACCGCCTGGATCTGCGCGCGGACCTCACGGAGCTCGCGGCGGAAGCGGCGGCGAACCTCCGACTGGTTCTCGCGAGTGGTGATCTGGAGGCGGTGCCCGTCGTCGTAGAACGGCAGGTCCTGCATGATCACGTTGATCGGCTCGATCCGCTCGCGGATCTCGCGGAGCGAACGGCCGAGCGTCGAGTCGAAGTTCGTCAGATCGTTGCCGGAGAGGGTGAGCAGGCTGTCGCGCCACTCGGTCTCGAGCCGGTGCAATCCGCTGGTCTCGAGCGCGTCCAGCAGGCGCTCGAAGTCTCCGGCAGACGCCTCCGGGTCGGCCAGCAGGTTCGGGTTCGGCCAGCGGTCGAGGAAACCGGCCATGATCCGCCCGGCCGTCTCGCGCTGCTGCTCGTGCGCCTCCGAGGCCGCCCTACGGTCTTCCGCCAGCCGCTGCGCCGCTGTCGCGAGCGCAGCGTCGAAGCGCACCAGCACGTCGGAGGCGCTCCCCGAGGCGGCCGCCTCGGTCAGCGTGAACCGCGCGTCGAGGAACGCGCGCTGATCGTCGTCGAGCTCGCGCTCGGCCCGCTCGGCCGCGTCGAGAGTCGCCTGGCTCGCATCGACGTCGTCGGCGACCACGGCCCACTCTGCCTCGATGCGCTCGCGCTCTACGCCGTTGCGCGCGATCTCCTGGCGCAGCCGCTCCGTCCGCCCGCGCAGCTCGGCGATCTGCTCCTGAAGCCCGGCGAGCTCGGGATTCTCCTCCGCGACCTCGGCGCCGACGGCTGTCCAGCGCTCCTGCTCGGCGAGGAGGGACTCGACATCGACCTGGTCCCAGGTCGTCCCGGCGAGACGGGCGAGCCGGGTGAGGCGCTCGTCGAGCGCGTCGAGCGCCTCCTCGGCGCCGTGAGCCGCCGCGGTCGCAGTCGCACTGCGGGCGCGGGCGGCCTCGAGCAGCGCGGCCACCTCGCGGAGCCGCCGCGAGTTCGAGAAGCCGAGGACGTTCGCCGTGCCATGACCGCCGTGCGCGCCTCGCCGGCCCTGCGAGAGCTGACCGGTGAGCGTCAGCGCCAGGCGGTGCCGCCCGAGCTCGTCGGCCCGGTCGACGCAGACGAACCCGAACCGGTCGACGAGGCGGTCCTGGAGCCAGCCGGTGAAGGGAGTGGCGCGGTAGTCGAGCCGGCCGGGCAGCGTGCGCTCGTCGAGGCCGCGCACCTCCTCAAGGCCGGTCTGCACCCCCTCGTAGCGGAGACGGACCGGGAGGCGCACCCGATCGATCGCCGCGCGGAAGCGGTCGAGGTGCTCCACGTCGATCATCAGGGTCGTCGCGAAGCCGCCGAGGGCGAGGGTGAAGGCCTCGCGCCACGGCTCGAACTCGGCCCGCACCTCGACCAGCTCGCCCACGAAGGGCAGGTCGTCCTCGCTCAGACCTGCGGCCTCGGCCACCCGCGCCCTGGCCTCGTGCAGCGGTCGCGGGATGCTGTCGCGACGTCCCGACGCGGATCGCTCCTCCGCCTCGAGCTCGGCGAGCTCACGG
>NZ_LIIN01000159.1 GCF_001634385.1 Rathayibacter tanaceti | reverse complement strand
ACTCGCGCGGGCGGCCGCCGAGCGCGCGCGCACGGCTCTCGACGAGGCTCTCGTCGACCTCGACGGCGTGCCTCCCGCGCGCGGCCCGAGCCCCATCCCGGGGAGCTCGCCCGCCGCCTGAGCACCGAGGCGTCCCTCGCTGGCGCCCGTGCCATAGTGAGGGGCATGGCCTCCTTCCTCGTCGTCCCCCAGTGGCAGGGCTCGGCGTCGACGCGCGCGATGCGCCTCGTCGACGGAGCGGAGGCGATCCGGGGCGATCTGCCCTCCTCCGCCACCGTCTCGATCGAGGTCCCCGCCGAGGCGGGCGACGCACAGGACACCGGGATCCGCCGCTACGCCTCCGTCGCCACCACCGCCGAGCGGATCCGTGAGACGCTCGCAGGACGCGGCGAGCCCGTGATCACCATCGGCGGCGACTGCGGCGTCGAGTTCGCCGCGATCGGCCACGCCGTCCGCACCGCCCCCGGCCCCGTCGCGCTGGTCTGGCTCGACGCCCATCCCGACGCGCACACCCCGGAGTCCTCGTCCAGTGGCGCCTTCTGCGGCATGGTGCTCGCGGCGGTGCTCGGCCGCGGGGTCGGTCTGCTCAGCGCGCCGGCCGGCGAGCGGGTGGCGGAGGAGCGCGTCGTGCTCGGAGGCGTCCGAGCGGCCGAGAGCGGCGAGCTCGAGCCGCTCCTCGAGGGCGGTGCCGCGCTGCTCGGAGTCGAGGCGCTCGATCCCGACGCATTGGTCGCGGCCGTCGAGGCGACCGGTGCCGCCTCGGTCTACGTGCACATCGACCTCGACGTGCTCGACCCCGCGGATCTGGCGGGGCTCTTCGATCCGATGCCGTTCGGCGTCCCAGCATCGCGCCTGGTCGCGAGCATCGAGGCGCTGCGGGCGCGGTTCCCGCTCGCCGGTGCAGGCGTCACCTCCTTCGCCCCCTCGTCCGCGCTCGCCGCCGAGGACGACCTGCCGACCATCCTGCGCATCCTCGGCGCCCTGTCCCGCGGGGCCTGAGCACCGACCCCCAATCGCCGCGCAAGCCCCGGCGCATGTCGGTGGCACCCGGCAAGATGGCGTGAGGCGAACGAGCGGAGGAACGATGAGCGACGAGCGGCCTCGCGTGCGCACCGAACGGCACGGCACCGTGCTGGCGATCGTGCTCGACCGCCCCGAGAAGCGCAACGCAGCCGATCTCCGTCTCCTCTCGGAGCTGGCGGCCGCCTACGGTGAACTCGACCGCGATCTCGGCCTGCGGGCGGGCGTCGTGCTCGCCGAAGGCGGGCACTTCACGGCAGGCCTCGACCTCGCCGATATCGGTCCGCGCCTGGGCGCCGACGGCCTCGACTTCGTTCCCGAGGGCGGCCTCGACCCGTGGGGTCTGCGTACCCGTCCGGTCGCCAAGCCGGTCGTCATCGGCCTCCAGGGCACGTGCCTCACTCTGGGCATCGAGCTCGCGCTCTCGAGCGACATCGTCCTCGCCGAGGAGTCGACGCGCTTCGGGCAGATCGAGGTCGCACGCGGCATCCTTCCCTTCGGCGGAGCGACACTCCGCTTCCCCCGCGCCACAGGCTGGGGTGACGCGATGCGGTGGATCCTCACCGGGGACCCGTTCGACGCCGCAGAAGCGCACCGCATCGGCCTCGTCCAAGAGGTGGTCGCCGACGGCACGGTCGCCGAGGCGCCCATGCGCTCGCCGCGCGCATCGCGGCTCAGGCCCCCTCGCCGTCCAGGCCGCTCTCGCCAACGCCCGCCTCGCGCTCGCCGCCTCCGATGCGGAGGCCGCCGCAGCACTGCCGGTCGAGCTCGCGCGCCTCGCTGCCTCCGACGACGCCCGAATCGGAACCGAGGCGTTCCTGGCACGCTCGACCGCGGAGTTCACCGGCCGATGAGCGATGAGACCGGCACCGCCACGGCACCCGATGCGTTCTCCCTCGAGGCGCAGCGCGCCCGCGCCGCCGAGCAGCTCGAGATCAGGCTGCGCTACGGCGACCAGGTCTGGGAGCTGCGCGAGGTCGACCACTTCGCCGTCTTCTCCCGGCGCAGCGCCGCGCGTCGCGCCGGCCGGACGCTCGTCGCCTCCGGCTTCGAGATCGCGATCTCGCGCCTGCGCCTCAGTCAGGTGCTGGTCGCCAGTCACCACTCCGCGGTCGACGAGGAGTCGACCAGCGCCTTCCTGCGTCAGGTGATCGAGGCGGTCGAGAACGAGGGCGGACGCTACGACGGCTGGCGTGCCGAGATCGTGCCGGCGCATTGAGGCCCCAGCCAGCGCGGAGCCTCCTCCCGCGCACCCCAGCCGACGGGCCGAGCGCCCCCGAGTCCCCCCGGGAGGGACCATGAGCAGCACCACCACCGACGAGTTCGACCTGATCGTCATCGGAGCCGGGCCCGTCGGAGAGAACATCGCCGACCGCGCCGTCCAGGGCGGGCTGACCGCAGCCGTCGTCGAGAGCGAGCTGGTCGGCGGAGAGTGCTCGTACTGGGCCTGCATGCCCTCGAAGGCGCTGTTGCGCGCTCCGATGGCATTGCGCGCCGCCCGCGACCTACCCGGAGCCGCGCAGGCGGTCGGCGGAGGAGTGGACGTCGCCGCGCTCCTCGAGCACCGCGACTCCGTCACGAGCCACTTCGACGACCGAGGGCAGGTGCAATGGCTCGAGGGCGCCGGGATCGAGCTCGTCCGCGGCCACGGCCGCCTGAGCGGTGAGCGGGAGGTCACCGTCACGGGGCCCGAGGGCGAGGTGCGGGTCCTCCGGGCCCGTTCGGCCGTCGCCGTCGCCACGGGCACCACCGCGGTCGTGCCCGACATCCCGGGCCTGCGCGCAGCCTCCCCGTGGACGAGCCGCGAAGCCACCTCGGCCGAGGAGGTGCCGCCGCGCCTCATCGTGATCGGCGGCGGAGTCGTCGCCTGCGAGATGGCCACCGCGTACGCCGGGATGGGCTCCTCCGTCACCCTGATCGCACGGAGCGGGCTGCTCTCGCCGTTCGAACCGTTCGCCGGTGAGCTCGTCGGCAGCGCGCTGCGCGAGCTCGGAGTCGACCTGCGCGTGGGCGACTCGCCCGCCTTCGTGGAGCGACGGGCCGACGGCACCATCGCGGTGACGCTCGACGACGGTGACGTCATCGAGGCCGACGAGATCCTCGCCGCCACCGGCCGCGCACCGCACACCGCCGATCTCGGCCTCGACGCCGTGGGCCTCGAGCCCGGCTCCTCCCTCGCTGTCGACGACACGATGCTCGTGCTCGGCGCCGACGGAGCGCCCCTCGGCGGCGACCGGCCCTGGCTCTACGGTGTCGGTGATGTCAACCACCGTGCGCTCCTGACCCACCAGGGCAAGTACCAGGCGCGGGCGGCCGGAGACGTCATCGTTGCGCGGGCCACCGGCGCCGAGGTGCGCGACGCACCGTGGGGAGCCCACGTCGCGACGGCCGACCACGAGGCCGTCCCGCAGGTGGTCTTCACCGATCCCGAGGTCGCCTCCGTCGGCCTCACCGCGGCGGCGGCCGAGGGGGCGGGCTACCGCACCCGTGTCGTCGACTACGAGATCGGCTCCGTCGCGGGCGCCTCCCTCGCCGCCGTCGGCTACACCGGCACCGCGCGGATGGTCGTCGACGAGGAGCGGAAGGTCGTCCTCGGTGTGACCTTCGTCGGCAAGGAGGTGGGCGAGCTGCTCCACTCGGCGACCGTCGCCGTCGTCGGAGAGGTTCCGCTCTCGCGCCTGTGGCACGCGGTCCCGTCCTATCCCACCATCAGCGAGATCTGGCTGCGCCTGCTCGAGACCTACGGTCGCGACAGCGCGTGAGCAGCCTCCGCAGTGCCGTCGCCCGGGTGGCCCTCGACCCGGCGATCACCCGCCCCGGGTATCTGTTCGCGTGCGCGGTCGGGCTCGCCTGGGGCGCGGTGTGGAGCACGGGGCCGATTCGGCGCAGCCACGGGCTCGTCGTCTTCACCGGGCTCCCCTCCTGGGCGTTCGGCCGAGGAGGTTCGTGCGTGGGCACCAGCTATCTGACGGGCACGAACGTGTCCGAGCGCGTCCTCGAGCACGAGGCGGTGCACAAGCAGCAGTGGCAGCGCTACGGGATGTGGTTCCCGTTCGCGTACACCGTGGCGGGTCGCGATCCGCTGCGCAATCGATTCGAGATCGAGGCAGGCCTCGAGAAGGGCGGGTATCTCCGTGGTCGCTGACATGACGGGGCGCGTCGTCGTGCTCACCGGAGCGAGTTCCGGCATCGGACGGGTCGCGGCGGGGGCACTGGCTTCGGCCGGCGCCAGGGTCGCCGTGGTCGGGCGCAATCCCGAGCGGACGCGTGCGGTCGCGGCGGAGGTGGGAGGAGACGCGTTCCTGGCCGACTTCGACCGGCTCGACGACGTGCGCGAGCTGGCCGCCGCGTTGCTCGAGCGCTATGAGGGAATCGACGTGCTCGCCAACAATGCGGGCGGACTCGTCTCGACCCGCGCCGACACGGTCGACGGTCACGAGCGGACGATCCAGAGCAACCATCTCGCGCCGTTCCTGCTCACTCGGCTGCTCCTCCCTCGTCTCGTCGAGACCTCGCGTGATCACGCAGGCGTGCGCGTGGTCTCGACAGCCAGCCTCGCGAACCGGTTCGGCCGTCTCCGGCTCGACGACCTCGACAGCCGCCGGGGCCCGTGGCTGGGCGGTTGGCGCGCCTACGGCACGTCGAAGCTGGTGACGATCCTGTTCATCCGCGAGCTGGCGGAGCGTCTGCTGCCGACCGCGGTGGACGCCTACTCTTTCCACCCCGGCGTGGTCTCGACGAGCTTCGGCGCCGACAGCAGGCTGATGAGGGTGATGACGGGCCTCTCGGTCGGCTCCTTCGGCATCTCCCCCGAGGCGGGCGCAGTTCCTCTGATCACCGTGGCTTCCGAGCCCGATGTCGGCGCCGCGAGCGGCACCTACTTCGACCAGCTCACCCCGCACGGCTCCCTCAACCCGCAGGCCCGCGACCGCGCTCTCGCGCACGACCTCTGGAACCTCTCCAGCCGCCTCGTCGGAGTCGCCCCCACCCTCTGACCCCGCCTCCCGCTCCCCACCCGCACACACCCAACGACCCGCACCACCCGTCCCCATCCCCGTCCGCCCCCGCGGCCGCGGAGCCCCTCTCCCCCACCC
>NZ_LIIN01000158.1 GCF_001634385.1 Rathayibacter tanaceti | reverse complement strand
CCGACGCCGGTCACCGCGTCGTCTACACCGGAGGCGCGAGCGAGGCCGACCGGGCGCGCCGGGTCGCCGAGCTGGCCGGCACCGGTGAGGCCCTGGCCGGCGTGCTGACCCTCAGCGAGTTCGCCGCGGTCGTCGCGGCCGCCGAGGTCGTTGTCACCGTCGACACAGGAGCCGCGCATCTCGCCTCCGCCTACGGCATCCCCTCGGTCGTGATCTTCGGGCCGGCACCGCCCGAGGCGTGGGGGCCGCCGGCGACCGGCCCGCACCGTGTGCTGACCGACGCCTCGCTGCGCCGGGGCGATGTCTTCTCGGCCGAGCCCGATCCGGCGCTCCTCGCCGTCCAGGTCGACGACGTGCTCGAGGCCCTCGCCTCGCTGCCGACCCGTGCCGCAGCCCACCTCAGGCGGTCTTCAGCTGCGCCGTCGGGCGCACCGGAGTGACGGTGGCCACGCGACTGCGGGACGTCCGCGGCTGATGGCCGGGCGCGGATGCACCGAGCCGATCGGCGAGCTGGGCGAGGATCCTGCGCTGCAGCCGCGAGACCTGCATCTGCGTGGTTCCGAGCGCGTCGGCGATCTGCTGCTGCGTGCGCTCCTCGACGAAGCGCATCCGGAGCAGCTCGCGCTGCCCGTCGTCCAGCTCGGCGAGCGCCTCGGCCAGCCCGTGCCGCCGGTCGATCTCGAGCAGGCGGGCGTCCTCGCCGCCGATCGTCTCGCCGAGGCTGACGCCGCCCTCGCCGACGCTCTCGTCGAGCGAGAGCGGGTGCCCGGCCGAGCGGGCGTCCGCCACCTCTGCCGTCTCGACGCCCAGCCGGTGGGCGATCTCGTGGTCGGCGGGGTGTCGGCCGAGCTCCTGGGCGAGCTCTGCGGCGACGACGGCCGAGCGGCGGTGCAGCTCCTGCACCCCGCGGGGCGGGCGGATCATCCAGCCCAGGTCCCGGAGGTGGCGCTTGAGCTCGCCGGTGATCGTGGGCACCGCGTAGGCGGCGAAGCTCTCGCCGCGCTCGGGCGTGAAGCGCCGGGCGGCCTTGACGAGCCCGACGTAGGCGACCTGGCGCAGATCCGCCCAGTCACCGCCTCCGCGGGAGACCCGCCGCGCCATGGCCTCGGCGAGCCCGAGGTGGTCCAGCACGATCCGCTCGCGGATCCGCTCGCCTTCAGCGCCCTCGGCGCCGGCCGCGGCGTGGAAGAGCGAGAGTGTGCGGGCGTCCTTCTCCTCGCGGGCCGATCCGGTGGGAGTGGCCGGGAGGTGCGTGCTGGTGTCGAGATCGATCGTGCTCATCCGTGCTCCTTCCGCGCATGCCTGCGCTCGAGTCCGGCGCGGCGTGCGGTGCGGCGCTCGGACCCTCTCGACGCGAGGCCCAGGGCACAGCGCACCACTGCTCCTGCTTCTCGGGGAGTCCGTTGACGCGGAGCAGTGCTTCGCGGTAGAAGGCGCGTCCCCCATCTCGGGGTGGCATCGCCCGCCAGCCCGGCGCCGGGGGCTGCGCGCCGGTAGGATCTGGCGCGTATGTCTGAGCTCACTCCGCCCCTGGATCGCGCGAGCGACGCGCACCCGTTCACGACCGCGACGGGGAGCGACGTCCGCGTCCGTTTCTGCCCGTCTCCGACCGGAACGCCGCACGTCGGCCTCATCCGCACCGCCCTGTTCAACTGGGCCTACGCGCGGCACACCGGAGGCACGTTCGTGTTCCGCATCGAGGACACCGACGCGGCTCGTGACAGCGAGGAGAGCGTCGAGCAGATCGTCGACGCGCTGCGCTGGCTGAGGCTCGACTGGGACGAGGGCGTCGGAGTCGGTGGCCCGCACGGTCCCTACCGCCAGTCCGAGCGCACCGGCGTCTACCGCGACGTGATCGAGCGCCTCCTCGCCTCGGGTCACCTCTACGAGAGCTACTCCACGGCCGAGGAGATCGACGCGCGCAACGAGGCCGCCGGCCGCGCGAAGCAGCACGGCTACGACAACCACGACCGCTCGCTGACCCCGGAGCAGCGCGAGGCGTTCCGTGCCGAAGGCCGCGCCCCGGCTCTGCGCCTGCGCGTGCCGGACGCCGATCTCTCCTTCGACGACCTCGTCCGCGGCCCGATCACGTTCCCGGCGGGCTCGTTCAGCGACTTCGTCGTCGTGCGCCCCAACGGCCAGCCGCTCTACACGCTGGTGAACCCGGTCGACGACGCCCTCATGCAGATCACCCACGTGCTTCGCGGCGAGGACATCCTGCCCTCGACCGCCCGCCAGATCGCGCTGTACCACGCGCTGATCGACATCGGAGTGACGACCTTCGTGCCGCGCTTCGGCCACCTCCCGTACGTCATGGGCGAGGGCAACAAGAAGCTCTCGAAGCGCGACCCGTCCTCGAACCTGTTCCACCACCGCGACCGCGGCTTCATCCCCGAGGGCCTGGTGAACTACCTCGCACTGCTGGGCTGGTCGCTGACCCACGACCGCGACGTCTTCTCGATCGACGAGATGGTCGCCGCGTTCGACGTCGCCGACGTGAACCCGAACCCGGCCCGCTTCGACCTCAAGAAGGCGGAGTCGATCAACGGCGACCACATCCGCCTCCTGCCCGTCGACGACTTCACCGAGCGCACCGTGCCCTACCTGGTCGCGGCGGGCGTGCTCGCAGGCGAGCCGACCCCCAAGCAGCGCGCGGTGCTCGACGCCGCGGCGCCCCTCGTGCAGGAGCGGATCGGCCTGCTCGGCGAGGCGCCCGGCATGCTCGGCTTCCTCTTCACCACCGCCGATGCGCTCGCCTACGACGAGGACGCGCTGAAGGGCCTGCCCGCGAACGCCGGCGAGGTGCTCGCCGCCTCGATCAGCGCCCTGTCGGAGGTGCCGGAGGGGGAGTGGCTGACCGCCGTGATCCAGGAGGCGCTCGCCGCCGCGCTGATCGAGGGCCTGGGCCTCAAGCCCCGAGTCGCCTACGGGCCGCTGCGCACCGCGATCTCGGGCCGCCGCGTCTCGCCGCCGCTGTTCGAGTCGATGGAGATCCTCGGCAAGCAGGAGTCGATCGCGCGCCTGGACCGCCTCAGCGCCTCCCGGCCGGTCTGAGCATGGCGGAGGCGATCGGAGGCGGCGAGTACGACGTCGTCGTCATCGGGGGAGGCCCCGCCGGGCTCTCGGCCGCGCTCAACCTTGTCCGCGCGCGCCGCAGCGTCCTGCTGTTCGACAGCAACCGCCCTCGCAACGCGGCCACCCTGCACTCGCACGGCTTCCTCACCCGCGACGGCATCTCACCCCTCGAGCTGCGCCGTCTCGGCCGCGAGGAGTTCGAGGGCTACGAGGCCGCCGAGGTGCACACCGCCCTCGTCACCTCGGTCGAGCGCTCCGGAGGCGAGTTCGTCGTCTCCGCGCGCGGCGTGCGCGGCGCGGCCGACCGCTCCGTCGTCGCGACCGCCGTCGTGGTCGCCGCCGGCCTCAGCGAGAGACTGCCCACGCTGCCCAGCCTCCGCGCGTATTACGGCACCGCCGTGCACAGCTGCATGGAGTGCGACGGCTACGAGAAGGCGGGGGAGGCGCTCGCCCTGATCGGCGAGACCGACGACCTCGCCGAGCGCGCGATGCTGCTCTCGCAGTGGTCGACCGATCTGATCGTCTTCACCAACGGCATCGGAGTCGTCAGCGACTCCGACGAGTCCCTGCTCGGCTCGATCGGCATCCGGGTCGAGCGCCGCCCCGTCGCCGACCTCGCGGGCGAGCGCGCCGAGATGACCGGCGTCCGCCTCGTCGACGGCGATGTCGTCCCGCGCACCGGCGCCTTCGTCCGCCCGATCTGGGTCCCCGTGCTCGACTACCTCGCGCGGCCGGCCCCGAACGCGACGCCGACGGCTTCCTCCGCGTGGATGCGGGCGGCCGGACGACCGTGCCCGGCCTCTACGCCGCCGGCGAGGTCACCGCACCGGGCCCGCAGCAGCTGATCGTGGCGGCGGGCTCCGGCGCACAGGTCGCCTCGGCGCTCAACCGCGACCTCGTGCGCGCCCGCCTCGGCGAGGCCGCCCCGGAGTCGGAGGGCACGGTCGTCCGCGGCTCGATTTGAGCGGGATGCCTGCGTAGGGTACTGTCGTACCTCGCGCTCGGGTCCTGATCCGGCTGCCACGTGGTCCCGGCCTCAGCTCCGGATGACCATTGGGGTATGGTGTAATTGGCAACACGGCTGATTCTGGTTCAGTTGTTCTTGGTTCGAGTCCAGGTACCCCAGCCACATCGTAGTTACTCAAAACCCGGTCAAATGAACTGAGCTCGTTTGGGTGTAAAGCTAAATTCCCCGCCTGTGCGCGGGGAGTTTTATTTTGCGTCGGCGTGCTGTTCTCGCGCGCGAGCGCGACGCGGCCGTGAATCTCACGGATTCGCGCATTCGGGTCTTGACGCTCCACTTTGATCTTGATCCCCTCGTCTGTCGCGTAGGCAACGAGGCAATTGAAGTAGGCGCTGAGGAGGTCCCGTCGGACCGCGTCAGTGGCGCGCTCGTAGAGTGAGCCTGGGCCGACGAGGAGCTTCAGGAAGCTGAGAATGCCCTCTGCCGTGTATTGGAGTCGGTCGATCGTGAACTCGAGCTTCTCTTCGACGGCCGCGCGTTGCATCGCAGTCTTTTTGATGCGTGTCCGGATCTTGCTCATGGGGAGCGCGCCGGTTGTGGCGAGCTCGATGAGGCGCTCCTCTTGGGCTTCGAGCTTGTCGAGTTGCCTCTTGAGTTGAGTTCGGGTGTCGCGGTCCTGCGCAAGGATGTTCGCCACGGAGCCGTTGACGGCAGCCTAGATACCGTCCAGAACGTCTTCCGCGAGTCGCTCTTGGGCCACGGTGGGGATGATGGCTGCTTCGATCTCTTCGACCCGACCATTCACCATCGAGCAAAGTCGACGCTGGTGGGCGGCACAGATGAGGTATTCGTAGGTCCCGCCACGGCCGGTGGTTTGGGAGTAGAGCAGTCGGCTACTGCGGGGGTGCGAACGGTGGGCGGTCGGCTAAAGAGCGACTAGAGGTACTCGAAGGACGTCGTCTACAACAACTTTGTCTTCCCCGATTTCGACGCCTAGGCGGGCGACGAACTCACAATGCTGGCTGGCGCAGTGCTGACTGCTCGGGCGAGCCACCCCGATAGAGCCCTTGAATGGCGTTACGACGATGCCACGCGCTCTCCGCGAGGCCCACTCAGAGCTCGACGAGCGACTCGCGAGGTTGTATCGCGCAGCACCCTTCGGCGATGTCAAGTCGTCTAAGCAACGGCTTCGTCGAGGAGTAGCCGCTCGAAGACTTCGCGGGGG
>NZ_LIIN01000157.1 GCF_001634385.1 Rathayibacter tanaceti | reverse complement strand
GCACCCGCCGAGGTGATGGGCGCCGCGGGAGGCACCAGCGGTGCCGGCCAGTCCGCGCCCGACGACGAGCCGCTGCTCGCCCGCGCCCATCACGGCTCGGTGAGCAAGGAGCAGCGGGCGATCATCGAGGACGACCTCAAGTCGGGGCGCCTGCGCTGCGTCGTGGCGACCTCGAGTCTGGAGCTGGGCATCGACATGGGCGCGGTCGACCTGGTCGTGCAGGTCGAGACGCCGCCCTCCGTCGCCAGCGCCCTCCAGCGCGTCGGGCGTGCGGGCCACCAGGTCGGCGAGGTCTCCCGAGGGTCCTTCTACCCCAAGCACCGGGCCGACCTGCTGCACTCGGCGGTCACCACCGAGCGGATGCGGTCGGGGCTGATCGAGGCCGTGTCGGTGCCCGCCAACCCGCTCGACATCCTCGCCCAGCAGACGGTCGCCGCCACGGCGCTCGAGAGCCTCGACGTCGACGAATGGTTCGACACCGTCCGCCGCAGCGCCCCGTTCGTGTCGCTCCCCCGCTCCGCCTACGAGGCGACGCTCGACCTCCTCTCCGGGCGCTACCCGTCCGATCAGTTCGCCGAGCTGCGGCCGCGCGTGGTCTGGGACCGCGACGCCAACACCCTCACCGGGCGTCCGGGAGCACAGCGGCTCGCCGTCACCAGCGGCGGTACCATCCCCGATCGCGGCCTGTTCGGCGTGTTCATGGTCGGTGAGCCGGGATCGACCGGCAACCGCGTCGGTGAGCTCGACGAGGAGATGGTCTACGAGTCACGCGTGGGAGACGTCTTCGCCCTCGGCGCCACGAGCTGGCGGATCCAGGAGATCACCTACGACCGGGTGATCGTGACGCCGGCGTTCGGCGAGCCCGGACGCCTCCCGTTCTGGAAGGGAGACTCGCAGGGTCGTCCGGCCGAGCTCGGCGAAGCGATCGGTGCGTTCACCCGCGAGGTCGGCTCGGCCCCGGCCGAGACGGCGCGCGGACGCTGCACCGCCGCCGGACTCGACGAGTACGCGACGAACAACCTGCTCTCCTTCCTCGACGAGCAGCGCCTTGCCACCGGTCAGATCCCCGACGACCGCACGCTCGTCCTCGAGCGCTTCCGCGACGAGCTGGGTGACTGGCGGCTCGTGCTGCACTCGCCGTACGGCATGCAGGTGCACTCGCCGTGGGCGCTCGCGGTCGGCGCACGGGTCCGCGAGCGTCACGGGGTCGACGGAGCGGCGATGGCCGGCGACGACGGCATCGTGGTGCGCATCCCCGACACGGAGTCCGAGCCGCCCGGCGCCGAGCTCTTCCTGTTCGAGCGCGACGAGCTGGAGCAGCTGGTCACCAGCGAGGTGGGCGGGTCCGCTCTGTTCGCCGCCCGGTTCCGCGAGTGCGCGGCCAGGGCCCTCCTCCTACCGCGCTACAACCCGGGCAAGCGCTCGCCGCTGTGGCAGCAGCGCCAGCGGGCCGCCCAGCTCCTCGACGTCGCGCGCACCTACCCGACCTTCCCGATCATCCTCGAGACAGTGCGCGAATGCCTCCAGGACGTCTACGACCTGCCCGCCCTGCTGCGGCTCGCCGCCCGCCTCGAGGGGCGCGAGCTGCGGATCCTCGAGGTCGAGACGCCCACGGCCAGCCCCTTCGCTCGCTCGATGCTCTTCGGCTACGTCGCCGCGTTCATGTACGAGGGCGACAGCCCACTGGCCGAGCGCCGCGCCGCGGCCCTGTCGGTCGATGCGACCCTGCTGGGCGAGCTCCTGGGACGCGCCGAGCTTCGTGAGCTGCTCGACCCGGTCGTGCTCGGACAGATCGAGCGTGAGCTGCAGCGGGTCGAGCCGGAGCGGCGGCTGCGCGGCCTCGAGGGCGCCGCAGACCTGCTCCGCCTCCTCGGGCCGCTCACGCTCGATGAGCTCGGCGAGCGGCTGGTCGACGAGTCCGTCGCCTCCGCGGACGTCGCGACGGCCGCACCCGTCGCACGCGAGGTGCTCGAGTCACACGTCGCAGCGCTCGTCCGCGCCAAGCGCGTCCTACCGGTCGGCCTTGCGGGCGAGCAGCGCTACGCCGCCATGGAGGACGCCTCCCGGTTGCGCGACGCGCTCGGCGTGCCCCTCCCCATCGGCGTGCCGGTGGCGTTCATCGACCCGGTGCGCGATCCGCTCGGCGACCTCGTCGCCCGCTATGCGCGCAGCCACGGCCCCTTCACCGCGGCGGCCGTCGCCGAGCGGCTGGGCCTGGGAGTCGCGGTCGTCACCGACACCCTCCGCCGCCTGTCGGGCGAACGCCGGGTCTCCGAAGGCGAGTTCCGCCCTACGGGCACCGGAACCGAATGGTGCGATGCGGAGGTGCTGCGGCGCCTGCGCAGCCGCTCCCTCGCGGCGCTCCGCAAGGAGGTCGAGCCGGTCGACGGGGCAGCCTACGGCCGCTTCCTCCCCGCCTGGCAGCACGTCGGAGGCTCCCTCCGCGGCGTCGACGGCGTGGCGTCGGTCATCGACCAGCTCGCCGGCACGCCCATCCCCGCCTCGGCCTGGGAGTCGCTGATCCTGCCCGCGCGGGTGCGCGACTACTCCCCCGCGATGCTCGACGAGCTCACCGCGACCGGCGAGGTCCTCTGGGCCGGTGCCGGGACGCTCCCCGGCAACGACGGCTGGGTGAGCCTGCACCTCGCCGACACCGCCGGGCTGACCCTTCCCGTCCCCGCTGCCGAGGTGGTGCCCCTCGGCGAGCTGCAGCAGGAGATCGTCGGCGTGCTGGGCTCAGGCGGCGGCTACTTCTTCCGGCAGTTGTCAGACGCGGTCGGATCGACCGACGACTCCGGTCTGGTCGAGGCGCTCTGGGAACTCGTCTGGGCAGGCCTGGTCACCAACGACACCCTCGCTCCGCTGCGCACCCTCGTCGGGTCGACCGGAGGCGCGCACCGTCAGCCGCGCCCGCCCGCCCGCGCCCGTGCTCCCCGCGGCCGCGTGATGACGCGCACCACGATGGCCACCCGGATCGGTCCGCCGACCGCGGGCGGACGCTGGTCGATCGTCCCCCTCGCCGAGTCGGA
The DNA here is from genome assembly GCF_001634385.1 of Rathayibacter tanaceti. GTDB lineage: Bacteria > Actinomycetota > Actinomycetes > Actinomycetales > Microbacteriaceae > Rathayibacter > Rathayibacter tanaceti. The sequence continues at coordinate 2,280 of NZ_LIIN01000157.1, read as the reverse complement.
CCCGACGATCCGCGGTCACGCTCTCGGCGAGACGCTGCTCGAGCGCTACGGCATCGTCACCCGGGGCTCGGTGCAGGCCGAGGGCGTCCTGGGCGGTTTCGCCCTCGCCTACAAGGTGCTCAGCGGCTTCGAGCAGCAGGGGCGCGCCCGTCGCGGCTACTTCATCGAGAAGCTCAGCGCCGCCCAGTTCGGTACCGCGGGCAGCGTCGACCGCCTCCGCACGTTCGCGCCGCAGGACGAGGTGCAGGAGAAGCCGCGGTCGGTCCTCGCCCTCGCGGCGACCGACCCGGCGAACCCGTTCGGTGCCGCGCTCCCGTGGCCCCAGGTCGAGGGCCACCGGCCCGGACGCAAGGCCGGTGCGCTCGTCGCCGTGGTCGACGGCGCCCTCGCGGTGTACCTCGAGCGCGGCGGCAAGACCGCCCTCACCTTCACCGCCGACGAGACCGTCCTCGCGGATGCCGCGGGCGCACTCGCGCAGCTCGTGCGCTCCCGAGGAGTCGAGAAGCTGACCGTCGAGAAGATCGACGGCGCCTTCGCCCTGGGCACTCCCTTCGGCGACGCCCTCGTGGCGGCGGGCTTCGTGGCCAACCCGCGCGGTCTGAGGATGCGCTCGTGAGAGCAGGGAGGAGTCGTCGTGCCCGAGGGTGACACCGTCTATCGGTCCGCGCACAACCTCGCCGCGGCGCTCGACGGCGAGGTACTGACCCGCTGCGACGTGCGTGTGCCGACGTTCGCGACGGTCGACCTCACCGGCGAGACGATCGACGAGGTCGTGCCCCGCGGCAAGCATCTGCTGATGCGGGTCGGTGACGCTCTGATCCACTCCCACCTCAAGATGGAGGGCAGTTGGCACCTCTACGCGCGCGGCGACGGGCGGCGCCCGACGTGGCACAGGCCGGCGTTCCAGGCGCGCATCGTGCTCGAGACCGCGGACTGGCAGGCGGTCGGCTTCGAGCTCGGCCTGCTCGAGATCGTGCCGCGCTCCGCCGAGGAGGACGTGGTCGGATACCTCGGCCCCGACCTGCTCGGCGCCGACTGGGATGCCGACGAGGCCCTGCGTCGCCTCTCCGCGGATCCGGAGCGGCCGATCGGCCTGGCGCTGCTCGACCAGCGGATCATGGCCGGCCTCGGCAACGTCTACCGGGCCGAGCTCTGCTTCCTGCGCGGACTGCTGCCCACGCGACCGGTCGGCGACAGCGGCGACCTCGTGCGCACCATCGCCCTCGCCCAGCGTCTGATCACCGCCAACCGCGAGCGCATCGAGCGCACCACCACCGGCAACCTGCGACCGGGACAGCAGCTGTGGGTCTACGGCCGCGACCGCCGCCCCTGCCGCCGGTGCGGCACCCCGATCGAGCGCGGCGAACTCGGCGACGACGAGCTGCAGCTCCGGGTCACCTACTGGTGCCCGCACTGCCAGAGCTGAGCCGCTACTCCTCGACGGCGGAGCGGTGGCCGGGGACGTGCTTCTCGTGGATCGAGAATTCGGCGAGACGCTCGACGCGATCGACGTGACGGCCGGGCTCCGAGGCGTCGGAGACGATCCAGCTGCCCACGAGGAGGAAGGCATCCCGCCCGCCGGCCGTCAGCGGCCCCGTGATCGTGAACGATCCGAGAGTCGGAGTCGAGAACGCGGCCCGAACCGGGTCTCCGTGCTGCAGTCCCTCCACGGAGCGCGATCCGCCCACCTCCTCCGCCTCCGGAGCGAGTGCGATGCTCTGGATCTCGCTGCCCGTGCCGAGGAACACGTCTGCGACGACGAGCTCCCCGCCGACCGCCTGGCGGACCACTCCCTCGATGCCGTAGAGGCCGTAGCGCGGGGAACGGACGAGGACGCGGACGGAATCGCCGATCGCGATCTCGGCGAGTGCGCCGCGGATCGAGGCGACGTCTCTCCGCGCGGGAGGGGCGGACAGGGCGTCGAGGATCGGGCTGGACATCCGATCAGGGTAGCCCGTCCGGTGGAACGGACGAAGTCCCGCACCGGTCGGCCGGTCCGCGCGCGTCGTCGCGGCCTGCCGGCGCACACGTCGCATCAGCCGTCTCGACATGAGTGGGCCGTCGCCGGTCGGAAAGCAGAAGCCTCTACACCACGGGACGACCAGACTCCACGGGACGACCAGATTCCTCCGGGTGACCGGGGTATCAGCGGGTGCGGAGTCGGTGGGATTTGAACCCACGGAACCCAATAAAGGGTTCTCCACCTTAGCAGGGGGCGATGTCAAGTCGTCTAAGCAACGGCTTCGTCGAGGAGTAGCCGCTCGAAGACTTCGCGGGGGG
>NZ_LIIN01000156.1 GCF_001634385.1 Rathayibacter tanaceti | reverse complement strand
TGCTGGCGCTCTACGCCCAGGGCGCGGCCGAGGAGTGGCTGCGGGTCAACTTCGTCGCGAGCGTCGACGGAGCGGTCACCCGTGCGGGCGTCTCGGGCGACCTCGGGGGTGCTGCCGACCTGCGCGTCTTCGACCTCCTCCGCCGGCTCGCCGACGTCGTCCTCGTCGCGGCCGGGACGGTGCGGACCGAGGGCTACGGCCCGATGGTGCTCGGTGACACGGCTGCGGCCGCGCGCGGCCGCTCGAGGATGCCGCCGCATCCCGTCTTCGCCATCGTCTCGGGCTCGCTCGGCCTTGATCCCGCCTCGCCGATCTTCACGGAGGCGCCGGTGCGTCCCGTCGTGGTCACGACCGGCTCCTCCCCGGCGCACCGCAGGGCAGAACTCGCCGAGGTGGCCGACATCCTCGTCTGCGGCGAGGAGTCGCTCGATCCGGGCCTGATGCGCCGGCGCCTCGCCGAGCGCGGCCTGAGCCGGATCCACTGCGAGGGTGGTCCCTCTCTGCTCGGCGCCCTCCTCGCGGAGGATGCGGTCGACGAGCTCTGTCTCACCGTCAGTCCGTCGCTCGAAGCGGGGGAGTCGGGTCGGCTCGCCCGCGGCGGGATCCCGGAGGCACGCCCGCAACGCCTCGCGCACGTCCTCGCCGCGGGCGACACGCTCCTCCTGCGCTACCTCCGGCGACGCTGAGGGTCCGACCCCGTCCGGCTACTCGTGCCGGCGCTCGTTCTCGTCGCGCTTCGCCTCGGAGGCGGGCCGGGCGGCGATGACGGGGTGCGCACCCGTGAAGCCGTCTCGGGCGGCGGCGATCGCCAGGATGCGCGGCTTCGCGATGTACCAGCCGATGACGAGGGCGGGGACGCCGACCACCGCGACGATGCCGACCGTCCAGGTGCCGGTCGGGAAGTCGACCGCGATCAGCACGACGACGAGGACCAGGAAGGCCAGCGTGACCCACGAGGTCACCGGTGCTCCCGGCATCCGGAAGGAGGGGCGCTGCAGGCGCCCCTCCGCGGCCCAGCGCTGCAACTGCATCTGGCAGAGCACGATCATCCCCCAGCCCGTGACGATGCCCAGCGCCGAGACATTGAGGACGATCTCGAACGCCTCCGCCGGCACGAAGAGGTTGAGCACGATGCCGATCAGGGTGATGCTCGCGGTGAGCAGGATCCCGCCGAACGGCACGCCCTGGGCGTTCATCCTGCCGGTGAAGGCCGGTGCGGACCCGTTGAGGGCCATGGAGCGCAGGATGCGGCCAGTGGAGTAGAGGCCGGCGTTGATGCTCGAGAGCGCGGCGGTCAGCACGACGAAGTTCATGATCGAGCCGGCGATCTCGCCGGAGGAGCCGTCGCCGAGCGCGGTGAAGAACGTGACGAAGGGGCTCTGATCCTTCGAGTAGGCCGTGAAGGGCAGCAGCAGCGTCAGCAGCAGCACCGAGCCGACGTAGAACACCGCGATGCGCAGGATCACGGAGTTGATCGCGCGCGGGATGACCGTGGCCGGCTCGGCAGTCTCGCCGGCGGCGGTACCCACGAGCTCGACACCGGAGTAGGCGAAGACGACGCCCTGCACGACGAGCACGGTCGCGATGAGGCCGCCCGGGAGGATCCCGCCGTTGTCGTCCCACAGGCTGATGCCGGGGTCGACCGCGACGCCTCCGGACTGCAGGGGCCAGCCCGCGGCCAGCACGACGACGCCGATCACGAGGAACACCACGAGCGCGGTGACCTTGATCAGCGCGAACCAGAACTCCAGCTCGCCGAAGACCTTCACCGAGACGAGGTTGAGCGAGAGCACCACGATCAGCGCGATGAGGGCCAGGAGCCACTGCGGCACGGAGGAGAACAGCGACCAGTACTTCACGTAGAGCGCCACGGCCGTGACGTCGGCGATCGCGGTCATCGCCCAGTTCAGGAAGTACATCCAGCCGGCGACGAAGGCCGCCTTCTCGCCGAGGAATTCGCGGGCGTACGAGATGAACGAGCCGGAGCTCGGACGGTGCAGCACGAGCTCGCCGAGCGCACGCAGGATCAGATAGGCGAAGACGCCGCAGACGGCGTAGACGATCACCAGCGACGGACCGGCCGAGGCGAGCCGGCCGCCGGCGCCGAGGAACAGACCTGTGCCGATGGCCCCGCCGATGGCGATCATCTGGAGCTGGCGGGGCTTGAGTGCGGGGCGGTAGCCCTCCTGCTCCCTCGAGAAGTCGGGCTGCGAGGCCCCGGTCTGGTCGGTCTCGCTCTGCGTCACGGAGGCTCCCCCTCGTCACCGGTTCGCGCCGCGCGGCTGCTCCGGCACGCCCGACAGAGTAGGGGCGCCTCCCCGGGAGGACCCGGCTGTCACCGAAAGAAGGACGAGAATCCTCTCAGATTCGAGGATGCGGATCGCCGCGTCCTCGGGCTCGGCACGAGGGGCCGGGCCGGGCGGCGTCAGCGCTGCGGGGCCCCGTCGTCCTTCGGATCCGCGCCGTTCTGCGCCTCCGCCGCGCTCTCGTCGGTGCGGTTCTCGCTCGCGAGACGCAGCCAGCGACCGTCGCGGACGTCCTTCTCGTGCGCGGCCGCCTTCTTGTCGCTGGCTGCCGTGTCGCGGGGCGGCAGCTGGATGGTCTCCTCGGCCTCGATACCCGCCTGGAGCTGCCGACCGCGCTCGAGTTCGGCGTCGAATTCGGCGCCGAAGAGCAGGGCGATGTTGGTGATCCAGATCCAGAGGAGGAACACGATCACGGCCCCGAGCGAGCCGTAGGTCTTGTTGTAGTTCGAGAAGTTGGCGACGTAGAAGGCGAAGCCGGTCGAGGCGATCAGCCAGATCACCAGGGCGAGGATTGAGCCCACGCTCACCCAGCGGAACCTCGGCTGCCGGATGTTCGGCGCCCAGTAGTAGAGGATCGCGACGATCAGGACGGCGAGGACCACGAGCACCGGCCACTTCGCGATGTTCCAGACGGTCAGCGCGGCCGGGCCGAGTCCGACCACATCGCCCACCGCCGTGGCGACCGGCCCGCTGAGCACCAGGATCAGGGCGGCGACGACGATCAGGACGACGGTGACGACAGTGACGGCGAGCATCGTGGGACGGAGCTTCCAGAACGGACGGCCCTCGTCGATCTGGTAGACGCGGTTCATCGCCCGGCCGAATGCGCCGACGTAGCCGGAGGCCGACCAGATCGCGCCGACCACACCGGTCACGAAGGCGAGCCCCGCGGCCGAGGAGCTCGTGAGCGCCTGGATCGGGTCGCGCAGCAGGTCCACGACCTGGGTCGAGGCGAGGTTCCCCACGAGATCGAGGACCAGATCGGTGGTGGCCTGGGCCTGCCCGAACAGTCCGAGCACCGAAACGATCGCGAGGAGCGCGGGGAACAGGGCGAGAACGGCGTAGTAGGTCAGCGCCGCCGCGAGGTCGGTGCACTGGTCGGCGCCGAACTCGCGGGCGGTCTTCTTCAGCACGTAGAACCAGGAGCGCTTGGTGATGTCAGTCAGCGCGTCCGGCTTGCGGGCGTCGTCGGGATCGGGTGAGGTCTTCTCGCGGGTCGTGCTCTGCTCGGCCATGCCGACACGCTACGGGGTGCCGGAGCACCCGTGCCGCCCCCTTGACGACGGGGCGGGCCGCGGTCGACCGGTCTCAGCCGCGACGGGCCTGCCGGACGGCGGCGAGGGAGCCGAAGACGAGGAAGGAGGAGGTGGCGGCGAGCACGGTCAGCAGCGGTGCCTCCCACCCGCCGCTGACGTCATGGGCGAACCCGAGCACCGTCGGCGAGGTCGCAGCGACGGCGTAGCCGATGCCCTGCACAGTCGCCGAGAGCCGCGACGCGTGCGCATCCGAGCGCGAGAGCCGCACGACGAGCACGAACACGACGGTGAACCCGCCGCCCTGGGCCGTCCCGCCCAGCACGCACCACAGTGCCCAGAGCTGGGGCGCCAGCAGAAGCCCCAGCGGCACCGTGCACCAGAGCGCGCCGACGAGGAGGATGCTGCCGAGGGGGCCGAGGCGGCGCACCAGGATCGGCACGCCGAGCGCGCCGGCGACCGCGGCGAGCTGGAAGACCGACGAGCTCGCTCCCGCCGCCGCGATCGAGAACCCGTTGCGGTCGACCAGGAGTGAGGGGAGCCAGGCGGTCACCCCGTAGTACGAGAAGGCCTGGCTCGAGAAGCACAGCGCCAGCGCCAGGACGGTCGCGCTGCGCCAGATGCGCGGTGCGGGCGCGGCTGCCTCCCCCTCCGCGGGTAACGGGCGCGGAGCCGGGCGCAGCGCAGCCCGCGGACCGACGGCGAGCAGCCAGCCGAGCAGGGCTAGGGCGTTCAGCGCGAGCCAGATCAGCAGCGCACCACGCCAGCCGAGGGCGAGCGCGAGCGGGGCGGTCCCGAGCGAGGTGATCGTGGATCCGACGTTGAGGGCAGCCGTGTAGACGCCCGTGGTCATGTCGACGCGCTCGGCCGCGACATCGCGGCGGATCACGACAGGGAGCACGACGTTGCCGATCGTGATGAACACTCCGATGAGAACGGTTCCCACGACGACCGCGACGATCCCGCCGGACGAGCGGACGATCGTGCCCAGCGCGACCCCGAGGACCGTCGCCGTCACCGCAGCGTCGGGGCCGGCGCGACGGATCACCAGCAGAGCGAGGGGAGTCGCCAGGGCGAAGCAGAGCACCGGGATGCTCGTGAGCACCCCGGCCTGACCGGACGAGAGCGCGAGGTCTCCGCGGAGGGCGTCGATCACCGGCGCGACCGCGACGATCGGCCCGCGGAGCACCAGGGCGACCAGCGCGACGGCGACGACGAAGAGCCAGGGCGCGCTCCTGTACGCCGTCGTGCGAGTCGCGGGAGGAGTGCTGGCTGTGGCGCGCACCGGGATCAGCCGGAGAGCGCGGAGAGATTGAGCAGGGCGCTGACGGCGCCCGAGACGCCGCCGAGGATGCCGATGACCAGGCCCGCGGTGGCGAGTCCGCGCCCTGACCCCACCATCGGCGCGGCGGCGCGGCCACGGACCGCGAAGACGATCGCGAGGATCGAGGGGATCAGCAGGGGGTTGATCAGGAGGCCGATGATGCCGAGCACCAGGCTCGCCACCGCCATCGGATTGCGGCCGGCTGCGGAGGAGGGCGCGGAGGGGTAGGCGTACAGCTCCTGCTGGGACGCGTTCTCGAAGGCGCCGGAGACGGGCGCCGCTCCTCCGGCCGGTCGCGAGCGGTCGGTCCAGGCTGCGCCGTCCCAGTAGAGCTCCGAGCCGATGTCGGCCGGATGCGGGTACCAGCCGGGGGCGGGAGAGGGGACGGGGGCGTCGGGCATGGGCCGATTCTAGAGGCGCCTTGTGCTGCGGCCCGGAGACCGCCCTCAGCGGACGGCAGAATGGGACGGTCGCGCGCGCGACCGGCGGGAGGACGAGCGGCGGCCTGGACG
>NZ_LIIN01000155.1 GCF_001634385.1 Rathayibacter tanaceti | reverse complement strand
CACTCCTCGGCCGCGCCCTGGGCGTAGAGCGCCAGCAGCGCCTCGTCCGAGAGATCGAGGGCGGCGGGTGAGAGCCCGTCGATGCGGGCGCTCACGCCGCGGGCTCCACGTTGTGGCGGAGGTGGGGCGGGGCACGCCAGCCCAGGACCGCCTCCGTCAGCCGGACCGCGTCGACCGCCTCGCGCACGTCGTGCATCCGGACGATCCGTGCGCCGTTGAGGATGCAGATCACCGCTGCCGCGAGAGAGCCCTCCAGCCGCTGCCCCTGCGGCCGGTCGAGCGTCTCACCGACGAAGTCCTTGTTCGAGACGGCAGCGAGCACCGGGTAGCCCAGGGCCGCGACCTCGCCGAGGCGGCGGGTGAGCTCGAGAGTGTGCAGAGTGTTCTTGTTGAGGTCGTGGCCCGGATCCACCACGATCCGCTCCGCAGGCACCCCCGCGGCCAGCGCCCGCTCGACCCTGCCGCGCAGGTACTCGACGACGGTCGCGACCACGTCGTCGTACTCCGGACGGATCGGCTCGCTGCGCGGAGCGCCCATGCTGTGCGTGATCACGAGCTGGGCAGAGGAGGAAGCGACGACGTCCAGCATCCCCGGGTCTTGCAGACCACTGGTGTCGTTCACGACGCTGGCCCCCTCGGCGATGCTCGCCCGCGCCACCTCAGCGCGTGTCGTGTCGACCGAGATCACCACGTCGCTCCGCTCGGCGATGCCCGCGACCACCGGCACGACGCGGTCCAGCTCCTCCTGCAGAGAGACAGCGGGGCCGCGGCCGAACGGGACACCACCGATGTCGACCCAGTCGGCACCCTGATCGGCGGCACGCACGGCGGCCGCGACCGCGCTCTCGAGCACGAACGTCGCACCCTTGTCGTAGAAGGAGTCGGGAGTGCGGTTGACGACCGCCATCACGGCCACCTGCCGCTCGAAATCGAACTCGCGTCCACCGATCTGCCGCGTGGTCATGGCGCCTTCCTTCCGCTCGGAGTGCCGGGCCGATCCCGGCGCCGCTCACCTGAGACGAGCGGGATCGTCGGGGGCTGGAGCGGCCGATCCTCGAGCAGCGCCTGGAACAGCACGTGGTCCTGCCAGTCGCCGGCGATGCGCAGGTAGCGACGGGCGACGCCGATCCGCTCGAAGCCGTTGCGCAGGAGCACGGTCTGCGAACCGACGTTGTGGACGAGCGTGCCGGCCTGCACCCGGTGCAGACGCAGATCGTCACGGGCGAGGAGGAGGGCGGCCCCGACCGCGCGTGTCATCAGGCCCCTGCCCTGGAGCGAATCGTCGAGCCAATAGCCGAGGTCTGCACTGTCGAAGGCGCCGCGGACGATGTTCGCCACGGTGACCCGTCCGACGATCCGTCCGTCGCGCTCGAGGACGAGCGGGAGGCTGCTGCCGGAGCGGTGGGCGAACAGGGCATCGGCCACCGCGTCGCTCTGCCCACCGGCCTCGAAGAAGCGGGGCGACCGGGTGGGCTCCCACGGGGCGAGGTGACGGCGGTTGCGCCGGTAGGCGGCGGCGAGGGCCGGCCCGTCGTCACGGGCGACGAGGCGCAGAACCGTGCCGTCGTCGTCGACAGGGATCGGAGCGGGCACTCCTCGAGGCTAGCGTCATGCCGCGAAGGCGTGGCGCACGGCGACGGGCCGCCGCTCCGCGCGGCGGGCACGACCGCCCACAGACGAGGACCCCCGGCCGCAGCTGGGGTCCTCGTCTGTGGGCGATACTCGATCTGTGGGCGATACTGGGATCGAACCAGTGACCTCTTCCGTGTCAGGGAAGCGCGCTACCGCTGCGCCAATCGCCCGCTGCTCCGTGAGGAGCGCCTCGTTCGATGAACGATCGAGGTGGATACGGGATTCGAACCCGTGTATACGGCTTTGCAGGCCGCTGCCTCGCCTCTCGGCCAATCCACCGTGTACGGGTTTCGGTGTCGGCGGACCTGAGGCCCACCGGATGGGACACACCCAGGGGTGCCGTCCCGATGACGCCGGTCCGGAGACCGGTGTTCGAGCGGATGACGAGATTCGAACTCGCGACCCTCACCTTGGCAAGGTGATGCGCTACCGCTGCGCCACATCCGCATGTCTGTCGTGCTGCTTCGGTCGAGCCGTGCCACCGGCCTTACCGGTCTCGCCGACGCTTTCGCTGCCCGGCTCGACCTAGAAGAATGTATACGACGAGACGGTGAGATTCCAAATCGAACGACGGCGGACCGCATCGGGGTGACGGACGTTCGGCGTCTTTCCGCACCAAACCGACCGGTCGCCGTCCGTTCACCCGGGCGTGGCGCTCCGCCACGGTGCGTCCGGACCCCGCGGATCCGCTACGATCATTGTTCGGGTCGTCCAGTACGTCCCCCTGGGCGATTGGCGCAGTTGGTAGCGCGCTTCCTTCACACGGAAGAGGTCATCGGTTCGAGTCCGGTATCGCCCACTCCCTCAGCCTGGAGCAGAAGGAGCCTCTGAGCGATGATGGGCCGCTCGCACGCCGTCTCGGGTGCGCTGGCCTGGGCCCTCACCACCTCGGTCCCGGCGATCGCCGAGCCGCTCGGCCTCGATGCTCTCCCGCTCGACCTGCGCCTCATCGGGCTCGGAGTCACGGCGGGCTGGGCGCTGGTGCCCGACGCGGACCACGCCCGCGCGACCGTGTCCCGCTCGGCGCCGGGCGCTCCCTCCTCACGGCCACGGCGGGCCGCATGAGCGGCGGCCACCGGCACGGGATGCACTCCCTGCTCGCGATCGCCGTCGTCTGGTGCGTCGTCCCACTGCTGACCCAGGTGCGCCTCGCCCTGCCCGGAGTCGAACCCGTCTCGCTGGCCGCGCTGCTGACCCTCCCCGCGCTCGCGTTCGCGGCGAAGGCGATCCGAGCGGCACCCTCGTGGCCGGTCGCCTGGGCAGGAGCGAGCGTGGTGACGATCCTCCTGATCGTTCTCGCCGACGGGACGTGGACGTGGCTGCGCGTCGCCGCGACGCTGGGCTACGTGGTGCACGTCGCCGGTGATGCGCTCACCACGGAAGGCGTCAACTGGCTGTGGCCACTGCGGGTACGCCTGCCGCACCGTCTGCGGCGCACACCGCTGCGGTGCTTCTGGACCTCCGGCGGCTACAGTGCGCTCCCTCTGCTCGGCTCCGCCGGATCACGGCGGGAGACGATCCTGTACGGGCTGATGTCTGCCGCGACGACCGCTCTCGCGGCCTCGGCGGTCCTCCGGTGACGCGCCTCGGACGCGCCAGTCGCCGCCGAGCGAGCCGCGGGGCCCTACTCTCGTCCGCGACGCGGGCGCTGCACCAGCTGTCCGTAGGGGGGCCCGAGCGGCCGCGGTACGGCGAGGAGCGGATGGACATGATGGACGCGTGGGACACGACGGACGGATCGGCGCAATGAGGATCTTCGCGGCGATGACCGTGAAAGACGAGGCCGACATCGTCGCCGACGTCATCACCGCGGCCACCGCGTGGGCCGACCTCGTGATCGTCATGGACAACGGCAGCACCGACGGCACCTGGGAGATCCTGGAGCGCCTGGCTGCCGACGACGACAAGGTCGTGCTCTGGGGCCGGTTCCTCGGCCGCTTCCGGGATTCGCTCCGCCAGCAGATCTTCGCCGACTTCCGGCACCTCTCCGAGCCGGGTGACTGGTGGTGCCGCCTCGATGCCGACGAGTTCTACCTCGACGACCCCCGCGAATTCCTCCAGGCCCTGCCCGCGCGGACGGACCATGTCCTGAGCGCGTCCTTCCAGTTCTTCCTCACCGAGGAGGACGTCGCCCGTGAGCAGGCGACGGGCCCCGACTACTCGGCGATGTCGTGGTACCTCTGCAACCACTCCGAGATCCGTTTCATGCGGCATCTGGCCCGGACGGTCTGGCCACCGTCAGCCGTCTGGCCGATCGGTCTCGCGCACCCCGCGAGCACGAGGATCAGGCTGAAGCACTACCAGTACCGCACCGCCCAGCAGGTCGAGGGGCGGATCGCCCTGCGCGCCGAGAGCGGGCCCGGCAGCACCCTCTTCGTGCACGAGAAGGGCTCGGCCGAGCAGTGGTACCAGAGCCGCGGATTCACGCCCCCGGACGACCCGGCGCTGCGGGCGAGCAGGGTCGTGCTCACGCGTGAGCTCGAGAGCTCCACCGAGTTCGACCCGACGCGGACGTTCCCCGATCCGCCGGCGGGCCGCTCGCCCCAGCGCGCGCTCGCCGATGGCGTGGTCCGCCTCGCCGACGCATGGCGGCTCCCATCCTCCGACGGCTGGCGGGCTGATCGCGCTCTAGAAGACGACTCCGGGGTTCATGATCCCGAGCGGATCGAAGACGGCCTTGATCCCGCGCTGAAGGGCGAGCGAGTCCCCGCCCACCTCCTCCTCGAGCCAGCGCCGCTTGAGCCGGCCCACTCCGTGCTCACCGGTGAGAGTGCCGCCGAGCGCGACGGCGGTGCGGAACAGCTCGGCCGCCGCCTCCCAGACCTCCTCGCCCGCCGCGTCGCGCCCGCCGGCAGGACGAAGTTGGGATGCAGGTTGCCGTCGCCCGCGTGCGCGACGGTCGGGATGCGCAGGCCCGTGCGCGCCTCGATGCCGCGGATCGCCTCGAACATCGCAGGAAGGGCCGAGCGTGGCACGCAGACGTCCTCGATCAGCACTTCTCCCTCGGCCTCGAGCGCCGGGTGGAACGCCCGGCGGACCGCGAGCAGGGCCTCACCGGCGTCCGGGTCCTCGGTTGTCTCGGCGTCGCCCCCGGCGGCGGTGACGATGCGCAGGATCCGCTCCGCCTCGTCCGCCGCTCCCCCGCCATCGGTCTGCACGAGCAGATAGGCCCGCCCGCGGTCCAGTGCTGCGCCGGTGTATCGCCCGACCGCGGCGAGCGCCGCCTCGTCCATCAGCTCCATCACGGCGGGGCGCAGACGCGCGGCCGTGATCGCGGCGGAGGCAGCGGCTGCGCCGACGACGCTCGGGAAGAAGGCCCCAAGAGTCACCACCCGTCCGGTCGGGATCGGCCGGAGCCTCACCGTCGCCTCCACGATGACCCCGAGGGTCCCCTCCGACCCCGTGAGGAGTGCGGTGAGGTCGTAGCCGGTCACACCCTTCACGCTGCGGCGGCCCGTGCGCAGGAGACGGCCGTCGGCGAGGACGACAGCGAGCCCGAGCACCGCCTCGCGGGTCACCCCGTACTTCGCGCAGAGTAGACCGCCGGCGTTGGTCGCGATGTTGCCGCCGATGCTCGAGATCGCCTTGCTCGCCGGGTCGGGTGAGAACACGAGTCCGTCCGGGGCGACCGCGTCCGAGAGAGCCTGGTTGAGGACTCCCGGCTCGACGACGGCGAGTTCGTCCTCGAGCGAGATCTCGAGGATGCGGTCCATCTCGGCGGTCGAAAACGACGAGGGCGCCCTCGCCGGCCACTCCCCCCGGCCGCCAGTCCGGTGCCCGCCCCGCGGGGCACCACCGGCACGCGGTACTCGGAGGCGAGCCGGAGGGCGGCCTGCACGTCGGCGATGGAGGCGGCTCGG
>NZ_LIIN01000154.1 GCF_001634385.1 Rathayibacter tanaceti | reverse complement strand
GGCGGCTCCGGCGGCGGACGCCCCCGGTCGGCGGGGGCGCGGGGCACGAGTAGCGGCGCGCGGCCGCGAGCACGCAGCCCCCGAGCAGGCGGCGCTCGTAGACTGGTCGCATGCCTCCGATCGTCCACGGATTCGACTGGCCCGATCGCGTCGTCGTCGGAACCGTCGGCTCGCCCGGCTCGCGCTCCTTCTACCTCCAGGCCAAGACCGGACCTCGCGTGGTCAGCGTCGGCCTCGAGAAGCAGCAGTCGGCGCTGCTTGCCGAGAAGATCGACGAGATCCTCGACCAGCTGATGACCGCCCAGGGCAACCCGGTCAGCGTTCCCGCGGGGACGCCTCCCGAACTCGTCGACAACGACCCGCTCGACCAGCCCGTCGAACCCGAGTTCCGCGTCGGTGGGCTCAGCCTCGGCTGGGACCCGTCGACGGCGCAGATCGTGATCGAGGCGTACCCGCTGACGGAGGCCGACGACGACTCCGCCGAGGAGCCGGAGCCCACCGAGATGCTCCAGGTGAAGATCCCCGTGGGCACGGCGCGCGCCTTCGCCAAGCGGACGCTCGAGGTGGTGGGCGCCGGCCGTCCGCTCTGCCCGCGCTGCGGCGAGCCGATGGATCCCGACGGGCACGACTGCCCGCTCGCATGAGCGACACGGGCGGGCTCGACGGCGAGCTCGAACTGGCGGGACGGATCACGACCGCCTCGAACGCGACCTTCCTCGCGCAGATCGGCGAGGCTCCGGTCGTCTACAAGCCGATCTCGGGCGAGAAGCCGCTCTGGGACTTCCCCGACGGAGTGCTCGCCGGGCGCGAGACGGCCGCCTACCTCGTCTCGGAGGCGCTGGGCTGGAACGTGGTGCCGCGCACCTGGCTCCGCGACGGGCCGCTCGGGCCGGGCATGGTCCAGCTCTGGCAGGACATCGACCCCGAGCAGGACGCCGTCGACCTGGTGCCTGCGGCCGCGGTGCCCGCCGGGTGGCGGCACGTCTTCGACGGTACCGACGAGGAGGATCGCGAGATCTCGCTCGTGCACGAGGACTCGACGGCGCTGCGCCGGATGGCCGTGTTCGACGTGGTCGCGAACAACGCCGACCGCAAGGGCGGGCACGTGCTCGCGATGCCGGACGGGCACCGCTACGGGGTGGACCACGGGCTCACCTTCCACGCGGAGCACAAGCTGCGCACGGTGCTCTGGGGGTGGATCGGCGAGCCGCTGCTCGAGGAGGAGCTGGCGGCGCTGGCCTCCCTGCGCGGCCGGCTCGACGGGGCGCTCGGCGCGGCGCTGTCGGAGCTGCTGACCCCGGAGGAGGTCGCGGCGTTCGCGAAGCGCTGCGAACGCCTGGGCTCGTTCGGGCGCTTCCCGGGACCCCGCGGCACCATGCCGGCCGTGCCGTGGCCGCTGTTCTGACCGGTCGCGTCAACAACGAAGGATGAACATGTCCGGAGCAACGAGGACGCGGGGATCTCGGGGCCCAAGAAACGAATTCTTCCTTCGTTGTTGACGGCAGGTTCCCTCAGAAGCTCCAGCCGCGCCCGAACAGCTCGTCGCCGGGCGCCCGGCTGTCCGATCCTGAGCCCCGAGCGCCGAGGTAGGACGAGACGACCGCGGCGCCCAGATCGTCCGCCTCCGGATTCACCACCGAGCCTCCCACCCGCCGGGCGAGCGAGTCGATGAAGCGGGCCAGGCCCGGGTCCTCCCCCAGCCGGAAGAAGGTCGTGCGCGCGCCGAGGCGCAGGGAGGCGTCGAGCTCGCGCACCGACACCGCGATCGTCACCGGGTCGGGCGGGTAGTCGAAGAAGATCCCGCCGTCGGGTTCGAGGTGCGCCGTCGGCTCCCCGTCGGTGACGATCAGCAGAACCGGCTGCGCGTTCGGATGCTTGCGGAAGTGCCGGTTCGCCAGCAGGAGCGCGTGGTGCAGGTTGGTGCCCTTGTCCCACTCCGCGTCGAGGCCGACCAGCTGCTCGACGTCCATCACCTCGGCCTGCCGGCCGAACGCGATCAGTTGCAGCACGTCTCCGCGGAACCGGCTGCTGATCAGGGTGTGCAGGGCGAGGGCAGTGCGCTTCATCGGCACCCAGCGGCCGTCCATCGCCATCGAGAAGGAGGTGTCGACGAGCAGCGCGACGCAGGCCTGCGTGCGCGCTTCCGTCTCCTGCACCTCGACGTCGCCGATCTCGATCCGCACCCCGGAGCCGACGGGGCGGCCCTCGCCCGCGGTGCGGGTCAGGGCGTTGGTCACGGTGCGGGGGATGTCCCAGGCCTCGGTGTCGCCGAACTCCCAGGCGCGGGTCGCTCCTGAGCGCTCACCGGCGGCACCTGCGCGCCGAACGTCGCGGGCCCCCTGCCGGCCCGAGACGGTCTCGGCGATGTCGCGCAGGAGCGCCCTGCCGAGCTGGCGCATCGCCTTCGGACTGAGCGCGAGCCGACCGTCGGAGCCGCGGCGCAGCGTTCCCGAGTCGCGGAGCGCGCGCTCCAGGCGCTTCAGCGTCTGCGCGTCGACGGAGGCGTCCTCGCCCAGGCGCCGGGCGAGCAGGTCGAGGTCGAGGTCGTCGAGGGAGGAGCGGTCGGACTGCGCGAGTTGGTCGGCGAGGGCGTCGAGGTCGGCGAGCTCCTGGAACACACCGGTGCCGTCGCCGAGGCCGAGGCCCTGCTCGCCGTCCATCCGCTCGGAGCCGCCCCAGTCCTCGCCGGGTCGGAGACCCCGGAGCGTCTCGTCGAGACGACCGAGCGACTGCATCAGCTCGGGACTGCCGAAAGCCTGCTGCGCGAGGGCGTCGAGCTCCTCTCGCTGCTCGGCGGTCATCGAGTTGCGCATCCGCTGGGCCGCCGCGGCGCGGGCGGCGAGGGCGTCGATCAGCTCGTCGACCGACTCCGGCCCCTCGGGGAAGTACTCGCCGTGCTGCGCCATGAAGGCGTCGAACTGCTCGGGAGTGTCCTCGCCGCGGGCGTGCGCCTCGAGCAGGTCGTTGAGGTCGCGGAGCATCGCGTCGATCGCGGCGCGGTCCTCGTCGCTCGCGTTCGCGAGCGCCTGCTTCATCCCCTCGAACCGCTGGTCGAGCATCTCGCGGCCGAGGAGTTCGCGGATCCGCTCGAAGTCGGCGCGCGCCTCAGGGCTCTGCCAGCGGTACCCGCTGAGCTCAGAGACGGCCGCGGCGGGCGAGGGAGGGAGGCTGTCGAGCTGGATCTCGGCGAGCGCGCGGTCGCCGTCGTCCATCTGCGTGTCGCGGGCGAGCTGCTTGCGCTCGGCGAGCACGGCCCGGTCGAGCAGCTCGCGGATCTCGCGGAGTGTGCCGTCGAGGTTGTTCTTCTGCGTCAGCTCGCGACGACGCTCGGCCACCCGCGCGGCGAGGTCGTCGAGCCCGTCGCGGTCGCGGGCTCCGCGGCGGAGGAACTCGCGCAGCGCCCGCTCCGGCGAGGTGCCCGCCATGACGTCCTCGCCGATCGCGTCGAGTGCCTCCGAGAGGTCGACGGGAGGCGCGAGCGGGTCCGGTCCGCCGGCGTACTTCGCGTAGCGGGCGTCGCGCTTCAGCCGCCGGTTGCTCCGGGGAGCGTCAGCCATAGACGGCCTCGCCCCCGCCCGTCTCCTTGCTCAGCTTGCGCGAGAGGTAGAGGCCCTCGAGGGCGAGCTCGACGGCTCCGGCCCGGCGCCCGTCACCCACAGCGCCCAGCCGCTCGGCGACCTCGTCGTAGACGCGGGCCTCGCCCAGCAGGGGCAGGCCCGCGAGGAACTCGCGCGCCGTGACCTGCTCACCGGTGGTGATCATCGCTCCGTTCTCGACCGCCTCGACGAGCGGGCCGAGGTCGATGCCGCGCAGGTGGGCGCGCACCGTCTCTGCGGTGGCCTGCCGGAGGAGGTGGTCGAGGACCTCGTCCTCGCGGCCCTCCTCACCCGACTCGAACTCGATCTTGCCGCCGAGCACGTCGACAGCGGTCTCGAGGTCGATGGGACGGGCGACCGCCTCCTTCTCGCCGCGGCGCGTGGCGCGGTGCAGGGCCGCGGCGGCGATGGTCTCGGCGCCGGCGATGGCGAAGCGGGCGCTCACTCCGCTGCGCTGGTCGACGGAGCTCGACTCGCGCAGGGCCCGGGTGAAGCGGGCGAGGATCTCGATGAGCGCGTCGGGGACGGTCGCGACGAGGTCCGCCTCCTGACGGATCACGGCGATCTCGTCGACGAGCGCCGTGGGGTAGTGGGTGCGGATCTCGGCCCCGAAGCGGTCTTTGAGCGGCGTGATGATGCGGCCGCGGTTCGTGTAGTCCTCGGGGTTCGCGCTGGCGACGACGAGCACGTCGAGCGGGAGGCGGAGGACGTAGCCGCGGATCTGGATGTCGCGCTCCTCCATCACGTTGAGCATCGCGACCTGGATGCGCTCGGCGAGGTCCGGCAGCTCGTTGATCGCAACGATGCCGCGGTGGCTGCGCGGGATGAGGCCGAAGTGGATGGTCTCGGGGTCGCCGAGGCTGCGACCCTCGGCCACCTTCATCGGATCGACGTCGCCGATGAGGTCGGCCACGCTGGTGTCCGGGGTGGCCAGCTTCTCGACGTAGCGCTCCTCGCGCGGCCGCCAGGCGACCGGGAGGTCATCGCCGAGCTCCTGCGCGCGCCGCAGGCTCACGGTGCTGATCGGCTCGTACGGGTGCTCGCCCAGCTCCGAGCCCTCGATCACCGGCGTCCACTCGTCGAGCAGGCCGACGAGGGTGCGCAGGAGGCGGGTCTTGCCCTGTCCCCGCTCGCCCAGCAGGACGATGTCGTGACCGGCGATGACCGCGCGCTCGACCTGCGGGATCACGGTCTCGGCGAAGCCGTGCAGACCCGGCCAGGGGTCGCGGCCCTCCCGCAGGGCGTCGAGCAGGTTGTCGCGGATCTCGGTGCGGAGGCTCTTCTGCACGTGGCCGGAGGCACGGAGCTGGCCGAGGGTCTGGATCGTCGGGCGCATCACCTCGTCCACGCTACGCCGCAGGGGCGACCCGTGGTGGAGGTGCGGGAGGATCGTCAGGCGACGCATCCCCTCACTGGCTTGTGTAGTACGTGGTGAGCCAGTAGTCGCTGCCCTCGGGCACCGAGACATCGAGGACGGTCGGCTGCCCGGGGTTCGAGAGCGGGACGGCGGCGATGCCCGAACCGTCGTCGCCACAGGTCGCCCCCACCGTGTTCGGCCGGTCCTGCCGAACGGTGATCGAGTACTCGCCGCTCCCGGTGCAGCGCAGAGCGAGGACGACCTTCGAGGCAGCGCCCTCACCGGGTGCGGGCAGCCTCTCCGTAGCGCTCGCAGACCCGATGAAGGTCCCCGCCGGCCTGCGGTCGGAGTAGACCGCGGCGACCTGCGAGTCCATCTGCCGCAGGAGCGCGGTGTCGCCGACGGGCGTCGGCGACGGGGAGGAGGCGGCCGTCGTGTCGGGCCGTGGGGTGGCAGCGGTGGTACACCCCGCGAGGAGGGCGGAGCCCGCGACGAGGGCGGCGAGGGCGATCGAGCGCGCCGCGGCGGGCGGCGTTCGCG
>NZ_LIIN01000153.1 GCF_001634385.1 Rathayibacter tanaceti | reverse complement strand
GATCGCGTTCCGCACCGCCGTGCTGTCGGGCCTGGCCGAGGTCGGGCGCGGCCCTGTCCTCGCCATGGTCGGCGAGCCGGATCGTGACGACCCCGCCCGCGCCGCGGCGGTCGGCGTCCGGCGACGCGTTTTCCCGGTGTTCGTCCGCGATGACGGCGCGATCGTCCAGCCCACGGCCGATGCGGCCCGCGATTTCACGATCGCCGGCGAGCTCAGCCCGCACACCCCGGGGGTCTTCGACGGCCTGGTGCGCCCCGACGTGCACGTCGACATCCACGTCTCCGAGCGGCCGGTCGCGCCCTCCCCGGACCGGGTCGCTGTGACCGCGAGCTTCGCCGACGACCGCTGGCTGCTGACGGTGGCGGGGCACCAGGATGCCGCGGCCCTCGCCGGAGCGATCGCCGCAGCCGTGGCGCGGGACGTCGTCTCCGACGGGCCGCCGAGCGCGCTCACCGCGATCGTCCGTCCCGCAGAGGTGCGGGTGGAGGACACCGCCGGCGTCGGAATCGCGGCGATCCGCGACATCGAGCGGGCGGCGGGGCCGCTGGCCGCGGTGCACCCGGCGACCGGCCTCCAGGAGGGTCTGCTGTTCCACCGCGACCTCTCGGGCGACACCGATGTCTACCTCTCGCAGACGATCACCGAGCTGACGGGCCCGCTCGACGTGGCGGCACTGCGCGCGGCGGCCGCGCGCACCATCGCGCAGCACCCCCACGTCGCGGGCCATTTCCGCCGCGTCGGGGAGCGAACGGTGCTCGTCGTGCCGCGATCGCCGGACATCGCGTGGGACGTGAGCACGGGCGAGGACCGCGAGCGGTTCCTCGCGCAGCAGCGCGAGCACGGCTTCGACGGCGACGGACCGCTGCTGAGGTTCGGCCTCCTCACCGCGCCGGACGGTCAGCAGCACACGTGGGTGCTGACCGTCGAGCACGCGATCCTCGACGGCTGGTCGATCTGGCGGTTCTTGCGCGGCATCCTCGACGAGTACACCCGTCACGGATCCGCGATCGAGCGGTCGGGGCCGCCGTATGCGGCGTACGTCTCCTGGCTCACCGCCCGCGATCGGGCCGCTGCGCGCTCGGCGTGGGGCGACGTTCTGGCGGGCGTCGAGGGGCCTCTCCTGGTCGCTCCTTCCTCCTCCGCTCCCACCGCCGACCGACGTTCGTCCGAGCGCGTGCTGACGCTCGATGTGGCCCTGACCGCGCGGCTGCGGCACGCGGGCACGGCGGCACGCGCGCCGCTCAGCGCGGTGTACGAGCTCGCCTGGGCGCTCGCGCTCCGGCACGAGACGGGTCGCGCCGACGTCCTCTTCGGCACGGTGACCTCGGGCCGACCCCCCGAGATCCCGGGCATCGACGACCTGCTCGGGCTGCTGTTCAACACCGTCCCGGTGCGCGTGCGCGTCCGCCCCGGCGCGAACGTGCAGAGCCACCTCGACGACCTGACGCGGTTCCGCCGCGTGATGCTCGCCCACCCCGACGTGCCGCTGTCGGAGATCCTCGCGGCATCGGGCCACCGCGAGCTGTTCGACACCCTGTTCGTCTTCCAGAACATCCCCGTCACCCCGCCCACCGAGCGGCTCGGTCCTGACGGCGCCCTGCGTCACCGTGCGCAGACGGTCCGCGACGCGACGCACTACCCGCTCACCATCGTGGTGAACCCGGGCGACGAGCGCGCGGGTGCGCGCATCCGTGTCCTGTCGCGCCCGGGCTCGTGGCCCAGTGATGCCGATGCCGATGCCGCGACCGAGCGCCTCGTCTCCGCGTTCGTGCGGGCGCTTGAGGGACTCGCCGATCACACCGGCGCGCTCGCCGCGCTCGATGTCGGCGACCAGGGCGTCACCGGCGCGGCCGCTCTCGAGGGGGCGACGCCGAGCGACGACGACGCGGCGCTGCTCGACGCGACGGTGTGGCAGCTGCTCGTGCAGCGTGCGCTCGTCGATCCCGACGGTCTCGCCATCGTCGCGGGACCCGTGCGCTGGACCTTCGCCGAGCTCGTCCACCGCGCCACGCGTCTGGCGACCGCCCTGCAGGAGCGGGGGATCGGGCCCGAGTCGCGTGTGGCGCTCTACCTCCCGCGGGATGCGCGCATGATCGTCGCGCTGTTCGCCGTGTTCGCCGCCCACGCGGCCTACGTGCCGATCGACCCCACGCTGCCGCCGACCCGCGTGGCCGACATTCTGCGGGAGGCCGACCCTGCGGTCGTCGTCGCCGACGACGCGTTCGCCGTCGCGGTGCCCTCTGGCGTTCGCGTGGTGCCGCCCGATGCGGCGGGAGGAGGCCCGCTCGTCGAGCCCGAGCGCGCGCTCGACGCCCTCGCGTACGTGATCTTCACGTCGGGGTCGACGGGAAAGCCCAAGGGGGTCGCGGTGCCCTACCGCGGGCTCACCAACATGTTCGTCAACCACCGCGCCGAGATCTTCTCGCCCGTGGTGGCCGCCGCAGGCAGGCGACGCCTCGCGATCGCGCACACCACGTCGTTCGCTTTCGACGCCTCGTGGGAGCAGCTGCTGTGGCTGCTCGAAGGCCACAGCGTCCACGTGATCGACGACGACATGCGCCGTGACCCGCGGGCGCTCCTGGCGTACTTCGACGACCACCGGATCGACGGGTTCGATGTGACTCCGAGCTACGGCGCCGTCCTGGTCGACGAGGGGCTGCTCGCTCGCGAACGCTGCGCCGACCCCATCGTCGACGGGCCGGGCGTCGTCTTCGTCTCGCTCGGCGGAGAAGCCGTGCCCGACGCTCTGTGGACGGCCCTGCGCGACGCCCCCGGCGTCCACGGCTACAACCTGTACGGCCCGACCGAGTACACGATCAACGCGCTCGGCGCCGACGTCGACGAGCGCCCCACGTCGACCGTCGGCCGCCCGATCACGGGAACGGTCGCGCGTGTGCTCGACGACGGCCTCCGCCCGGTGCGGCCGGGCGTGCCGGGCGAGCTGTACCTGTCGGGCGTCGGCCTCGCCCGCGGCTACCTGGGCCGCAGCGACCTGACGGCAGAGCGTTTCGTCGCCGATCCGTTCGGGATGCCGGGACAGCGGATGTACCGCACGGGTGACCTCGCGATGGTCGGTTCAGACGGTCTGATCACCTACCTCGGGCGCAGCGACGACCAGGTCAAGATCCGTGGGCACCGCGTCGAGCCCGCGGAGATCGCCTCGGCGCTCGTCGCGCTCAGCGGGGTCCGGCGGGCCGCGGTCGTGCCCGTGCGCAGTCCGCACGGGACCGAGCTCGCGGCGTACGTCGTGCCCGACGGGGCTCCGGTCTCGGCCGCCGAGATCACCGCCGCCCTGCGGTCGCGGCTACCGGACTATCTCGTGCCCGCTACGGTAACCGCCGTCGACGAGCTGCCGCTGAACGTCAACGGCAAGCTCGACGTGCGCGCCCTGCCTGAACCCGTGCGCGAGCCCGTCGAGAGGCAGCGCCCGATCGGCGACGTCGAGTACTTGATCGCCGACGCGATGGCGGAGGTGCTGGGACTCGAGAGGTGGGCCGCGACGACGACTTCTTCCTGCTCGGCGGTCACTCGCTGCTCGCTGTGCGCGTCGTCTCGCGACTGCGGTCATCGGCGGGCCTCGACCTGAGCGTGCGCGACCTGTACGGGGCGCCGACCGTCGCGGGCCTCGCGCGCGCGGCGGCGGGCGAGCGCAGCGAGACGATGTTCGCCCCCGTTCTGCGCCTGCGCGACGCCGAGGGCCCGGCGGTCTTCTGCCTGCAGCCCGCCGGCGGCCTGGGGTGGGCGTACGCCGGTCTCTGTCGGCACCTCGACTCCGGCTACGCGGTCTACGCGCTGCAGGATCCGGCGTTGTCGGGTGGCCCCGAGCTGACGTCGGTGGAGGCCATCGTCACCGACCAGATCGAGCGGATCCGCGCCGTCCGTCCGCACGGGCCGTACCACCTGCTCGGGTGGTCGTTCGGCGGGCAGCTCGCGCACGTCATCGCCGCTCGGCTCGGCGACGAGGTGGCATCGATCGTCCTTCTCGACGCCTACGCGGACGGCGCCGGCGATGAGACCGACGCGTCGGTCGACGAGCAGGTCGCCGGCTTCGTGCGCAGCATCGCCGACGATCCCGTGCTGGCCGACCTCGATGCCGAGGCGCGGGAGCGCCTGATCGCGACGTTCGCGCGTCATCTGCGGCTGTCGATCCCCCCGCTCACGGTCTCGGCGCACACCGACACGCTGCTGGTGGCGGCGACGCGGGGTGTCGGAGCCGACACGGCGGCGCGGCGCGATGCCGAGTGGCGGGCGCGCATCGACGGGCGGCTGCGTGTCGATCCGGTCGACCTCGACCACGCTGGTCTCGGGCGTGCGGCCAATTGGGAGGTCTTCGGCGGTCTCGTCGCGCGGTGGATCGAGGGCGGTCGCTGACACTCCAGCGTCCCGTGCGTCACGCTCGGCGCAGCGCTGGCGTGCGCCGTCCGCGCGCCTCCGGCCCGCCGCCTATCCTGGAGGGCGATGTCGAACTCTCGCGCCGAGGCCGCCTACCTGCGCTCGCTCGGCGCGTTCCGGACCCCGACGCTCGATCTCCTGCACGGCCGCTACGCCCCCTTCGTCGTCGCCGCCCTCTCGCTCGTGTTCACCGTCGACCGGCAGGTGGTCGCCGTCGCCGACGCGCACGCCGAGGTCGGCGAGCTGCTGGAGGAGCTGCGCTCGGCCGGCTACGACGAGGGCGAGCGGGCTCTGCCGACCGGGACGGCCCGCGACGTGTGCCGCTACTGGGTGCGCGTCGGCTGGCTGGTGCCGCAGATCGAGGGCGAAGCGGAGGTGTACCGCCTCAGCGCCCACGCCGTCAGCGCGCTCGAGATCACGGGGCGCACCGGAGGCGGTCGCACCCGCGTGTCGAACTCGCGGGTGCGCACGCTGTTGGAGGCGGTCGAGCGCCTCGCCGCCGACGTCGAGCCCGACCCGGAGGCCCGCCTGGCGCGCCTCCGCGAGGAGCGGGCGCGCCTGGACGGTGAGATCGCGGCGCTCGAGGAGGGCGCCGGGATCGAGCCGACCGACGACGAGCAGCTGCTCGAGGAGGCCGAGAACGTCGTGCACCTGGCGCGTGAACTGCCGGCGGACTTCGCGAGGGTCGCCGAGTCGATCAAGGCGATGCAGCGCGACGTGGTCGCCGACCTGCGCCGCGACGTGCGCCCGACCGGCGAGGTGCTCCGCGAGTACCTCGAGCGCGGACAGCACGTGATGCAGGCCACGAGCGAGGGGCGGGCCTTCGCCGGCGCGCTGCGGCTGCTCGGCGACCCCGAGCGGATCGACGCCCTCACCGACCAACTGCACACGGTTCTCGTCCAGCCCTTCTCGCGCCTGATGGACCCCGCCCAGCGTGCGGAGCTCAGCGCCATCGGGCGCCGGGTGGAGCTGGGTGTGCAGGAGGTGCTGACCGCCCAGCGGCGCGCCTCCCACGTCATCACCGGCCAGGTGCGCACCCATGATCCGGCGCGGGACCGGCAGGTCGACGAGCTGCTGCGCGAGGTGATGGCGGGCCTCCAGGAGTGGACCGCCCGCGCGTCGCCGGACGCGCCGGTCGCGCCGCTGCGGCACCTGCCCGTCGCCGGGATCGGCCACCTCCGGCAGACGCTCGGCGATGTCCGGCC
>NZ_LIIN01000152.1 GCF_001634385.1 Rathayibacter tanaceti | reverse complement strand
CGACATCCGCCTGTTGCTCGCCGAACGGGCGGAGCGCCTCGCCGGCGGCGAACGACCGGCCCTGCCCGCCCGCATCCCGGCGTCGCGCTTCAAGGACATCGTGAGCGCTCCCGACGCGGTCTCGGCGCAGCTGCGGCGACCCATGCCGGAGCGGCCCTACCGGCAGACCCGCCTCGGCACCACGTTCCACTCCTGGGTCGAGAACCGCTTCGGGATCCAGGGCGGGGCGGAGGCGGTCGACACCTTCCCCGACGAGTTCGACGACTCCGGCCCGACGAGTGTCGAGCAGGAGCGCCTCGACGCCCTGATCGAGACCTTCGAGCGGTCGGAGTGGGCCGACCGCCGACCCGAGGCCGTCGAGATCGAGATCCACCTCCAGCTCGCCGGTCACGTGGTGGTCTGCAAGCTCGACGCGGTGTACGCGACGGAGGACGGCGTGCAGATCGTCGACTGGAAGACCGGCAGAGCGCCGAGGGATGCCGCCGACCTCGAGCTCAAGCAGTTCCAGCTCGCGCTCTACCGCCTCGCCTACTCCCGCTGGCGAGGGGTGCCGCTCGAGAGCGTCGACGCCGTGTTCTTCTTCGTCGCCGACGACCTCGTGCTGCGACCCGAGCGCTTCTACTCCGAGCGGGAGCTGGCGGAGTCGCTCTCCTCGGCGACGGGGGCGAGCCCGCGGCCGTGAGCGGAGGAGCCGGTTCGGGCCCCCGGGGTGCGGTTCAGCAGCTCCTCGACCTCCGAGACCTCGAGCACCGGGCCGGTGTCGCTCGAGAGCGGCGCCGAGAGATCGCCGAGCACGCTGTCGACCAGGGTGTCGAGCATCGCGACCGCGTCGTCGACGATCGCGGAGTCGTCGGTGCCGGTGCCGTGCAGCAGCCAGCGCGCGAGCTCGAGCTCGGCGTAGAGCTGGGCGCGCTGGCGGATCGTGCGATCGACCGCGCCCGCGCGCATCCGGGAGTAGGCCGAGAGCGCCGTCGCGGAGCCGGGGGCACTGAGCAGCCAGTGCAGGTCGCGTGCCGGGTCGCCGACCCGGAGGGCCGCCCACCCGAGGACGGCGGAGACGACGTCGCCCGAGCGCAGGAACGAGTCGGCGGTCATCGAGCCGTTGACCACCGTCGGGTCGAACTGCCAGAGCGCCTCGTCCGACGAGGCCGACTCCCACCGGGCGACGAGAGCGGCGGGGACGTGCCCGGTGTCGGCGGCGCGCTCGATGACCGCGACCGTCTCGTTGACGCTGTCACGGGCTGTCGCGAGAGGCAGTCCCGCCTCCTGGACGAACGAGGCGGGCAGCGAGTGGATCGCCCCGATCGCCCGGCCGATCGAGTCGGCGAGACCGCTCTGCGGCGCGATGTCGTCGAGGAGCACCCGCTCGCCCTCGAGGTACTCGTAGACCACGGCGCGGGTGCCGTCGAAGGGAGTCTGCCCGATGCTCTCCTGCAGGTCGAAGGGCAGGCGGCTGCGGATGCCGGCGGACAGCGCCCGCAGCGCGACGAGGTCGCCGAGCTGCTCCTGCTCGGCCAGCGGTGAGGTCGGGACGCGCACCAGGAGGCGGGCTCCGTCGCGCGTCGTGACCATCGCGGAGTCGAAGTCGCCGTGCGTCGAGGAGGTGAAGGGTCGCGCGGTGCGGACGTCGAGGCCCTCGACGGCCGAGGTGGCCAGCGCGGCTAGAGTGAGGTGGGATCTGGCCATGGTTTCCAGGGTAGGCGGCTCGTGCCCGGCCGGCCCGCCGCCACGCGCTGTCCCGCCGATGCCGTCGAGGGCCCGTGACAGCGGTCCTCGCGGCTCCGTCATGAAATGAGCCCCGGATGTCACTGCCCTTCGCCGATCGCCTCCCGCTCTCGCGGCAGGCCGTCGACCGCGACCACGTCGGCCGCGCCCGGCCGGCGCTCTTCGACGAGCTGCTCGCCGACCCTGCCACCCGCGTGCTGCCGCTGCACCGCGACCGCACCCTGATCGCCGCCGACCGGCTCGCGCTCCGGACGACCGCCGAGGTCACCGCGGGCACCCTCCGCGTCTACCTCGGCCGCACGACGGTCGACGCCCCGGGCGAGCCTGCGGGCACCCCCGTCGTCGCGACCGTGCTCACCGATGCGGCCGCCGCCGAGCTCGAGCCCGATGAGGAGCTCTGGAGCGGCCTCCGTCCGATCGCCGAGCGCCTGAGCGACCGCGACGCGGGTCTCTTCACCGAGGCGCTGGCCGTGGTCAACTGGCACGCCTCCCACGGCTACTCGCCCCGCACCGGAGAACCGACCGTCGTCGAGCAGGGCGGCTGGGTGCGGCGCGCATCGACCGACGGCAGTCAGGTCTTCCCGCGCACCGATCCGGCGATCATCGTCTGCGTCCTCGACGCCGACGACCGCCTCCTCCTCGGCGCGAACGCTCTCTGGGGCACCGGCCGCTTCTCGCTCCTGGCCGGTTTCGTCGAGCCCGGCGAGTCGCTCGAGGCGGCGGTGGTCCGCGAGATCGGGGAGGAGTCGGGCCTGCGCGTCGTCGACCCGCACTACCTCGGCTCGCAGCCGTGGCCGTTCCCCGCCTCCCTCATGGTGGGCTTCACGGCCCGTCTCGCCGAGGACCAGTCGCCCGAGGACCTGCTCCCGGACGGCGAGGAGATCGTCGAGCTCCGCTGGTTCACCCGCGAGCAGCTGCACGACTCGCTCGACTCGGTGCTCCTGCCGGGCCGCTCGTCGATCGCCCGCGCCATGATCGAGGACTGGTACGGAGGCGAGCTCGAGAACGGCCCGATCGCGTGAGCCTGCTCGACGGCCTCGACCAGGGTCAGCGCCAGGCGGCGGAGGCTCTGCTGGGCCCCGTCTGCGTCCTCGCCGGAGCCGGCACCGGCAAGACCCGCACCATCACGCACCGCATCGCGCACGGAGTCGAGACCGGCGTCTACACGCCCGCCCGCGTCATGGCGCTCACCTTCACCAGTCGTGCGGCGGCCCAACTGCGCTCGCGCTTGCGGGTGCTCGGTGCCGGCAGCGTGCAGGCCCGCACCTTCCACGCCGCCGCGCTCTCGCAGCTCGGCTACTTCTGGCCCCAGCTGGTCGGCGGCACGATGCCGACGCTGCTCGACGGCAAGGCGCGCCTGCTCGCGCACGCGGCCGAGCGCCTCCGCCTGAGGCTCGACACGGCGACCCTGCGCGATCTGTCGGCCGAGATCGAGTGGCGGAAGGTCTCGGCGCTCTCCCTCGAGCAGTACGCGGTCGCCGCTCGGACCCGTGCGCTCCCGGGGAGGCTCACCCTCGAGCAGACCGTCGCGCTCGTCGACGAGTACGAGGGCCTGAAGGACCAGCGGCGCCAGATCGACTTCGAGGACGTCCTGCTCGTGACCGCGGGCATGCTCGAGTCGGAGCCGGCGATGGCGATGCAGGTGCGCGAGCAGTACCGCTTCTTCGTCGTCGACGAGTACCAGGACGTCTCCCCGCTACAGCAGCGCCTCCTCGAGCTCTGGCTCGGAGACCGGAGCGATCTCTGCGTCGTGGGGGACGCGAGCCAGACCATCTACTCTTTCGCCGGAGCGCGCGCCGACTACCTCCTCGACTTCCCGGCGCGCTGGCCCGCCGCGACGGTCGTGCGCCTGGAGGAGAACTACCGCTCCGCCGTGCCGATCGTGCAGACCGCGAACCGCCTGATGCGCGGACGTCCCGGTGCGCTCTCGCTGCACGCGGTCGCGGCGGTGGAGGCGCCGGAGCCGGCGATCGACGCCTACCCGGACGACATCGCCGAGGCCAGGGGAGTCGCCGAGCGGGTCGCCGCCGACGTCGACGCGGGAGTGCGCCCCTCTGACATCGCGGTGCTGTTCCGCACCAACAGCCAGTCCGCGATGATCGAGCACGCCCTGCACGAGCGCGGGGTGAGCGCCCACGTGCGAGGCGGCAAGCGCTTCTTCGACCTGCCCGAGGTGAAGCAGGCCGTCATGCAGCTGCGCGCCGCGTCCGTCTCGATCGGCGGCGAGCCGCTGTTCAAGTCGGTGAGCGACGTGCTCCGCTCACTCGGCTGGAGCGCCGAGCCGCCGTCGGCCCCGGGCGCCGTGCGCGACCGCTGGGAGTCGTTGGACACCCTGGCCCGCCTCGTCGACGAGGCGCCGGCCGACTGGAGCTTCCGCCGGTTCACCGACGACCTCATCGCCCGGCAGCAGGGCCACCACGAGCCGGATCGGGCGGCCGTGACCCTCGCCACCCTGCACTCGGCCAAGGGCCTCGAGTGGGAGTCGGTGCACCTGATGGGTCTCGCCGAGGGCCTGCTGCCCATCTCCTACGCGAACGGGCTCGAGGCCGTCGATGAGGAGCGGCGGCTCCTGTACGTCGGCATCACCCGCGCGCGGCGGCGACTCCGGCTCTCGTGGGCGCGCTCGACGGTCGGCCGCGTCACTCGGAGGGAACCGTCGCGGTTCCTCGAAGAGCTCGGCACGCGCAGTCGGGGTGCGGTTCCTGCTCCCGCGTCTTGAACGCTCCCGAGGCGTCGCTGTAGCTACGCTCGACGGCGCGCAGTCCGCGCCACCCGGTCAGGAGGCGTCGCAGCACCGCGTCGGCCGTCGCGACCGCGATCGCGGCGCTGGCCAGGGGTGTGCGGGTGGGAGCCGTCCGCCCGAGCACCTGGATCACCAGGCGCGCCCGGTCCGGGTCCAGGTCGATCCGGTCGCGCTCCGCGCAGTGCAGGCAGGGTCCCTCTCCCGGCTCGACCAGGGGGCCGATGCGGACCGCCTCGTCACCGAACACCACCGCCAGGTGCGGTACGTCGGCCGCCAGCCAGTGCGCGGCGCGGGCGGGGGAGACCGCGAAGTCGGCGATGAGCACAGCGAGGTCGGGGACCTCGTCGTCAGGCAGCAGCTCGCAGCCCTCGCTCCGCAGCAGCGTCCGCAGGGCGTCGGGTGCCGCGCCGACCCCCTCCACCACGATGCGCGGCGGCGGAGGCGGTGCCGCCTGGGATCGTCCTGAGCAGCGCCGGCCGCAGGGCCGCCAGCACCTCGTCGACGCGGGCGTCGCTCGCTCCGGCCCGGGTCGCGATCAGCCGGACCGTGCCGCACTCGTCCCGAGGCGCAGAGCGTCGAGCAGGAGCTCCTCGGCGTAGCCGACGTCGTCGAGGATCACCAGCGGCCGGTCGAGGCCGAGCTGCAGCGCGTTCGCGGAGCGCCAGAGCAGGGGGAGGCGGGGGTCGAGTCGCAGGACCATCGGCCGATCATGGCCGAGATCGCTCCGGCGCCGCGCGAGTTGTCCACAGGCGGGGCGCCGGGTGTCGATCACACGGGGCGGTCGCCCGTCGGGTCCGGGCCCTCGTCGCCGGAGTCGCCCTCCGTGGCATCCGGCATCGTGCCGTTCAGCAGGTCTTCCAGAGCGCGGTCCATCTCGTCGGGCTCCGGGCTCTGGCCGCTGGCCTCCGCGGTGAGGCGGGCGACCAGCGCGCTCGGGTCGTCCAGGTCGTCCGAGCCGGGGAGGAGATCGGGGTGCGACCACAGGCTGTCGCGCGCCTCCGGCCCCACGGGCGTCGGGTGGACTGGCCGCCACATCGGCGGCGCCTCCGGAGGCGCCGGGGGGCGCAGCTCGAGGCCGACGAGCGTCGCGAAGGCCGACTCGGCGGGCCCACCGGAGGCGCGGCGGCGGCGCACCGTCTCGGC
>NZ_LIIN01000151.1 GCF_001634385.1 Rathayibacter tanaceti | reverse complement strand
ATTTTCGATCACTCTCGTTGTGAAGCATCTTTTGTGGTGTGGAGGCGGGGTGTGTCCGATTCTTGAGAACTCAACAGCGTGCACTATGTTCAATGCCAATTTTATATCCTGGTCAGGTTTTCGGATCTGGTTGGGTTTCCTTTGGAAATTGATGTCAGTTTCCGGCTTTCGGGTCGGAGGGATGTCGTATTTGCTGGAGGTCAAACTTGACTTTCCTTCTCTTCGGGGTTGGGGGTCGTAATTTTTTTACGGAGAGTTTGATCCTGGCTCAGGACGAACGCTGGCGGCGTGCTTAACACATGCAAGTCGAACGATGAAGCCTAGCTTGCTGGGTGGATTAGTGGCGAACGGGTGAGTAACACGTGAGTAACCTGCCCTTGACTCTGGGATAAGCGCTGGAAACGGCGTCTAATACCGGATACGACCTGCCCCGGCATCGGGTGTGGGTGGAAAGTTTTTCGGTCAAGGATGGACTCGCGGCCTATCAGCTTGTTGGTGAGGTAATGGCTCACCAAGGCGACGACGGGTAGCCGGCCTGAGAGGGTGACCGGCCACACTGGGACTGAGACACGGCCCAGACTCCTACGGGAGGCAGCAGTGGGGAATATTGCACAATGGGCGCAAGCCTGATGCAGCAACGCCGCGTGGGGGATGACGGCCTTCGGGTTGTAAACCTCTTTTAGTAGGGAAGAAGGGCTTCGGCTTGACGGTACCTGCAGAAAAAGCACCGGCTAACTACGTGCCAGCAGCCGCGGTAATACGTAGGGTGCAAGCGTTGTCCGGAATTATTGGGCGTAAAGAGCTCGTAGGCGGTTTGTCGCGTCTGCTGTGAAAACCCGAGGCTCAACCTCGGGCCTGCAGTGGGTACGGGCAGACTAGAGTGCGGTAGGGGAGAATGGAATTCCTGGTGTAGCGGTGGAATGCGCAGATATCAGGAGGAACACCGATGGCGAAGGCAGTTCTCTGGGCCGTTACTGACGCTGAGGAGCGAAAGCGTGGGGAGCGAACAGGATTAGATACCCTGGTAGTCCACGCCGTAAACGTTGGGAACTAGATGTGGGGACCTTTCCACGGTCTCCGTGTCGCAGCTAACGCATTAAGTTCCCCGCCTGGGGAGTACGGCCGCAAGGCTAAAACTCAAAGGAATTGACGGGGGCCCGCACAAGCGGCGGAGCATGCGGATTAATTCGATGCAACGCGAAGAACCTTACCAAGGCTTGACATATACCGGAAACTTCCAGAGATGGTTGCCCCGCAAGGTCGGTATACAGGTGGTGCATGGTTGTCGTCAGCTCGTGTCGTGAGATGTTGGGTTAAGTCCCGCAACGAGCGCAACCCTCGTTCTATGTTGCCAGCACGTTATGGTGGGAACTCATAGGAGACTGCCGGGGTCAACTCGGAGGAAGGTGGGGATGACGTCAAATCATCATGCCCCTTATG
Source organism: Rathayibacter tanaceti (assembly GCF_001634385.1). Lineage (GTDB taxonomy): Bacteria > Actinomycetota > Actinomycetes > Actinomycetales > Microbacteriaceae > Rathayibacter > Rathayibacter tanaceti. The sequence goes on along the minus strand of NZ_LIIN01000151.1, from coordinate 4,248 downwards.
TCTTGGGCTTCACGCATGCTACAATGGCCGGTACAAAGGGCTGCGATACCGTAAGGTGGAGCGAATCCCAAAAAGCCGGTCTCAGTTCGGATTGAGGTCTGCAACTCGACCTCATGAAGTCGGAGTCGCTAGTAATCGCAGATCAGCAACGCTGCGGTGAATACGTTCCCGGGCCTTGTACACACCGCCCGTCAAGTCATGAAAGTCGGTAACACCCGAAGCCAGTGGCCTAACCGTGAGGAGGGAGCTGTCGAAGGTGGGATCGGTGATTAGGACTAAGTCGTAACAAGGTAGCCGTACCGGAAGGTGCGGCTGGATCACCTCCTTTCTAAGGAGCATCTGGATACGGCGCTCTACGGGGCGTGTCGGTTCCAGGCGCCAGATCGAAGCGAATGTCTTCGCTGGTTGCTCATGGGTGGAACATTGGACTAGGTGCTTGATGAGATTCGTCTCGTGTTAGTACGGCCTCGGGTTGGGAACGCATGGTCGGGTGGAGTTGGGTGCATGCACGCTGTTGGGTCCTGAGGGACCGGGCCTGCTGGCTTCTTCGGAAGGCGGCTGGATCTCGACTCTCTGGATCCTTTTCTCATGCCTGGGTGTGTGGGGGAGGGGTACCGCCCGTATTTTGAGAACTACACAGTGGACGCGAGCATCTTAGATCCGTCACCCTTGCAGGTGTCGGATCGACAAGATTCGCATGATTCGGCTTTTGGGCTGGGTTGTGCAAATCATTGGATCTGCAACTTTTCGAGTTGTAGTTTCTTAACTCATGTGATTAGCAAGTTTTTAAGAGCAAACGGTGAATGCCTTGGCATCTGGAGCCGAAGAAGGACGTCGTAATCTGCGATAAGCCTCGGGGAGTTGATAAACGAGCTGTGATCCGAGGATTTCCGAATGGGGAAACCCCGCCAGGCCCTTTGTGGTGACCTGGTGACTCCCGCCTGAATATATAGGGCGGGTAGAGGGAACGTGGGGAAGTGAAACATCTCAGTACCCACAGGAAGAGAAAACAACAGTGATTCCGTTAGTAGTGGCGAGCGAACGCGGAAGAGGCTAAACCGAGTCATGTGTGATACCCGGCAGGGGTTGCATGGTCGGGGTTGTGGGACTTTTCGTCGTGTTCTGCCGAGCACGGAGCGTTACAGCGCATCATAGACGAACAGGTTTGAATGCCTGGCCAGAGCGGGTGCGAGCCCCGTAGTCGAAATGGTGTTATGGCGTGGAGAGTATCCCAAGTAGCACGGGGCCCGAGAAATCCCGTGTGAATCTGTCAGGACCACCTGATAAGCCTAAATACTCCCAGATGACCGATAGCGGACAAGTACCGTGAGGGAAAGGTGAAAAGTACCCCGGGAGGGGAGTGAAATAGTACCTGAAACCGTTTGCTTACAAACCGTCGGAGCCTCCTTGTTGGGGTGACGGCGTGCCTTTTGAAGAATGAGCCTGCGAGTTAGTGCTCTGTGGCGAGGTTAACCCGTGTGGGGCAGCCGTAGCGAAAGCGAGTCCGAATAGGGCGATGTAGTCGCAGGGTCTAGACCCGAAGCGAAGTGATCTATCCATGGCCAGGTTGAAGCGACGGTAAGACGTCGTGGAGGACCGAACCCACTTCAGTTGAAAATGGAGGGGATGAGCTGTGGATAGGGGTGAAAGGCCAATCAAACTTCGTGATAGCTGGTTCTCTCCGAAATGCATTTAGGTGCAGCGTTGTGTGTTTCTTGCCGGAGGTAGAGCTACTGGATGGCCGATGGGGCCCAAAAGCTTACTGACGTCAGCCAAACTCCGAATGCCGGTAAGTGAGAGCGCAGCAGTGAGACTGTGGGGGATAAGCTTCATAGTCGAGAGGGAAACAACCCAGACCACCAACTAAGGTCCCTAAGCGCGTGCTAAGTGGGAAAGGATGTGGAGTTGCACAGACAACCAGGAGGTTGGCTTAGAAGCAGCCACCCTTGAAAGAGTGCGTAATAGCTCACTGGTCAAGTGATTCCGCGCCGACAATGTAACGGGGCTCAAGCACGCCACCGAAGTTGTGGCATTGACATTAGTGGTAGGCCTTCGTGGTCCAGCCGTGTTGATGGGTAGGAGAGCGTCGTGTGGCGAGTGAAGCGGCGGTGTGAACCAGCCGTGGACGCCACACGAGTGAGAATGCAGGCATGAGTAGCGAAAGACGGGTGAGAAACCCGTCCTCCGGAAGACCAAGGGTTCCAGGGTCAAGCTAATCTTCCCTGGGTAAGTCGGGACCTAAGGCGAGGCCGACAGGCGTAGTCGATGGACAACGGGTTGATATTCCCGTACCGGCGAAGAACCGCCCAAGATAATCCAGTAGTGCTAAGTATCTGAATCCCAGTGATGGATCCCTTCGGGGTGAAGCGTTGGGCCTAGCGTACGACCCCGTGCTGGTGCGTTTAGCGTGTTAACAGGTGTGACGCAGGAAGGTAGCCGAGCCGGGCGATGGTTGTCCCGGTCTAAGGATGTAGGGCGAACGATAGGCAAATCCGTCGTTCATGAGCCTGAGATCTGATGGGTAGACGCAAGTCGAAATCGGTGATCCTCTGCTGCCAAGAAAAGCATCGACGCGAGGTTCTAGCTGCCCGTACCCCAAACCGACTCAGGTGGTCAGGTAGAGAATACCAAGGAGATCGAGAGAATCGTGGTTAAGGAACTCGGCAAAATGCCCCCGTAACTTCGGGAGAAGGGGGGCCTGAGGCGTGAACGGACTTGCTCCGGGAGCGTTCGATGGCCGCAGAGACCAGTGGGAAGCGACTGTTTACTAAAAACACAGGTCCGTGCTAAGTCGCAAGACGATGTATACGGACTGACGCCTGCCCGGTGCTGGAAGGTTAAGAGGAACGGTTAGCCGTGAGGCGAAGCTGAGAATTTAAGCCCCAGTAAACGGCGGTGGTAACTATAACCATCCTAAGGTAGCGAAATTCCTTGTCGGGTAAGTTCCGACCTGCACGAATGGCGTAACGACTTCCCAGCTGTCTCAACCGCGAACTCGGCGAAATTGCATTACGAGTAAAGATGCTCGTTACGCGCAGCAGGACGGAAAGACCCCGTGACCTTTACTATAGTTTGGTATTGGTGTTCGGTGTGGCTTGTGTAGGATAGGTGGGAGACGTTGAAGTGGGCACGCTAGTGTTCGTGGAGTCATTGTTGAAATACCACTCTGGTCACTCTGGATATCTAACTTCGGACCCTAATCGGGTTCAGGGACAGTGCCTGATGGGTAGTTTAACTGGGGCGGTTGCCTCCTAAAGAGTAACGGAGGCGCCCAAAGGTTCCCTCAACCTGGTTGGCAATCAGGTGTCGAGTGTAAGTGCACAAGGGAGCTTGACTGTGAGACTGACAAGTCGAGCAGGGACGAAAGTCGGGACTAGTGATCCGGCAGTGGCTTGTGGAAGCGCTGTCGCTCAACGGATAAAAGGTACCTCGGGGATAACAGGCTGATCTTGCCCAAGAGTCCATATCGACGGCATGGTTTGGCACCTCGATGTCGGCTCGTCGCATCCTGGGGCTGGAGTAGGTCCCAAGGGTTGGGCTGTTCGCCCATTAAAGCGGTACGCGAGCTGGGTTTAGAACGTCGTGAGACAGTTCGGTCCCTATCCGCTGCGCGCGTAGGAAATTTGAGAAGATCTATCCCTAGTACGAGAGGACCGGGATGGACGAACCTCTGGTGTGTCAGTTGTTCCGCCAGGAGCACCGCTGATTAGCTACGTTCGGAACGGATAACCGCTGAAAGCATCTAAGCGGGAAGCCGGCTTCGAGATGAGATTTCCATCCCTTCGGGGGAGAGGCTCCCAGCCAGACGACTGGGTTGATAGGCCGGATGTGGAAGACAGGACTAAAGACTGTCGGAGCTGACCGGTACTAATAAGCCGATAACTTGATAATCATTACACTCATACCGTTGTGAAGGCTGGTAGGAGTGGTCAAAGATTGCTTGCGTCCACTTTGTGGTTCCCAGAATACGGGTACCCCGGCACTGCAAGGTGCGGAACATAATTGAAGACACGCATGACGTGTAACCCCAAGATTTGACCACCCGCCTCGGTGCGGGTCGGTCGCGAGGGTTACGGCGGCTATAGCGAGAGGGAAACGCCCGGTCACATTCCGAACCCGGAAGCTAAGACTCTCAGCGCCGATGGTACTGCAGGGGGGACCCTGTGGGAGAGTAGGACACCGCCGGACACCATTCACGATGGCCACCCAGACACCTGGGTGGCCATCGCTGTTTAACCAGGACAGTAC
>NZ_LIIN01000150.1 GCF_001634385.1 Rathayibacter tanaceti | reverse complement strand
CCGGGTGCGGCCCCGGAGCGGTGCGCGGCTCGAGGCCGCGGCCGGCGAGGGCGGCGAGGGCGCGCTCGGGATCGGGCGTGACCAGCTCGACCGAGGCGGCGACGCCCCGGAGCTCGTCGAGGCCGCCCTGCGCGACCAGACGGCCCGTGCGCATCACGGCGGCGTGCGTGCAGATCTGCTCGATCTCGGCGAGGAGGTGGCTCGAGACCAGCACAGTCGTGCCGTCCTCGTTCAACCCGCGCACGAGGGAGCGGACCTCCCGCGTTCCCTGCGGATCGAGTCCGTTGGTCGGCTCGTCGAGCACGATCAGCTCGCGCGGGGAAAGCAGGGCGACGGCAATGCCGAGCCGCTGCTTCATGCCGAGGGAGTAGGAGCCGACTTTCTTGCGACCGGCGGCCGAGAGTCCCACGCGGGCGAGCGCCTCCGTCGCCCGCGCATCGCGCGTGCGAGAAGAGGTTCCGGGCTCGGCGGCGTCGAAGCGGCGCAGGTTCGCGACTCCCGTGAGGAACGGGTAGAAGCCCGGGCCTTCGACGAGGGCGCCGACCCGTGGCAGGACCTCGGCCGAGCGGCGGGGCATCGCAGAACCCAGAACCGTGATGGTCCCCTCGGTGGGCGCGGCCAGCCCGAGCAGCATCCGGATGGTCGTCGTCTTGCCCGAGCCGTTGGGCCCGAGGAAGCCGAAGACGGCTCCGCTCGGAACCACGAGATCGAGCGCGGAGACCGCCTCCTGACGGCCGAAGCGCTTGGTCAGGCCGCGGGTCTCGACGGCGAGCCCGGCCGTCGTCACCGAGCGGCAGCCGCGTCGCGCAGGGCCTCGACCGGGACGGAGCCGGCGAGCACGCGCCCGTCGTCGGTGAGGAGGACGGTCACCAGTGCGGACGAGAGCACCCGGCCGCCCTCGGTGGGCGTGGTGACGGCCTCGAGTGGGCCGAGCGCTCCAGGGTCTCCGGCGGGGAGCTCGACGATCGTGCCCCAGCCGGTGCCGGTCGTGGTGACGTCTTCGCGGTTCGTGTCGACGGGAGCATCGGGAGCGGGGGTCGGCGCGTCGGTCGTGCCCTGCTCGGGCGCACCCTGCTCGATCACTTCGGCGCCCGCAGGCGGCGTGAACGAGAAGAGCGAGGCATCCGGGGTGGAGAGGTCGATGCTCGTGTAGGCGATGCTGAAGGCGGGAGCGGTCGCGCCCCTGGCGGTCACGGCGACGCCGAGCGGGAGACCGGTCTCGCCGTCGACCGAGACGGTGGCGGAGCCGACCAGGGTGGTGCTGTCCCGCGGCGTCAGCACCAGCTCGTAGGCGTCGCGCCCGGCGACGCGCACATCGGAGCCGACGGCGACCGAGGTGGTCGGGTCGATCGAGGAGAGCAGGCGCTCAGCGGCGGCCGAGGGAGTCAGCACGCCGTCGACCGGAGCCTGCTCGGCGGGGGCGTCCGGGGAGGGTGCGGCGCCGTCCGGCGGAAGGACGTGCGTGGCGGAGTTCGCGTTCGAGTCGTAGACCCAGACGCCCCGCCGGGGGTGGCGATCACGTCGCGCTCGGCGAGGCGGTCGAGCACCTGGAAGCGCACGCCCTGCTCGGCATCGACGTAGACGCGCGCCTGGTGGGATCCGGTGGCGAACTCGACCAGGGCGTTCGTCGCGGAGGCGTCGGCTGCGGTGGGTGCCGTGGTCGCGAGCCCCGAGAGGTCCGGCAGCCCGAGGTCGGAGGTCTGCTGGATCTCTCCGGAGAACGCGGTCGTCTCGCTCTGGGCGACGAAGGCGAGGAGGTCTGCGGCCGACCTCTCGGGGAGGTCTCCCGCGGCAGTGGCGGAGAGGGGGAGGGCGACGGCCGCTGCGACGACGACCGCGGGGACGACGGCGACGGGCGTCCAGCGCTTCCAGTTGGTGCTCATGGGCGGGAACGCTACGCCTCGAACCGTCGAGGCGGCTGCGAATCCCACGGCGCTCCGGGAGCGCGCGACGGGGGTGCGGCCCGCGACGAGTCCGGGGATGATCGGGGCATGGACCTCCCGTTCGCGCTCCCGCTCGCCCCGATGCTCGCCAAGGCGGTGGCGGCGGTGCCGGCGCAGGACGCCGTCGCCGGCGGCTACTCCTACGAGCCGAAGTGGGACGGCTTCCGGGCGATCGTCTCGGTCGCCGGGGGCGAGTGCCGGATCGGCAGCCGCGGCTCGAAGCCGTTGACGCGGTACTTCCCGGAGCTGGTCGAGGCGTTCCTGCGGCTCCTGCCGGACGGTTGCGTCCTCGACGGCGAGATCGTAGTCGCGACCGGCGCCCCGGGTGCGCAGCGGCTCGACTGGGAGCTGCTCAGCCAGCGCATCCACCCCGCGGCCAGCCGGGTCGCGGTGCTGGCGGAGACGACGCCCGCGATGCTGGTCGCGTTCGACCTGCTGGCGCTCGACGGGCGGAGTCTGCTCGAGGAGCCGTACTCGGCGCGGCGGGAGGCGCTCGCCGCGCTGCTGACGGGTCTGCCGCATCCGCTCCACCTCGGACGCACGACGGCCGACGACGCGCTCGCGCGCGACTGGCTCGAGCGCTTCGAGGGAGCGGGACTGGACGGAGTCGTCGCGAAGCCCCTCGCCGCGCCCTACGCGCCCGGCAAGCGCACGATGCTGAAGGTCAAGCACCACCGCACGGCCGAGGTGGTCGCGATCGGCTACCGCGAGCACACCTCCCAGCCGGGCGTGGGGTCGATCCTGCTCGGGCTCTACGGCGACGACGGCGAGCTGCGCCAGGTGGGCGGAGCCTCCGCCTTCAGCGATGAGCGGCGGGTGCGGCTCGTCGAGGAGCTGACAGAGGCGGTCGAGCGCGACGACGCCGGAGACGCGGTGCGCGGCGACGGCGAGCGGAGCCGCTTCTCGGCGGGCCGAGACAGATCCTTCGTGCGCCTGCGGCCCGAGCGGGTGCTGGAGGTGCGCTACGACCAGCGCGAGGGCGCCCGATTCCGGCACACCGTGCAGTTCGAGCGCTGGCGGCCGGACCGCGACGCACGCTCGTGCACGCTGGAACAGCTGGAGCAGCCGACCGCGTACGACCTCGGCGACGTGCTGGGCTGAGCGGTCGGTCAGGCCTTCTTCGCGCGACTCGGCTGCACGCGGGGCGGCTCCCCCGGCATCTTGGGGAAGTCGGGCGGGAACGGAAGCTCGCCGTGCCCGTCGGCGAGGTCGCGCTCCCACCAGCCGAGCAACACGTCGAGACGCCCGGGCGATTCGTGCATCCGAGCCCACGGGTCGCCCCGCTCACCCAGCCGCGCTGGAACCGTGCGGACGGTGAACTCCCGCGGATCGACGCCGTCGAGTTCGTCCCACTCCAGCGGAGTCGAGACCGGAGCGTGCGCGAGGGGTCGCGGGCTGTAGGCGCCGGCCATGGTGCGATCGCGGTTCGCCTGGTTGAAGTCGACGAAGATCCGCTCGCCGCGCTCCTCCTTCCACCACGCGGTCGTGACCTGCGCGGGCATCCGCCGCTCGAGCTCGCGCGCCGCGGCGATGACCGCGTGCCGCACGTCGAGGAACTCGTGCTCGGCGATGATTGGCGCGAAGACGTGCAGTCCGCGGTTCCCGGAGGTCTTCACGAAGGACTCGAGCCCGGCCTCGCGCAGAACGTCGCGGAGGGCGTGCGCCGCGACGACGGCGTCGGCGACATCGGTGCCGGGCTGAGGGTCGAGGTCGATGCGGAGCTGGTCGGGCAGGTCGGGCGCCTCCGCGCGGGAGGCCCACGGATGGAACACGACGGTGTTCATCTGCGCCGCCCAGACTGCGGCGGCCGGCTCGTCGATGACGAGCTGCGGATGCACGCGCCCGCTCGGGTAAGTGACGGGAACGGAGCGCACGTACTCCGGCGCACCCTGGGGCGGGTTCTTCGAGAAGAACTGCGCGCCCTCGATCCCGGAGGAGAAGCGCTGGAGCGAGACGGGGCGGGAGCCGTTCGCCGCGACGAACGCCTCACCGACCTCGACGAGGTACTCGGCGACGTCGCGCTTGGTGATGCCCGACTCGGGGAAGAGGACGCGTCCGGGACTGGAGAGCCGCACCTCCCGATCGCCGTGCGGTCCGGGGACGGTGAGGACGACGGCGTCGCTGCTGGGCATCTGCTGAGGCTAGCCCGCACTGCCGCCGGGCGACAGGGGGCCGCCGGGCCGCCTGCGCAGCCGGATCGGGCCCTTGGCACGCGAGGGATCGATTACCTGGCCACCCTGCACGATGTCGATCTCGCCCCGGTCGACCAGACGGCGCGCGGCGCGGCGGACCGGCTCCATCAGCGGACGCCACTCCTCCCCGCCCACGCGGCGGGCGACCTCGGACGGGCAGGCGGTGGAGGAGGCGGCACGGGCGAGCAGGAGCGAGCGGATCTCGTCCTCGAGACGCGCCTCCTCCGGGCCGACCCCGCGGCGACGGCAGGCGTCGGAGCAGTAGCGGACCTCGTCCCAGTCGCGCGTCCACTTCGCGCGCCACTGGATCTCGCGGCCACAGGAGGCGCAGGTCTTGCTCTCGGGACGTGCGGCGGAGGTGCGCGGACGGTGGGCCATGCCCCCGAGTGTGCACGCGTCGGAGACGTGGGGCGACGGGTTGCGCTCGGGCGGGGTCGAGGGGGTGATCCGCACGATGTTCCGAGTGCTGTGAGGCGGAATCGCGGCGCGCCATCCCGCGGAGGGATCCCCTGCGGACCGGAAGGGGACGGTGACGACGAGGCGGGGCGGCGCGGAGTCGGCATCAGCGGAGGTGTCGGCGTCATACTCCGCAATGGGGCGCCCCTCCCCCGAGCGGTGCGACAGGCTGGAGGGGCCGCGCTGCGGCGCGACGGCGGACGACGCCCGCGCCGCACCCTCGATCGATCAGGAGCCCCCGATGAGCCGCGAGAACCTCGCCACCAGCGCCGATACCGAGCAGCACGCCTTCGCGGGGCTCTCGCCGGAGGAGTTCAAGCTGGCGTTCCGCAACCACGCCGCCGGAGTCGCGCTGATCACGGCGGACCCGGGGACCGGCCCCGTCGCCCTGACCGCGACGTCCGTCTTCTCCGTGAGCGCCGAGCCTCCGCTCTTCGTGTTCTCGCTGTCATCGGCGTCGTCGAGCTCGCCCGCGATCCAGGCCTCGGAGACGCTCGTCGTGCACCTGCTGGGCGCCGAGCAGCTCGACCTGGCGCGACTGGGCTCGACCAGTGGCATCGACCGCTTCGCCGACACGTCGCTCTGGTCGCGACTGCCCACGGGCGAACCGTACTTCCCGGGAGCGGCCGCGTGGATCCGCGGGACCGTCATCAACCGCATGGAGGCGGGATCATCGACGATCGTCGCGGTGCACGCGCTCGAGGCGCATGTGCCGGAGGACTCGGACACGACCGCTCCGCTCGTCTACCACAACCGCACCTGGCACCACCTCGGCGAGCACTCCCGCCTGGGCTGAAGCGCGCACCTCTCCGACCTGACACCCTCGCCGGCGCGAGACTCCAGACGTCGTCGTACTCGAACGTCGAGTACGACCACTCCTGCGTACTCGAAGGGGACGTGGCGGCAGAGGGCGGTCGGGCGGACCTGAGCGCCCCCGACACGGTGCGGTAGTCGACGCGACTACCGCAACGTGTGAGGAATCGGGGGGGGGGCGTCGCGCCTACGCGGACGGGCCGTCGCGACGGGGCGGCCGGGGGTGTTCGACCACTGCGACCAGGAGCCGGGGTACAGGCGGGGCGCGAATCCGGCGAGGGTCAGCGCGACGGCGTCGGCGGCGGCCGTCACCCCGGAGCCGCAGTAGACGCCGACGGGGGCGTCGGACCGCACGCCGATCGCCTCGAAGCGGGCGCGCAGATCCGACGACGGCAGGAAGCGCCCGTCGGGTCGACGTTGTC
>NZ_LIIN01000149.1 GCF_001634385.1 Rathayibacter tanaceti | reverse complement strand
CCCTTCCTCGCCCTGTTCGTGCTGACCTTCATCGTCCCGATCGTGGTCGCCGTCGGTTCCAGCTTCACGAGGGTGACCCGTTCGGGTCTCTTCGGCGAGGCAGGAGTGACGAGCGGGTTCGCGGGCTTCGACAACTACGCGCAGGCCCTCGCCGACGGCAACTTCATCGCCTCCATCGGACGGATGTTCCTCTTCGGCATCGTGCAGGTGCCGGTGATGATCGCGCTCTGCACGGTGCTCGCGCTGATGCTCGAATCGGCCTCGGCGAAGTTCCCCGGCTTCTTCCGTGCGGCCTACTTCCTCCCCTACGGAGTGCCGGGAGTGATCGCGACGATCCTGTGGTCGTTTCTGTACGTCCCCGGGCTCAGCCCGATCATCGACGCGGCGAACGTGGTGGGGCTCGAGCCCGACTTCCTCGGCGCGAACTCGGTGCTGTGGTCGATCGCGAACATTTCGCTCTGGAGCTACACCGGCTACAACATGCTGATCATCGTCGCCCAGCTGAAGGCGATCCCGGTCGAGCTCTACGAGGCCGCCAAGGTCGACGGCGCCACCACCTGGCGCGTCGCGCGCAGCATCCAGCTGCCGCTGATCCGTCCGGCGCTGGTGCTGACCACGATCTTCTCGATCATCGGCACGCTACAGCTCTTCGCCGAGGCCCAGGTGCTCAAGACCGTCGCTCCGGCCATCGACAGCCAGTACACGCCGAACCTCAGCGCCTACACCACCGCCTTCGCCTACAACGACTACAACGTCGCCGCCGCGCAGGCCGTCCTGATCGCGCTGGTCGCGTTCCTGCTCTCCTTCACGTTCCTCTCGATCTCGAACAGGAGGTCGTCATGAGCCGCACCGAGACCCAGCCGACCACGACCACCGGAGTCGTCACCGCCGACCGTCCTGCGAAGGCCGGCCGGGGGCCCGACCGCTCGGCCGGACGCAGCCGCGCCTCGACGATCATCGTCACCGCGGTCCTCGTGCTCGTCGCCGTCTACTTCCTCGTCCCCGTCTACTGGGTCGTCGTCGCGGCGACCAAGAGCACCGAGGACCTCTTCGCCACCAACGGCTTCTGGTTCGCCCCGACCTTCGCGCTCTGGGACAACCTGAACCAGGTGCTCACGTACGGCGACGGCATCTTCGTCCGCTGGTTCCTCAATTCCGTCCTCTACGCGGGAGTCGGCGCACTGCTCGCCACTTACCTCGCGGCGGCCGGAGGCTACGCGCTCGCGAAGTACGAGTTCCGCGGCAGCCGTCTGGTCTTCGGCACCATCCTCGCCGGAGTCCTCGTGCCCGGCACCGCGACCGCTCTCCCGCTGTTCCTGCTCTTCAGTCAGATGGGTATCGCGAACACCTACTGGAGCGTGCTGATCCCCTCGCTCGTCTCGCCGTTCGGACTGTTCCTCTGCCGCATCTACGCGCAGGCCACCGTCGACACGGCGATCATCGAGGCGGCGCGGATCGACGGCGCCGGCGAGCTGCGGATCTTCCACACCCTCGGGCTGCGCATCCTCACACCCGCGCTGGTGACTGTGTTCCTCTTCCAGCTGGTCGGGATCTGGAACAACTACTTCCTGCCGCTGGTCATGCTCTCGGACACGAACCTGTTCCCGATCACCCTCGGTCTCAACAACTGGCTCGGTCAGGTCGATCGCCTGCCCGAGTTCTACGAGCTGACGACCGGCGGCGTGCTGCTGTCGATCATCCCGCTCGCCATCGCCATGATCGTGCTGCAGCGCTTCTGGCGAGGTGGCCTGACGGAAGGTTCCGTGAAGTGACGACCACCCCGACGAGCGCCCACTACCTCACCGACACCGGTCCGGGCTCGGGCCGCCGACGCGCGGCCCGTTCCTGGCTGCACACCGACGCGCCGGCGCTCTCGCTCGACGGGGAGTGGCGCTTCCGCCTCCTGCCCGCTGCACCGGGAACGCCCGGTGGCGCCGACGCGCTGCCGGACGGCGAGGAGGTGGACGCCGTCGGGGCGGAGTCGTTCGACGACTCCGACTGGGATCTGCTGCGGGTGCCCTCGCACTGGGTGCTCGAGGGTGACGGCCGCTACGGCCGACCCGCGTACACGAACGTCCAGTACCCGTTCGCGACCGAGCCTCCGTTCGTGCCCGACGAGAATCCGACCGGCGACTACCGACGCACCATCGAGGTGCCGGAGTCGTGGGACCGGGCCGAGGCGGTGGTGCTGCGCTTCGACGGAGTGGAGTCGCGGTACCGCCTCTGGGTGAACGGCGTCGAGGTCGGCATCGGCTCCGGCAGCCGGCTCGCTCAGGAGTTCGACGTCACTGGCGTGGTCCGACCTGGCCGGAACCTCGTCGTCGTGCGGGTCCACCAGTGGTCGGCCGCGAGCTACGTCGAGGACCAGGACCAGTGGTGGCTGCCGGGGATCTTCCGATCGGTGCACCTGCTCGCGCGCCCCGTCGGCGGGATCGAGGACGTCTGGCTGCGCACCTCCTTCGCCGACGGCGCCGGCCGCATCGAGACCGAGGTGACGGCGGCAGCGGCCGCCTATCCGCTGACCCTCCGCGTGCCCGAGCTGGGCGTCGAGACGGTCTGGAGCTCGGCCGAGGAGGTCGCGCCGATCGAGCTGCCGGCCGTCGAGCCGTGGTCGGCGGAGGCGCCGCGTCTCTACGACGCGCAGCTCTCGTCCGCGAGCGAGACCGTCTCGCTCCGGCTCGGCTTCCGCACGATCGAGATCCGGGGCGACCGCTTCCTCGTGAACGGCGAGCGCGTCGTGTTCCACGGCGTGAACCGCCATGAGACGCATCCCGACCGCGGGCGGGCGTTCGACGAGGACTTCGCCCGCGAGGACCTCGCGATGATGAAGCGGTTCAACGTCACTGCGATCCGTACCAGCCACTACCCGCCGCATCCCCGCCTGCTCGACCTCGCCGACGAGCTCGGGTTCTGGGTGATCCTCGAGTGCGACCTCGAGACGCACGGCTTCGAGCGCTACGGCTGGGCGGGGAATCCGAGCGACGACCCTGCCTGGCGCGAGGCCTACCTCGACCGGATCGAACGGACCGTCGAGCGCGACAAGAACCACCCGAGCATCGTGCTCTGGTCGCTCGGCAACGAGTCCGGCACCGGCGCGAACCTCGCCGCGATGTCGGCGTGGGTGCACGGCCGCGACCCGGAGCGCCCGGTGCACTACGAGGGCGACTACTCCGGTGCCTACACGGACGTCTACTCGCGGATGTACTCCTCCGTCCCCGAGACGGAGCAGATCGGCCGCGACGACTCGCGGACCCCGCTGCTCGGCTGCTCCCCCGGCGAGTCCGCACGTCAGCGCGCCAAGCCGTTCCTGCTCTGCGAGTACGTGCACGCGATGGGCAACGGCCCCGGCGCGATCGACCAGTACGAGGACCTCGTCGAGCGCTATCCACGCCTGCACGGCGGCTTCGTCTGGGAGTGGCGCGACCACGGTCTCCGCGCCCGGACGTCCGAGGGCATCGAGTACTACGCCTACGGCGGGGACTTCGGCGAGGTGCTGCACGACGGCAACTTCGTGATGGACGGCATGGTGCTCTCGGACGGCACGCCCAGCCCGGGCCTGTTCGAGTGGAAGCAGATCGTCGCCCCGGTGCGCCTCACCGTGCGCGCCGACGGGGTCGTCATCGAGAACCGACGCCACGACGCCTCCACCGCCGACCTGCGCTTCACCTGGCGCGTCGAGCTGGACGGCCGGATCACGGACGAGGGCGTGCTCGAGGCCCCGACCGTCCCGGCGGGCGAGGCTGTGCACGTCGCGCTGCCCGGGTTCGTGCCGCCGACGGGAGGCGAGGGCTGGCTCACGGTCGATGCGGTGCTCGCCTCTGCGACGCCCTGGGCGGAGGAGGGCCACGTCCTCTCCACCGGCCAGCACCTCCTCTCCGCACCAGCCGCCGCCCCCGCCTGGACACGCGCCGTCCGCAGCGCCCCGCCCGCCGAGGACGGCGCGCTCGGACTCGCCCGCTTCCGTCACGGCCGACTCACGTCGATTGCCGGTCTCGCCGTCGACGGCCCGCGGGCCGAGCTCTGGCGCGCTCCGACCGACAACGACGAGGGCGACGGCTTCCCCGGCTACGTCTCGGGGGATCCCTTCGACGGGAACGGCACCGGGACGCCGGCCCCCTCCTCCTCCGCCCGCTGGCGCGAGGCCGGGCTCGACCGCCTCGTGGCGCGGGTGGAGGAGGTCGACAGCACGGCGGGCGTGCGCCGCCGCACCCGGGTCTCGGCCGCCGACCTCGACGCGGCCCTGCTGATGGAGGAGCACTGGAGCGTCGACGGGTCGAGCACCGTCCTCCGGGTCGACCTCGCTCCCACGCGAGGATGGGACCTCGTCTGGCCGAGGCTGGGCATCCGGTTCGACCTGCCCGCCTCGATCGACGGCGCGGAGTGGTTCGGCACCGGCCCGCGGGAGTCGTACCCCGACAGCTCCGTGCCGCACGGGTCGGCCGGTTCTCGGCGGGGATCGACGAGCTCACCACGGCGTACGCGCGACCGCAGGAGAGCGGTCACCGCAGCGCCGTGCGCGAACTGACGCTCAGGGAGGCGGGAATCCCCCGCCTCCGCGTCGAGGCCGCGCGCGATCTGCACGGCCGCCTCCCCGGCTTCACCCTCGCGCGGCACACCCCGCAGGAGCTGGCGGCCGCCGGGCACCCGCACGAGCTCCCTGAGTCCTCCCGCGCGGTCCTGCTGATCGACGCGGCCCAGCACGGGCTCGGCTCGCGCGCTGCGGGCCGGACGTCTGGCCCGACTTCCAGCTCCGGCCGGAGGCGCGGACGATCCTGCTCAGGTTCAGCGCGGTCGGCTGACGGAGGTCGCCCGGGAACGCTCGTGGGGCATCGCTCCCGCGGGCGTTCCGCGTCTCAGCGGGAGGCGTGGGCGCCGGTGCGCGGTTGCGGGCCGCCGAGGAGGGGCTCGGTGATCGCGCGGCGTCGGAGCAGGACGACCAGGACAACGGCGCAGGCGAGGAGCGAGCCGGCGACGGCGCCGCCTCCGATCATCAGAGCGGTGGTCGGAGTGATGCCGGCCGGCTCGGGAGCCGCCACGGTGGTCATGAACGCGGAACGGGCGGCACTGATGGCGGAGCCGCAGACCTGCGGCGCCTCCCAGGCCGCTGCCGTCGTCTCGTCGTCTCGGTACGAGACGGTCACCGCGGCAGTGCGGTGAGACTCCCGGCCGAAGGCGACCACGCAGTACACGGAGGAGTCGGGCTCTGCGACGATCGCGTCGCCCAGTGCCGGCGAGCCCCAGCCGATCGCATCGGCCTGCACGACCACGTCGCCGGCGGCGAGCGCGGCACGGTCGCCCGTGGTGCGGAAGGCGCCCACGGCGACCTCCTCGTCCGCGTCGAAGCCCCAGACGGCGCCCCGCGGCGCCTCGACCGTGCCGTCGCCGAGTTCGCGCGGCTCAAGGAGGAGACCGATGCCGGAGCTCGCGGCGAGGCGGAAGCCCACCTTGGTCGACACGCCTCGGTCGCCCGTGAGATCGACGGTGTATGCACCCGACCTCGTGATCATCGCGGTGGGTACGGCGGCCGAACCGCGACCCGCGATGCTCGGCTGCACCGGCAGTGGAGTCTTGGTGCCCGCGGGGTCGCGGAGCATAGCCGCGACGGTCTCGCCTGCCGAGAACCCGGTGTACGAGAAGCCGACGCCGTAGAAACGCGCGAGCTCGACCGTGAGCGAGTCCGGCTCCACCTCGGCCTGGCGGGTGAGGAAGACGGAGGCGGAGGCGGCGCCCGCCGCGATCGGCCGGGTGCCGACGGCCTGTGTGCTCCCAGTGGAGGTGGCGAGGGCGGTGCGTCCGGGCGCGGAGGCGAGGGGCGCCGAAACCCCGGCGTCTGAGGTGGAGGTGCTGCCCGCCGGGGCCGTGGAGGAGCCGCGCGAACCGCTGCCGTCCGCTGCGCCTGAACTCGTGCCGCCCGGCTGGCCTCCTCCGGGCG
>NZ_LIIN01000148.1 GCF_001634385.1 Rathayibacter tanaceti | reverse complement strand
ACCGCGACGACGAGCCTGCGCACCACGCCCGCGTAGGGAGCGCCCGTTGCGACATCGAGCGGGTCGTCCGGCGGGCCGAGCGAGCGCCGCTGGAGGACCGCCGCGCCGGTGAGCTCGGCCGTGCAGCCGGAGCACGGCGCCCGCGAGCAGGGGCTGCCGCAGGCGGGGCAGTCGAGCGGGAGAAGGACGGCGAGGGCGTCGAGGAGGTGGTCGCGCAGCATCCCTCCACGGTGCCGCTCCTGTGGACTGCGCGGGCGGCGCAGGCGGCCGGACGCGACGATCGGACACCGGGATCGGCCTGGGGAGGAGCGTTCAGGACCCCATGCCGGTCTGCGTCGCGAGCAGGTCGACATCGGTCGCGACGGTCTGCCACGCCGAGCCGCGCTGCTGCCGGAGCTCACCGCCCTCGGCCAGGATGCGGATCTGCGTCGACGCGTTGCCTGCGGCGATCTGCACGGTGCCGGTCGTCGTGCCGAGCGCAGTGGCTCCCCCGCCGATCAGGTTCAGGGTGACGGCGTCCTCCCCCGTCGATCCCCGGACCACGGAGACCACGTCGAGCTCGTCGGTCCACGCCGCGGCGACGGCGGTGCCGAGCACGGAACGGAGCACCACCGGCTCACCGATGGCGATGGGGTCACCGTCCTGCGCGCGGGTGATGCCCGCCACGAGGACGGTGGCCTGCTGCCCGTCCTGCGCCAGCGCGAGCATCCTCGTGCCGTCGCGCGAGACGGCGAGGGAGGCGAGGGAGTCGATCTCGCTCCACGCGGTCGCGACCTGCATCGAGCGGGAGCCGTCGGCCGAGTACGCGACCAGCTGCCCGGGCGATGTCGAGGGCACCGACCAGACGTAGCCGAGAGGGTCGATGGTGGGCGCGACCAGGCCGGTCCGAGCATCGAGCAGCACACCGCCTCCGCCCGGGTCCACCAGGGTCACCCCGGCGTTCGAGAGCACGGCGGCAGGCGCGTCGGAGTCGGCGCCGCGCTGCTCGCCGAGGACGGCCGCCCGGGGATCGAGGGCCTGGACGCGCTCGGAGACGCCGATCTCGGCGAGGCCGGAGGAGGCGAGGAACCCGAAGCCGTCGTCGGTGAGCACCAGCGGCCGGGTGTCGACGCGAGGAGCCGTCGGCAGGCCGGAGACCTGGGTGGGGATGTCGATCGGATTCTGCTCGACCGAGAGCGCGACTCCGGTGACGTTCGAGACGTTGGCGAGGCTGCGGTTCAGCTGGAGGGACATCAGCCGCCACTGGCGCTGATCGGCCTCCAGCGCGGCCGAGTTCAGGTCGACGACGGCGCGTTGCGACTCCACCGGCACCGTCTCGGCGGCGAGCGCCGTGCCGGTCGGGAAGGCCGAGACGACTGCGGCGGAGTCCCGCAGCCAGGGAGTCGGCCCGCGCAGCAGCTCCGTCACGATCGTCGTGCTGGTCGAGCTGTCCGCCCGCGAAGCGAACCAGCGCAGGTCGGGCACGAGGTAGCGATAGCTCGGATCGAAGAAGTAGAGCGCGTGCGTCGAGAAGACCTGCTCGAACGTGGTGCGGTCGATGACCACCCCGCTCGGCGGCGCGCTGATGCGCCACTCGCCGTTCTCCTGCACGAAGCCGTAGTCGAGAGTGAGGGCGGCCGTGGTCGCGACATCGGTGTAGACGCCGGTGCCGTCGACCTCGGCGACCGGAGTGATCGTGAGCGAGAGGGTCGAGGCCGACTGCCCAGAGGCGGAGCGCTGGCCCTCGTCGACCGTCACGTGCTCTCCCGGCGTCCAGTCGGCTCCGGTCGAGAGGAACTCGCGGGCGATCTTGTAGTTGTTCTGCGGGCTCGACGCCGCGTCGATGAATCCGGTGAGGATGTCGCGCTGCGACGCACCGGCGGCGGGACCTGACGGGAGGAAGTCGTACTGGAGGTCCTGCGGCGCTGTGTCGGGGCGACCCACCCCCACGTCGCCGGCGCGCGGGATACCCGCACAGCCGGCCAGACCGAGGGCGAGCAGCGCAGCGACCGCGGCAGCCCGGAGCGCGCCCCGCCTCACGGCAGCACCCCCGGCCGTTCCGGCGGGCGCCTCCGTCTGCGCAGCGCCTGCGGCGGGAGGACGATCGGCCCGCTGTACGCCTGCTCGCCCGCGTCGACCGGGGGCAGCGGGAGCGGCGAGGAGTCGATCCGCTCGCCCCGGTGCCGAGGAACGGTGAGCCGGAAGCAGGCCCCGCGGCCGGGCAGCGACCAGACCTGGAGCCAGCCGTGATGCAGGGCGGTGTCCTCCTGGGCGATCGAGAGGCCGAGGCCCGTGCCACCGAGGGTGCGGCGGCGCGACGGGTCGGCGCGCCAGAAGCGGTCGAACACGCGCACCACCTCCTCGGCCGTCATTCCGTGCCCGTAGTCGCGCACCGCGAGGGCGACGGCGGTGGCGGTGCTGTCGACGGTCACGACGATCTCGCGGCCGTCGCCGTGCTCGATCGCGTTGCCGAGCAGGTTGCGCACGATCCGGCGGATGCGGCGCGGATCGAGATCGGCGTCGAAGTAGCCGCCCGGGGCCGAGAGCGTGAGCCGCGAGCCGTTCGCCTCGGCGATCCCGCGCATCGCCTCGATCTCGTCGCCGGCGAGCCGCACGAGATTGACCGGCTCGAGCTCGAGCTCGGCCGAACCGGCGTCGTGGCGCGAGATCTCGAGCAGGTCGGCCAGGAGGCTCTCGAACCGGCCGATCTGCCCGTGCAGCAGCTCGACGGTGCGCTCGGCGACGGGCGGGAAGCCCTCGCGCTGGTCGTAGAGCACATCGCCCGCGAGCTTCATGGTCGTCAACGGCGTCCGGAGCTCGTGCGAAACGTCCGAGACGAAGCGCTGCTGCACGCGGCTGAGGGTCGCGAGCTCACTGATGCGGTCCTGGAGGCTGTCGGCCATGCCGTTGAAGGAGCGGGCGAGGGTGGCGATCACGTCCTGCCCGCGCTCCGGGATCCGCACATCGAGATCGCCGGCCGAGAGGCGCTGGCTCGTCTGCGCAGCGACCCGGACGGGTGCCACCACGATCCGCACCACGACCCAGCTGACCGCCCCGATCAGGAGGATGAGCAGGATCCCCGCAACGTTGAGCACCTGCTGAACGAACTGCAGGGTGCGCTCGGCATCGGCGAGCGAGTAGCCGATGTAGAGCTCGTAGCGCCCGGCCGAGCTCGGCAGCTGGAGGGTCGAGCCGACCAGGATCCCCGGCTGCTCCTGCCCGGAGGCGTCGAGAGTCACCGACTGCCAGTACTGGCCGTCGGAGCCGGCCTGGACCCGCTCGCGCAGGTCGTCGCTGATCACCCCGTCCTGCAGCTCGCGGTTGTAGATGTCCTGCGGGGCGAGCGGTGAGGCCTCCTGGTCCGGCGCGCGGACGACCGCGATCAGAGCGGAGGAGGAGGCGTCGCGGACGGCCGTGCGCACCGAGCTCATCACCTCCTCCATGTCCTGCCGGGAGGACACCGTCGCCGCATCGAGGTAGCCCTGGGCCGCGCGGGTCGCGCGCGACGTGTCTCCGGTGACCTGGGTGAGCCGCGACTGGAAGAGGTTGTCGCTGATGCTGTACGAGAGGTAGACGCCGGTCGAGCCGATGGCGATGCCGCTGAGCAGCACCGTGATCGCCACTGCGCGGAACTGGAGCGACCGGCGCCAGACTCCGAGGACGCGGCGCGGCCAGAGGCGCAGCGCGGGAGCGGCGAGCCGGGCCACGGTCAGCTCGGGATCACGGCGCCGGCGCGGTAGCCGACTCCGCGCACGGTCGTCACGATCCGCGGATCGTCGGGGTCCTTCTCGACCTTCGCGCGCAGCCGCTGCACGTGGACGTTCACGAGACGGGTGTCTGCCTTGTAGTGGTAGCCCCAGACCTGTTCGAGCAGCATCTCGCGGGTGAACACCTGCTGGGGCTTGGAGGCGAGCGCGAGGAGCAGGTCGAACTCGAGCGGCGTGAGGCCGATCCGCTCCTCACCGCGGCGGACCTCGTGCCCGGCCACGTCGAGGCTGAGGTCGCGACCTGGAGCACGGCGTTGGCGGCGACGACCGCCGGGCGCAGGCGGGTTTTGATCCGCGCCACGAGCTCCTTGGGGTCGAAGGGCTTCACCATGTAGTCGTCGGCGCCGGACTCGAGGCCCTGCACGACGTCGGAGGTGTCGGACTTGGCGGTGAGCATGATGACCGGCACACCGGACTCGGCGCGGATCGCGCGGCAGACCTCGATCCCGTCGATGCCGGGCAGCATCAGGTCGAGCAGGACGAGATCCGGCCGGGCCCGGCGGAAGGCCTCGAGGGCGCCCGATCCGTCGGCGCAGAAGAAGACCTCGTAGTCCTCGGCCCGCAGCACGATGCCGATCATCTCGGCCAGGGCGGCGTCGTCGTCGACCACCAGAATGCGCGGGCTCATGGGTCTGCTCTTCCTCGTCTCGGGTCGCATCCGCCCAGCGGCGCACACGGTGACCGACTCAGGCTAACCGACGCGGCACCGCACGGGCGGGGAGGCTCTGCACCGCCTCGCGGCCGGACGCACCGCGGCCGAGCGGTGCAGGATGATCCGCCACCGGGAGGATCGCTCCGGCCCGCCTGTGACAGCATGGGAGGGATGACCGACGCAGCTCAGTGGCCGCCGCCCGCAGGCCGTCCCGACGACGGCTCCTCTGCGAAGGAGGCGCCGCGCCGCCCGCC
The DNA here is from genome assembly GCF_001634385.1 of Rathayibacter tanaceti. GTDB lineage: Bacteria > Actinomycetota > Actinomycetes > Actinomycetales > Microbacteriaceae > Rathayibacter > Rathayibacter tanaceti. The sequence goes on along the minus strand of NZ_LIIN01000148.1, from coordinate 1,379 downwards.
GGTCCCACCCGCCGCTCCGATCGCCTCCGCCCCGCCCGTCGCGTCCGGCGCCGGGCAGGGCCCAGGGCCGGGCTGGACTCCCCCGCCCAGGCCCGGACTCGTGCCATTGCGTCCGCTCGGCTTCGGCACCCTGCTTGGAGCGCCGTTCCAGGTCCTGCGGCGCAGCCCCCGGACGACCCTCGGGGTGGCGCTTCTCGTCCAGGGGCTCGGCTCGGTGCTCGCGCTCGCGGTCTACGGCCTGATCGCCGTACTCGCTGTCGGGCGCATCGCCCAGGCGGAGACGGCGGACCGCGACGCCGTCGGCGCCGGCTCCCTCGCGATCGTGATCCTCGCGGCGCTCATCCCTCTCAGCGTCTCCCTCGCCACCGGCGCGCTCGTGCAGGGCGTCGTCGTCCTCGAGGTCTCCCGCGGCGTCCTCGGTGAGCGTTCCACGCTCCGCCGACTGCTCGCCCGGCTCCGGGGGCGGTTCGCGGCGCTGATCGCGTGGACCCTCCTCCAGGGTCTCGGCCTTCTTCTGCTCGTGCTGCTGGTCGCGGGGCTCGCGGCGCCGCTGTTCGTCCTGGGCGCGCAGGACGGCGCCTCCAGCGCGATCGTCGGGGGGATCCTGGTGCTGATCGGAGCGGGGCTCGTCGCGCTCGCGCTCGGGATCTGGCTGGGCACGAAACTCGCCCTCGTGCCGAGCCTGATCGTGCTGGAGCGGCTGCCGCTGCGCCGCGCCGTCGCCCGCTCGTGGCGACTGGTCGCGGGCGGCTTCTGGCGCACCTGCGGCGCGCTCGCCCTGATGACGGTCATCGTCCAGGTCGCCGGTCAGGTGGTGGCGACCCCGTTCAGCATCCTGATCCCGATCGCGGGGTCACTGGTCGCGCCGACCGATCCGGACGCGCAGGGCACGACCTCGATCATCGTCTCGATCGTCTCGGTCGCCATCGGGTTCGTCATCGGCGCGGTCGGGACCGTGCTGCAGTCCGCCGTGACCGGGCTGCTCTACCTCGACCGGCGGATGCGCCGCGAGGGCTTCGACCTGGTGCTGATGCGGCACGTCGAGGAGCGGGCGGCGGGTCGCGCCTCCGCCGACCCCTTCCCGGTGCCGGAGCGCTCGTGATCCTGCCGGCGGTCCCTCTCGATCCCGACGCGGAGCAGGCGCGCCGCCTGCTTCTGGAGGAGCTCGCCAATGCCCGCTACCGTGCGGCCGAGCCGAGCCTGTTCGACCGGGTGGTGCAGGCGATCCGCGACTGGTTCACCTCCCTGACCCTGCAGGGCGACGGCCCGCCGCTGCCGGTGGCCGCCGTGATCGGCGTGCTCGTGCTGGTGGCGCTCGTCGTGGCGGCCCTGCTGATCGCGGGACGGCCGCGCGCGGCCCGTCGCAGCGGCGTCACGGG
>NZ_LIIN01000147.1 GCF_001634385.1 Rathayibacter tanaceti | reverse complement strand
GGGAGGCTCCGCGGTGCCGTCGAGAGTGGCGCCCGGGAACGCGGTGCGGCCGCTCGCCGCAGCGCTCAGCGGCGGACCGTTCTCGACCGCGTGCGCCATCTGCAACACCTCGAGGCGGAACCGTGCTCGATCGCCCGAGGCGGTGCGGGCCCCGCCGAGGAGCCGGACGCTCGGAGACGCGCGAGGAGCGCCTCCCCACCGCCCCGTCGGATGATCGCCGCCATGATCCCCCCTGTCTGTCTGCCGTGTGGCTGTCTGTCTGCCGTGTGGCCTCGGTCCCAGCCTGCTCGGCCGGCGCGACCCGCGCTCGACTGTGACGAGCCGTTGCCGCAGACGTCGCTGCGTGACGAACCTCCGGGCGGACAGCCGCCGCGTGGAGAGGCAGCGCGGAGGACTGCGCTGGGAGACTGCGCTGGATGACGGCTCCGCGCTCCGCCCGCGCCCGTCACCCGCCACGATGGAGGAACGATCGAGAGGGCACCATGACCGTTCATGTTCTGCACGACAACCCGGAGTGGCTGCCGCCGTTCCGCCGCGCGTTCGAGCAGGAGGGGGTCGAGCTGCGCGAGTGGCTCCTCGACGACTCCGCGACGATCGAGCTCTCGGAGGAGCCTCCGGCCGGAGTCTTCTGGTCTCGGCTCAGCGCGTCGGCGCACACCCGCGGCCGGCCGCGGGCGAAGGAGACGGGTCGGGGCCTCCTCGCGTGGGCCGAGGCCTCGGGGCACCGCGTCGTCAACGGACGCCGTGCTCTCGAGCTCGAAGTGAGCAAGAGCGCGCAGCACGCGGCGCTGAAGGCCGCCGGCATCGACGTGCCCCGCACGATCGCCGTCCTGGGCCGCGAGCAGCTCGCTGCAGCGGCCGAGCGCGTCGGCGGTCCGCTGATCCTGAAGCACAACCAGGGCGGCAAGGGCCTCGGCGTGCGCGCCTACGAGACTCCCGCCGACGCCGTGGACGCCGACCTCGACGACTCCGTCGACGGCATCACCCTGGTGCAGGAGCGGCTCCTGCCCGTCGAGTCGTTCGTCACCCGTGCCGAGTTCGTCGGCGGCCGCTTCGTCTACGCCGTCCGGGTTGACACCTCGGCCGGCGGCTTCGAGCTGTGCCCCGCCGACGCGTGCGAGGTCGGATCCGGCTCCGCTCACGAACCATTCGAACTACGGCCGGAGATCACCGCCGAGCACCCGCTGATCGCGCGCCTCGCGCCGCTCCTGCCCGCCCTCGGCATCGATGTGGCGGGAGTGGAGTTCATCGAGACGACCGACGGCCGCACGGTGTCTACGACGTCAACACCAACACGAACTACAACCCCGCGGTGGAGGCGGTGGCCCCGGTGTCGGGGCCGCGGAGCATCGCCCGCTTCGTCGGTGCGCTCGCCCGGGAGGCGTAGGCCCCGCCACCCCGTCTGCGGACGCCGCGGCCCGGACGTCACGAGCCTTCACACGCCGGAGCCCGCCTCCGCACCGCCGCTACGGTGAGAACGATCCGACACGAGTGCGATCGCGCACCCCGACTCCCGTGAGGCACCATGACTTCTCGTCCCGACCGCATCCCCACGTCGCACGCCGGGAGCCTTCCCCGCACGCCGGAGCTGATCGCGGCGAACGAGTCGCGCCGCATCGCGGCCGACGGCTTCACCCTTGAGCGCACGCCCGAGTTCGACGGCCTGCTGGCCGAGGCTGTCGACGGGCTCGTCCGCCGCCAGGTCGAGACCGGCATCACGATCCCGGGCGACGGCGAGTTCGGCAAGGCGATGTCGAGCGCGGTCGACTACGGAGCATGGTGGTCCTACTCGTTCCAGCGGGTCGCCGGCCTCTCGGTCACCGAGGAGTCGATCTTCAGCTCGCAGCCGGTGCGCTCCGAGCCCGGCCGGGTGCGGCTCACCTCGTTCCCGGACCGGCGCGACTGGACGATCTTCCGCGACGCCTACACCGACCCCGACAGCGGCATCTCGACGGGCAAGAACGCCACCGCGTTCCCGTCGACCACCGGCCCCCTCTCATACATCGGTCAGGAGGCGGTCGCTGCCGACGCGCGGAACCTCCGCTCGGCCCTCGACGCCGCCGGCATCGCGGACGGCTTCCTCACCTCCCTCTCCCCGGGCAGCGGTGCGCGCATCCACAACGCGCACTACGCCAGCGAGGAGGAGCACATCTGGGCCTGGGCCGACGTGCTGCGGGAGGAATACCGCGCCGTCATCGACGCCGGGCTGATCCTCCAGATCGACGACCCCTCGATCGCCGAGAACTGGGACCAGATCAACCCGGAGCCCTCCCTCGAGGACTACCGCACCTTCACCCGCATCCGCGTCGAGGCGCTCAACCACGCGCTGCGCGGCCTCCCGCAGGACCGCATCCGCTTCCACCTCTGCTGGGGCAGCTGGCACGGACCGCACACCACCGACATCGAATTCCGGCACATCGTCGACCTCATGCTCGAGATCGATGCCGGTTCCTACTCCTTCGAGGCCGCGAACGCCCGGCACGAGCACGAGTGGACGGTCTGGGAGGACGTCGCCCTGCCCGAGGGAAAGGTCATCGTCCCCGGAGTGGTCGGCCACGCGACGAACGTGGTCGAGCATCCCGAGCTGGTCGCCCAGCGCATCGAGCGCTTCGCCTCGGTCGTCGGCCGCGAGCGCGTCGTCGCCGCGACCGACTGCGGGCTCGGCGGGCGCATCCATCCGCAGATCGCGTGGGCGAAGCTCGATTCTCTCGCCCGCGGCGCCGAGATCGCCTCCGCGAACCTCTGGCGCTGACGGCCTCAGCTCGCGAACTCCTCCGGCCAGCCGAGCTCGGCCAGCGAGCGGCGCACGCGCTCAATGTCCTCGTCCGAGGGCAGCTCGGAGGTGACTCCGGCGATGGCGGTGCCCACATCGGCTCGGCTCGCGGAGGCGTCGGCGGCGAGCCCTGCGGCCACCTCCGCCACCTCCTCGTCGCTGAGCCGACGGCGCAGCAGCGCGAGCAGCGGCACGAAGTCCTGCTCCGGCAGCCCGGAGGGGTACCCCGCGCGCAGCCAGCGGACGATGCGGGTGACCAGGCCCGCCCGTGTGTCCGGCTCGGCGAGCGACTCCGGACCGGCGAGCGGCCAGCCCGCGCTGGCGAGACGCGCTGAGCGCGCGCGATGTCCTCGGGCAGGGCGGGCCCGAGCAGCAACTGCTCGATGGTCTCGCGCACGACGGTCGGCGAGACGACGGTCTCGGCCCGCTCCGACTCCGAGAGGAGCCGCGCGACGACCTGCTCGACCTCATCGGTCGTCAGGCTCCGGCGCAGCAGGCCCAACAGCGGAAGGTAGTCCTGCTCGGGCACTCCCGAGGGGTAGCCGGCGCGGAGCCAGGCGACGACGCGCGAGACGATCCCCTCGCGCGCCGCGATCGGATCGGTCGAGTCCATGCTCAGCCCTTGGGCGTGAAGGTCGGGAGGAGGTGCTCGAAGCTCACCGACTGGCCGAGGCCCGTGGCGATGATGATGCTGAGGCCGATGGCCACGGCGGCGAGGACGAGCGCGAAGCACAGCACGCCGACCCCGCGGAGAATCGGGGCGGGCAGCCCGCCGGCCCCGTCGGGAGCACCCGCGACGGCGAACGAGCGGACTCCGAGTGCGAAGAGCACCGGCAGGCCCGCTCCGAGGAGCACGGCGACGAGGGCCACCTGGCCGGCGGCGGAGAGGAAGAGGGAGAGCACGGTGCGGTTCCTTTCGCTCAGACGTCGGCGGTCTCGGGCGCGGGACGGCCCGCGTCCTGCCACTCGTCGTTGACGTTGTGTGCGCCGATGCTGTCGCGGCGCGAGCGGACGTAGATGGCGGTGGCGACCACGACGAGTACCGCGGCCATCAACAGACCGCCGGCCGCACCCTGCACGAGGTGGCCGATCCACCACATCACGGCGCCGACCAGGGCGGCCGCCGGGAGGGTGATGACCCAGGCGACGACCATGCGCAGTGCGACCCGCCAGCGCACCTGGGCGCCGGGTCGGCCCACTCCGGAGCCGAGGATCGAGCCGGTGGCCACATGCGTGGTCGAGAGGGCGAAGCCGAGGTGGCTCGAGGCGAGGATCACCGCGGCCGACGAGCTCTCCGCCGCCATGCCCTGCGGAGTGTCGATCTCGACCAGGCCCTTGCCGACGGTGCGGATGATGCGCCAGCCGCCGATGTACGTTCCGAGCGAGATGGCCAGCGCGCAGCTGAGTTTCACCCAGAAGGGGACCGACGCGGTGTCGCTCCAGCCACCGGCCGCGATCAGCGCCAGCGTGATCACTCCCATCGTCTTCTGCGCGTCGTTGGTGCCGTGCGCGAGCGAGACGAGGGAGGCGCTGCCGATCTGGCCGATGCGGAACCCGCGGTGCAGGCTCTTCTCGGCGAGGTTGCCGATCACGCGGAACACGAGCCACGTGCCGATGGCCGCGACGGCTCCGGCAAGCAGAGGCGACATCAGCGCCGGCAGGATCACCTTGCCGACGACGCCGTCGAGCTTGGTGCCGTCTCCCGCCCAGTTGACGCCGTTGACGCCGAGACCGGCGAGCGCTGAGCCGATCAGCCCGCCGAAGAGGGCGTGCGACGAACTCGACGGCAGACCCAGCAGCCAGGTCAGCAGGTTCCAGACGATCCCGCCGATCAGCCCCGCGAGCACGATCAGCAGCAGCGCGGATCCGCCGCCCTCAAGCAGAGCGGGGTCCGGTGCGCCGGTCGAGTCCTGGATCTTGACCACCGCGTTGGTGACCGTGAGGGCCACCTCGATGCTGAGGAAGGCGCCGACCAGATTGAGTGAGGCGGAGAGCGCGACGGCGGTGCGGGGCTTGAGCGCGCCGGTCGCGATGGACGTGGCCATCGCGTTCGCCGTGTCATGGAAGCCGTTGGTGAAGTCGAAGGCCAGGGCCGTGACGACGACGAGAGCGAGCAGGATGAAGGGATCCACGCAGACATGATGCTCCCGCGCAGAGCGCTCGAGCGGCCTGCCGGCGATGCTTCACCGAGTGTTCACCTCGCCGGAGCCGCGCGCCCGGGTATCCTGTGCGCTTTCTCAGGCGCGGGGCGTCAGCGCTCCGCGCGCGGCAGCGGAGGCGTGAGGTCGGGGGTGTGCGCGGGGTCGGAGTCGGGGGTCGCGGCCTCGGAGGCGGCACGAGCGGCGCCTGGAGCGCTGTCCGCGGTCGCATCGCCGGGTGCCTCGTCCGCCGCAGGACTCGGCAGAGGGGGCGTCAGGTCCACCGCAGCCTCGGGAGCAGTCGGCGCCGCCGCGTGCTTCGCTGCCGACGGACGCTCGGCCGCCGCGGCCTTCGCCAGCGCCTTCTCCTGCGTGCGCCGGAGCTTCTCCGTCTGCTCCGCCAACCTGCGGGCCTTCACGCGCAGCTTCTTGCTGGAGTCGCGGACCGCCTCGTGCGCCGCACGCACCGACTTCTCGGCCTTCTTCAGCGCCTTCTTCGCGCGCTTCTGCGCCGCCCTGTCCTGCGCCGCCCTGTCCTGCGAACCCTTGCCAGTCCCGGCCATGTCCCGCTCCTCCGCTCGTCGGCCGCTCGGCCGTCCCCTCCACGCTAGCGACCGACGCGCCGGAGGGGACCGGCTGGCGAGGAGCCTCCGCCCGCGGTAGTGCGCGACGGCCTGGGAGTCGCAGCAGAGTGCGCCCGCGCGACGCCCGCGTTCGGCAAGCTGGGGGCATGGTCTTCCAGCAGAACCCCGGCGATCTCCTCGGACACACGCCTCGGCGTCGGCCGGTGCGCGGCCCCAAGCGCGACAGGTGGATGTGGTGGCGCCTCGGCTCCGGAGCCGCCGCGACCGCCGCCGGCCTGATCGCGCTCCTCGTCTTCACCGCGCCGCGCTGAGCGCCCACCCCTTCGCCGCGGCCGTCGATCTCTTCCGCGCCCGCCGATCTCTTCTGCGCCCGCTCGACTCCGGAGCCTTCTCTCAGCCGCAGTCCGGAGGAACGCGGGTAGCTTAGAGGGTCGCGTCGGCCTGGCCGCGCGAGATCCCCCGCGCCCCACCCGCCGCTCCCGCCTCCCCCTCGAGCGTCGGCAGACCTGGAACCCCCCTCTGCATGCACCGATCCGATCGCGCCTCGACCCCCTCCCCCGCAGGAGCCGAGACCGGCACCCCGTCCGCCCTCCCG
>NZ_LIIN01000146.1 GCF_001634385.1 Rathayibacter tanaceti | reverse complement strand
GGTCGACGAGCGCGACGACGCCCGCCGCGAGGCAGAGCAGGGCGACGGCCGGAGCGACGACGTCGATCGCGAGCTCGAGTCCGTGGCTTGTGGCCACGGCGCCCGCCGCCACCGCAGTGCTGGCCTGGCCGAGGTAGCTCAGGAGGTAGACGGCAGAGATCATCGAGCCGCGGTGCTCGGCCGGCGCCACCCGTCCGATCAGGGCGAGACCGCCCGAGAAGCTCAGCGAGTAGCCCACTCCGCTCACCGCCGCGAAGGCCAGGAACAGTGGCAGCGACCCGGCGGCGGCCGTCCACTCCATCAGGGCGAGACCGGCCACCGCGACGACCGCGCCGATCACGATCGACACGTGCGGGTGCAGGCGCTGGATCGCGAGGGCCGTCACTCCGATGACCACCGGCGAGAGCGCGAGCGCCGCGCCGATCACGAGCAGATCGGTCGTGCCGGTGAGCTCGCGCGCCATCTGGGCGCCGAGCGAGAGCACGAGCGCGCCGGTGGCGTAGGCGACCGAGACCGCCAGCGTGGCGCAGGCGAAGGCCCGGCCCAGGCCTGTCGGCACGTGCGGGAGGCGCGGACGCCACCGGCCGGCCGCCGTCGGCCGGTCGTCGCGGGTCAGCGCAAGCAGCACCAGTGAGCCGACGCCGACGCCGGCGAGCACCCAGTAGCTGAGCTGCAGCGGCAGCGGCGCGTACTGCGCGAGCGCGCCCGAGAGCAGGAGCGAGAGGGTCAGCCCGGCCGAGGTCGACACGGTCGTCAGCGCGGCGGGGAGCCGATCCCGGGCCGAGACGTTGTTGTCGACGAGCGACGCGCTCGCTGCGCTGAGCGCGAGCGCCGTTCCCAGCCCCTGCAGGCCCCGGCCCAGGTAGAGCAGGCCCACGCCGGCGGCGAACGAGAAGGCGACGGCCGAGACCGAGATCAGCGCCATCCCCAGGAGCATCGTGCGGCGGCGGCCGATGACGTCCGAGAGGTCGCCCACCACGAGCAGGGCGAGCAGCAGGGCCACGGGATACGCGCCGAACACCGAGGTGACGACCACCGGAGAGAGGTCCCACTCCTCGGCGTAGCTCGGGTAGAGCACCGAGGGCGACCCGCTCGACCACAGGCACAGCGCGAGGACGAGGGTCGCGATCCAGAAGCTGCCACGGCGACCGAACCGAGGGCGTCCCGCGGCGGCCGTTCTCATGCCGCCGCGCGAAGCACCCGGCGCTCGCCGGCGGTCACCGGTACGCCCAGGCGGTTCTGCGCGGGCGGGAGGGGGCAGTTGTAGTGCGGCGAGAATCCGCACGGCGGGATGTAGGCGCGGTTGAAGTCGAGGAGGACCGGGCCGGGAGTGCCGGCGTCGGCCGCTCCGCCGATCCGCTGTACGACCAGGAAGCGGCCGACCGGGTAGCTCTGCAGCTCCGGGTCGCCGCTGCGGTTCGTCGGGTCGCCGAAGGGCACCAGGAGTGTGCCGCCGTCGTCGAACGCGGCCACGGTGTACTCCCGGGCGCGGCCGTCGTCCACGAGCGAGAAGGTGATGTCCCCCGGCACCACCAGATCACGGGTGGCGCCGTTGTCCCTCAGGTGCTCGAACGGGATCGTGCGGTCCTCGCCGACCGGCTCGAACCACGCCTCGAGCACCCAGGCGGCGTCGAAGGCGAAGGTCTCGATGGCGTCGAACGAGCGGATGCCCTCGGAGGCCGCGTCCCAGATGCGGTACCCATACTCCGGCTCGCCCGTGTCGAGGTTCTCGCGCTGCATCCGCGTGAGGGTGGCGGAGGGGCCGTACCCGGCGAGGGCCTGCTCGTCGTCGACGCTCTCGCCGGCGTCGAGCCAGCGCGTCTCGACCAGGGCGAGGTCGCCGCGCGGGCCGGTGACCCGCTCGGCGCGGCGGGCGAGCCACGCCTCCCAGCCGGCGCGCGCCGACTCCGTGAGGTCGATCGAGGCGCGGGAGGGGGCAGTGATGCTGCTCGAGAGGGCCATGGGGCGTGCAACGCGCCCGGGGCCGACTCTCTTCCCGCACCGCCGGATGGCGGCCTTCCGATGCCGTCGGCTGCAACGAAAGAGCCCGGCACCCTGCGGCAGCGGCGCGGCCGGCTGCTCTGACGGGGTGTCGGGCTCTTTCGTGCTGTCGAGCATCCTCCTGAGTCCCCGGTGAGCGCAAGGGCTCAGTTCCGGCGAATGCAAGAGTCTCCCGGATCGCGCTGCCGCGCGGCTCACGCTCGAACCCTCGGTAGACTGGACCGCCTGTTTTTCTGCGGCCTTCGGAGCGCGATCCGCCTCCCGGCCGCGACGGCGACGCACGGGAAGGGCGCACGATGACGGACGGGAACACGATCCTCGAGTCCGAGCTCTCGAGGGAGCGCGAGTACGTGGCGGCGCTCTACGCCCGCCTCGACGAGCTGATCGCCCACGCCCGCCAGGCGCTGGACACGGTCCGCATCGAGAGCGTCGGCGGCAACCACCAGAGCCGGTCCGAGCGCGACGCGTACGCCCGGCTCTACGAGGACCGCATCCGCTCGCTGACCGGCGCCGACGACCGCCTTGCGTTCGGCCGCCTCACGCTCGCCGACGGCGACTCCGAGCACCGCTACATCGGGCGCATCGGACTCCGCGACGACGAGCAGGACACGCTGCTGCTCGACTGGCGCGCTCCGCAGTCCGCGGCCTTCTACCAGGCCACCGCCGCCCGGCCGATGGGGACGCGCGCCCGCCGCCACCTCACCACTCGCGCGCGAGGTCCTCCGCTTCGAGGACGAGGTCTTCGACGAGGAGCTGCTGCGCGAGGGCACGGTGCTCCAGGGCGAGGGCGCGCTGATGGCCGCGCTCGGGGCCCAGCGCACCGGTCGGATGCATGACATCGTCGCGACCATCCAGAGCGAGCAGGACCGCATCATCCGCTCCGAGCTGCGCGGCGTGCTCGTCGTACAGGGCGGCCCGGGCACGGGAAAGACCGCGGTCGCGCTGCACCGCGCGGCGTACCTCCTCTACTCCCACCGCGACCGGATCGCCTCCTCCGGCGTGCTCGTGGTCGGCCCCTCGCGCTCGTTCCTGCGCTACATCGAGGCGGTGCTGCCCTCGCTGGGCGAGACCGGGGTGGTGCTCGCGACGCTCGGGCAGCTCTACCCCGGGCTCGACCTCGTCGAGGAGGACGAGCCCGCCGTCGCCCGTGTGAAGGGCTCGGCGCGGATGGCGGAGCTGCTCAAGCGCGCCGTCCGCTCCCGCCAGGTCGTGCCCGCCGAGGCGCAGCTGCTCGATGTGAACGGTGAGAAGCTGCGCCTGGAACCTCAGGACGTGGAGCGCGCGATCGGCCGCGCCCGCGACTCCCGCAAGCCGCACAACGAGGCGCGCGTCACATTCGTGAAGACCCTCCTCTCCCAGCTCACCCGGCAGCTCGCCGACCAGCTCCGCAGCCACGGCAGCACGGTCGATGAGGCCGATGAGGCGGTGCTCCGCGAGGATGTCCGCACCGCGTACGACGTGCGCGTCGCGCTCAACACCGCCTGGCTGCCCCTCACCCCCGAGAAGCTGCTCCAGGATCTCTTCGCCCGCCCGAACTGGTTCGCGACCCTCACACCGCGCTGGACCGCGGCTCAGCGCGCCCTCCTGCGCCGCGACCGCGACGCTCCCTTCACCGTCTCGGACGTGCCGCTGCTCGACGAGGCGGCCGAACTCCTCGGCGCCTACGACGACCATGCCGACGCGTCGAAGAAGGCCGAGAAGGAGCAGCGCCGCCGCGACATCGAGAACGCCGAGGCGGCGATCCGCAACATGGGCGTCGACGGTCTCGTGAACGCCAAGGACCTCGCGGCGGGCTTCGCCGAGCGGACGATCGTCGGCACCACCGCCGAGCGTGCGGCGGCCGATCGCAGCTGGACCTACGGTCACATCGTCGTGGACGAGGCACAGGAGCTCTCGCCGATGCAGTGGCGGGTGCTGTTGCGCCGCTGCCCGATGCGCTCGTTCACCATCGTGGGAGACGTCGCGCAGGCGTCGGGCGCCTCCTCCGCCTCGAGCTGGGACGCCGCCCTGCGCGACACCTTCGGCCGTCAGGGCCGCGGTGTCGAGGCCGCGCCGTGGCGTCTGGAGGAGCTGACGGTCAACTACCGCACGCCTGTGCAGATCGTCGCGTTCGCCGAGCGCACGGCACGCGAGAACGGACTCGAGATCACGCCGGGGGAGGCGGTGCGCTCGACGGAGTGGCCGGTGCGGACGATCCGCGACCGCGGTGGTGCGCCGCTGACCGAGCGGGTGCTCACCGCCGTGACCGAGGACCGCGCGCTCGAGGCGGAGGGGACCCTCGCGGTGATCGCGCCGGATGACGAGCTGGCCGCGATCGCGGCGCGGCTCGAGGCGGAGTTCGGCCGTGACGTCGGGCGCGGAGCCGCCGGGCTCGACCGCGCGATCGCCGTACTCTCGACCACTGACGCCAAGGGGCTCGAGTTCGACTCCGTCGTCATCGCGCGCCCGCGCCTGATCGCGCGGACCGGCGACCGCGGCGCGGCCTCGCTCTACGTCGCGATGACCCGGCCGACTCAGCGCCTCACTCTGGTGGAGTGAGCGCTCGCAGCGGGCTCCCAGGCTCGACCCGTCCGCGCCGTAGGATCGAGGCATGAGCAGCGAGAACCTGACCAAGCCCGAGCTCGACGCCCCCGACGGCCCGGCCCCCGACGCTCTCGTCGTCGAGGACCTCGTCCTCGGTGAGGGAGCCGAGGCACAGCCCGGCTCGACCGTCGAGGTGCACTACCTCGGGGTCGAGTACGACACCGGCGAGGAGTTCGACTCCTCCTGGAGCCGCGACCAGTCGATCAACTTCCCCCTGAACAACCTGATCCGTGCCTGGCAGCAGGGCATCCCCGGCATGAAGGTCGGTGGCCGTCGCAAGCTGATCTGCCGCCCGCGCTGGCCTACGGTCCGGCCGGCGGAGGGCACCCGCTCTCGGGCAAGACCCTGATCTTCGTGATCGACCTGCTCGGCACCGCGTAGTCCGAGTCCTCGACGAAGGCGCAGCTCCTAGCGGGGCTGCGCCTTCTTCACGCGGTCGACGAGTTCGCGCCAGGCCCCGTCGAGTTCGCTCTCGCCGAGTCGCACCCGGTGGGTCTGCACCCGGATCTCGTAGACGAACCGGTCCGGCCTGCCGGGGGAGTCGCCGTCGGCGTCGTCCCACGGCAAGGAGCCGAGAAGCTCGCGCCACGCGCGCTCGTCGGGCTGCTGCTCGACATCCACGCGCCACACCCGGCGCAGACCGGCGAAGCCGCCACTGCGCGACACGATGACGTCCATGCGCGCGATGCTACCCGCCGCCGTCGCGCAGTGGAGCGCGCTCATCCCTGCAGCGTCACTCCCACCGTCTCCCAGCCCCGGCGGACCGCCACCTCGACCTCGGAGCGCGAGCCGTAGCGGGCGGCCGCGGCCTCGACGGTGAGGGCGGCGAAGGCCTCGAAGCCCGCGGTCGCGGTGAGCACCCCTCCGGTGAGCACGTCGTACCAGACCTGCCCTGCGCGTTCCCAGGCGGCCCCCCCCGAGGGCGGTCGCCGCGACCGCGAAGGCACGGTTGGGGATACCGGAGTTGATGTGCACGCCGCCGTTGTCGTCCTCGGTGTCGACGTAGTCGGCCATCGAGCCGGGCTGCGGATCCGAGCCGAGCACGTCGTCGTCGTAGGCGGTGCCGGGTGCGATCATCGAACGCAGCGCCGTGCCCTGCACCTCGTCGGTGAAGAGGCCCTCCCCGATCAGCCAGCTCGCCTCCGTGGCGCTCTGCCCGGCGCCGAACTGCTCGAGCAGGGCACCGAAGACGTCCGAGACCGACTCGTTGAGCGCTCCGGACTGGCCCCGGTAGACGAGGTTGGCGGTGTACTCGGTGATGCCGTGAGCGAGCTCGTGCCCGATCACGCTCCGCGAGACGGTGAAGCGGCGGAACACCTGCCCGTCGCCGTCGCCGAAGACCATCCGGGAGCCGTCCCAGAAGGCGTTGTCGTAGTCGTCGCCGAAGTGCACGGTCGCGTTCAGCGGCAGCCAGGCATCGTCGATGGAGTCGCGGCCGTACGCCTCCTGGAGGAACGCCGACATGGCGCCGAGGCCGTCGTAGGCCTCGTCGATGGCCACGTCACCCGTTGCAGGCGCGCCCTCGCGACGCACGACGGTGCCGGGCAGGGTCTCGCGCGTCGCGGCGTCAGCATGGTGCGTTGCAGCGACTGTGTCCGGTTGCGCGGGGAGGGTGTCGCGGCGGCGGTCGGCGCACCGCGGTCGGGGGAGGGCT
>NZ_LIIN01000145.1 GCF_001634385.1 Rathayibacter tanaceti | reverse complement strand
GTCGCTTCGTCCCCTCCCCGTGCGCCGCCCCGGGCGCCATGAGGTGCAGCAGCCAGTTCTTCTCGCTCCCGCCTTCGACCCGGTGTGCAGCAGGGCGTAGCGGCGGGGCTCGCCGCCGAGACCGCCGTCTGCGCGCCCGCTGAGCACGGCGATCACCTCCTCGCCCTCCCGCCACTTCTCGAGCGCGTAGCTGCCCTCGTCCCAGATGCGGACCTCGCCGCCGCCGTACTCGCCGGCCGGGATGGTGCCCTCGAAGGTCGCGTACTCGAGCGGGTGGTCCTCTGTCTGCACGGCGAGCCGGTTCGGGTCGCCTCCAGCGGCGGGCCCTTGGGCACGGCCCAGCTGACGAGCACGCCGTCGTGCTCGAGGCGGAAGTCGTAGTGCAGGCGTCGGGCGTGGTGCTCCTGGATCACGAAGGTGTCGCCCGAGGCGGTGGTGCCGGACCCGGGCTCGGGTACGGGCTCCGGGGTTCGGGCGGCGTCGCGCATGCTGCGGTAGGCGGCGAGCCGGTCGGCGGAGGCCTCGGTCGCGGCGAAGCCCGCCATCCGCTCCGGAGTCGGTTCCACCCCGGCGCCGCGAGCCGCGAGCAGCGGCTGGAGCAGGTCGCCGTCGCTCCTGAGCCGCTCGATCACCTCGTCCGGTGCGAGCTGGCGCAGGCCCGCAGCGCCCAGTTCCTCCCAGCTGCGGGGTGCGGCAGCGGCGGGCAGGAGGCGTCCCCGCAGCGAGTACGGCGCGATCGTCGTCTTCGCGGCCGCGTTCTGGCTCCAGTCGACCAGGACTTTGCCCTCGCGCAGGGTTCTCTTCATGTCCGAGACGACGAGGTCGCGGTGGTCGGATTCGAGAGCCCGCGCCAGCTCGTGGGCGACGGTCGAGATCTGCTCGCTGGTGGCGGAGGCGCCGAGCGCGCAGTAGAGGTGGATGCCCTTGCTGCCGCTGGTGACGGGCAGCGGCGCCAGCCCCATCCCCTCGAGCAGGTCGCGCGCCAGGAACGCCACTTCGGCGCACTCCGCGAGACCGGCGCCCTCGCCGGGGTCGAGATCGAGCACGAGGCGGTCCGGTGGGCGGCGTTCGCCGGCCGATCCGACGCGCCACTGCGGCACGTGCAGTTCGAGCGACGCCTGCTGCGCGAGCCAGGTCAGCCCGGCGACGTCGTCGACGAGCGGGTACTCGATGTCGCGCGAGGCGTGTGTGAGCCGGGTGCGGCTCAGCCAGTGCGGGGCGGAGGAGGGGAGGTTCTTCTCGAAGAAGACCTCGCCCGGCTGCTCGGCCGTTCCGACTCCGTCGACCCAGCGTTTGCGGGTGACCGGCCGACGTGCCACGTGCGGCAGCATCGCGGAGGCGACGGAGGCGTAATAGCCGAGCACGTCGGCCTTGGTGTACCCCGCCTCCGGGTACACGAGCTTGTCGAGGTGGGTCAGTCGGAGGCGCCGTCCCGCCACGGTGACGAGCTGCTGTGACGATGCCATGCTCCCCATGGTGGAACCCCGCGCCCGCCGAGGGAACCCCGGACGTCCTGCCGAGGGAACCCCGGAGCGTCGAGGGAGCCTGCTGCAGAGGGCTCTCTCGAGCGTTCGGGGTTCCCTCGGTGTCGGCGAGTAGCCTCTGGCCATCACGTCCGAATGGAGCTCCTGTGCCCGACACGATCGACGACATCCCCCTGACCACCATCGACGGCGCCGCGTCGACCCTCGCCGACTACCCTCCTGTGCGACTGGTCGTCAACGTCGCCTCCCGCTGCGGTCTCGCCCCGCAGTACGAGAAGCTCGAGACGTTGCAGAAGACCTACGGCGAGCGCGGATTCACGGTGCTGGGCTTCCCCAGCAACCAGTTCCTCCAGGAGCTGAGCGATGAGGACCGGATCAAGGAGTACTGCTCGACCACCTGGGGAGTCACGTTCCCGATGTTCGAGAAGGTGCGCGTCAACGGCCGCTCGGCCCATCCCCTCTACGCCGAGCTGACGAAGACCGAGGACGAGGAGGGCAAGGCGGCCGGGTGAAGTGGAACTTCGAGAAGTTCCTGATCACCGCCGACGGCACGGTGCACCGCTTCCGCCCGTCGGTCGAGCCGGACGACCCGCGGATCGTCGGTCTGATCGAAGCCTCACTCCCCGCCTGAGCGCGCGACCCGCCCGGCGCGGCGGGCGCGCCGCCGCATCACGACGAGCGCGACCGCCGCGAGGACGCGACCACAGCCAGCACCGCGCGTCCGGCACTGCGCCCGCCGTGTCGAGTGTCCATCCCTCGATGCGCACCGCGGCGGAGGCGCCGAGCCCGCCGCCGAGGCTCGCCGTGCCGTGCGTGGCCAGGAGCAGCGCGCCGAGCGCCACCGTGATACCGCCTCCGACGACTGCCGAGAGCGTCGTGCGCCAGCGCCGAGCCGCACCTCCCGCGGCCGCACGAGCGTGCGCACGACGGGCAGTCGGGACCAGAGCAGGCTCAGCACGAGCAGTGGGAACGCCATCCCGGCGGCGAAGACCAGCAGCGCGACCCCTCCGGCGAGCGCGTCCCCGCTCACTGCGGCGAAGGTCAGTACCGTGCCGAGTACGGGACCGGCGCAGACCCCCGCGAGCCCGTAGACCGTCCCGAGCGCGTAGACGCTCGCCGTCGTCGTGCCGCCCGCGACGTGGTGCGAGAGGAACGGGAGCGGCAGGCCGCTGAGCATCAGCAGGCCGAGGGCGATCACGAGCACCGCGGCGGCGGTGACGACCGCCTCCCGATGCTCGGCGACGAACGCGCCGACGGTGCCCGCGAGCACGCCGAGCGGGACGAGCGTGGTGATCAGCCCGAGGTAGAACACCGCCGTCTTGCCCAGCACCGCAGTCGGAGACGCGAAGGCGTACGAGAAGAAGGCGGGCAGCACCATGACCGAGCACGGGCTGAGGAGGGTCAGCAGGCCGCCCGCGAAGGCGCCGAGGAGTCCGAGCTCCACCGCTCAGGCGCCCGCGAGCGCGGAGTCGAGCAGCGCGCGGAACCGGTCGACCGGCTGCGCGCCCGAGAGCACGGTCCCGTCGGCGACGAAGAAGGGGACACTGGTGACGCCGAGCCGCTGGGCGCTCACCGTGTCCTGCTCAACCGCCTGGAGCAGGGAGGGATCGTCGAGGTCGGCCTCGAAGCGGGCGAGGTCGGCGACTCCGGCTGTGCGCGCGAAGTCGATCAGCTTCTCGCGCGGTAGGTCGGGGTGCCCGGAGTCGGGCGCCGCCTGGAACACGGCGTCGAGATAGTCGGCGAACGCCCCCTGACGGCCCGCGGCGCGCGCGGCGACGGACGCCTGCGCGGACTGCTCACCGAAGAAGGCGACGTCGTGGAACTCGACCCGCACCTTCCCGGCGACCACGTAGTCCTGGACGATCGAGGGGAGGGTCTCGCGGCCGAACTGCGCGCAGAAGGGGCAGCGGAGGTCGGTCCACTCGGTGAGCACCACCGGGGCGTCGAGGGAGCCGATCGCGGCCGGATCGTCGGCGTCGCGTCGCTCGATGCTCGGCTGCTGCTCTGCCGTGGCGGTCGATGTGGGGGCGGCGAGCGGTGCGCCTCCCGACCCGGCTTGCCCGAGCGCCACGACTCCGAGGAACAGCGCCGCCGCGACGAGGATCACGATGGCGCTCCGATAGGGGCGGAGCGTGGAGCGGATGGTCGCGGTGCGGGGGTGAGGACTGCTCATCCGACCGAGCGTAGCCAGACGCGTCCGTGCAGCGCCTGAGGGCGCCGCGTGCGTTCTCGCGCCGACGGCAGTCCGAGGCCGGCTGGGTCAGGCGCCCTGGTGCGGCTCCTCGGGCTCGGGCAGGACGGACAGCTCGCCGTGCATGCTCGCGACGCTGAGCATCTGCTCGATCCAGGCGCGGTTGAGCTTGGGCTGGTGAGCCTCGCTGAAGCGGAAGTGCAGCGGCACCGACGGGTGCAGCCACACCGAGCTCCGGCCGTGACCGGTGGAGGCGTCCTCCATCCACGACAGCGAGAAGGCTTCGTTGCGCCGCAGCTTCGAGAGAACAGCGACCTTGAGGTGTGCGAGGACTCGCTCCTCGAATTCGATCTCGAGGTTCTGCGGTCCGTAGATGAGCGTGGCCACGGGCCCCCTTCGTCCATCAGGCCGTCCCGGTCGGACAGCTCCTCGGGGACGGTATCCGCTCGACCCCCGGGTCGGGGAATCGGGTAGGAGACACGCCGGACCCCCATTGACAGCCCCGGTGAGGGGCCGTATCCGAGGGCAGGCGAGTCCAGCGCCACGATAGTCGACGAGTGTCGTTCGAGTCGACAGTCCGGCGGGGATCTCCGACTCGCGGAGACCCGTTCGGCTCGCCGGATCGCGGGCGGTGCTCCCGTGGGCCGATCGGGATCCCGCGTGCCGCGGGTGCCTCCGGGAGTCGCCTCCGTCGGCCCGGAGGAGCGTCACGGCCCGGGCGGGGAGTCCCAGCCCTCCTGAGGCGTCGCGCATGTGCCGCGGAACACGTACTGCGACGGGAGCTTGCGCTGGTGCGACGACCAGTCGATAGCCGGGCGCCGCTGCTCCGGAGGCAGGTACCCGAGCCGGTACACCGCCATCAGCTCCAGATCGTCGGGCACGGCCAGCAGCGACTCGATCTGCGCCCACGCGCCGGGCACCTCCATCGGGAACGACACGAACTGGATCCCCATCCCGACCTCCACCGTCGTCAGCCAGACGTTCTCCATCGCCGCGCCCATGCTGAACACCGAGTAGAACGACGAGAGCTCGCCCGGCCGGTACTCGGAGCGGTCCAGCATCACCCCGAGCAGCAGCGGCGAGCCCGCGACGAGTCGGCGGTTCTCCTCGCCGAGCGTCTGCGGCACCCGCAGGGAGTTCATCAGGAACTGTCCTCGCTTGGTGAAGACCTGCTTGGTGAAGGGGCGGAGCGGAGCGGGCAGCCGATCGAAGAGCATCCCGTCGCGCCGCTGCTCCATCTCGTCGCTGCTGAAGCGGAAGTAGGGCTTGTAGCGCTCGAAGAAGGTGCCGTTCGACATCGCCGTCGTCATACTCTCGCCGCTGATCGCTGCGATCCGCTCGATGGTCTCCCGCTCGTCGATGAGCACGAACCGCCACGGCTGACTGTTCAGCTGGGAGGGGGCCCGGCCGGCCACCTCCATCAGGAGCCGCTGGTGCTCCTCGGAGACGGGATCGGGCAGGAACGCGCCGTTGGTGGTCTTCCGGCGCCGGACGACATCGAGGAACTCCATGCCTCGATCCTGCCCCGTCCCGGCTGTGCGCCGGCGCGGTCGCCGTCGCCCCTCGCGCTCGCGTCCCCTCTTTGCGAGGGTTGCTCGTCGCGGATCGCGAATGTAGACCAGAGGGCAGCCCGCTCGCAGAGAGGGATCTGACCGTCGGGGCCGGCCCGCTGGAGTGATAGTGAGAGTGACCCTTCGTCGGCGCAGCGAACGAGACCAGAGAGAAGAATCGTGACTCACGGAAGTAGAGCGCTTCTGCTGCTGATCAGCGGACTCCTCGTGGTGGGGTCCAGCTCGTCCTTCCTCCGAGGCGGGGGCGAAACGGGGCCGGCGATGCTCGGCATCGCCAGTGGCGTATTCACGGTGCTGGCGGCGCTGTACGAGTACACAAATGCCAGGCGGATCGCTCGGTCCGCTCGATCCAGTGCAGTCGACGACAGTCGTCCTCGATGACGGACCCCCGCCGACGACGCTGCTGACGACTCCCGACGGCCGCCCCGCCTGTGCCCGCCCCGGAGGCGCGGGGTAGCATCGAGGGTCCTGTGCCGGCCGACGGAAGCGGTGGAACGATGAAGACGAGGGTCATCTTCTACCTCGTGGGCGGTGTGCTCGTGCTCGGCGCGGGCATCAATTCGGTCGCGAGCACCGGCTTCTCGGTGCCGAACCTGCTGACGATGCTCTGCGGTGCCCTCATCCTTGCGATCGCCGGCTGGCAGGCTCTGCGCTCCTGGCGTGCCGACTCCGACCGCGACGTCGAGCCCCTCGCTAGCGACGCGTCCGCAGCAGCGCGGCGAGCACGAACGGAGCCGCAGCCAGCGCGATCGCCGGGTGCCGCCTCCCGTGCGTCCCCGCGAAGGGGATGACCGCCAGCGGGACGCCCGCGGGAGCGAGCGCGGCCGCGGCCCGCGGATCCGATCGGCGCAGCATCGCCCAGGCGAGGGCCGTGAGAGTCGACGTGCAGATGTAGAGCGCATGGTGGATCCAGTGCCAGCGGCCGGTGTGCGCGACCCCCGCCGCGACAGCCGTGCCGAGCGCGCAGTTGGCGGAGTAGCTGACGGCGGCGGCCCGCAGCCAGCCGGCGCCCGCTCGACTCGCGCCCGCCGG
>NZ_LIIN01000144.1 GCF_001634385.1 Rathayibacter tanaceti | reverse complement strand
ATGCGCAGCGCTCGCCCTGCTGGTCTGCTCGGTGACCGCGCCGGCTGCTCTGCGGGCGGCCCTGGCACTCCTGGTCTGGCTCGCGGCGCTGCGGCCCGGGCCGTGAGCGGGAGCGGCGACGGCCCAGCCGCGCTCGCTACAGTGGCGGCGGCACGCGCCAGAGAGCACCGGAGAGGCGACGACGATGACGCAGAGGGACGGCTGGATCTCGACGGCGATCTGGTGGCACGTGTATCCGCTCGGCTTCACGGGCGCCGAGCCCACCGCGGCGGAGGGACCGGGGCCGGGCGACGAGCCGCGGCACCGCCTCCGTGCCCTGCTGCCCTGGCTCGACGACCTCCTCGCCCTGGGCTGCAACGGGCTCCAGCTCGGCCCGGTCTTCGCCTCGAGCACGCACGGCTACGACACGGTCGACCACCTGACGGTCGACCCGCGTCTCGGCGACGAGGGCGACCTCGACGCGCTGATCACCGCCTGCCGCGAACGCGGGATCCGCGTGCTCCTCGACGGAGTGTTCAACCATGTCGGACGCGAGCACCCGTGGTGGCGGGCGGCCGTCGCGGCGGGCGAGGGGTCCGTGGAGGCGGCGCGCTTCTCGCGCAGCGACCGCTCGCACGAGGTCGACGGCCTCCGCGTCGACGTCTTCGAGGGCCACGACGCGCTCGTCGAACTCGATACGGGCAACCCCGAGGTTGCGGGGTACATCTCGTCCGTACTCGCGCACTGGCTCGAACGCGGGATCGACGGCTGGCGCCTCGACGCGGCGTACGCCGTCCCACCCGCTGCCTGGCGCGCCGCGATCGAGCCGGTCCGCGAGCGCTTCCCCGAGGCGTGGTTCGTCGGCGAGGTCATCCACGGCGACTACGCGGGCTACGTGCGCGAGTCGGGTTTGGACTCCGTCACGCAGTACGAGCTCTGGAAGGCGGTACGCAACTCCATCGAGGAGGCGAACCTGTTCGAGCTCGCCTGGTCGCTGGAGCGCCACGACGGCTTCGTCGAGGAATTCCTCCCGCTCACCTTCGTCGGCAACCACGATGTGACCCGCGTCGCGAGCGCCATCCGCGACGAGCGCCATCACGGCCACGCCACCGCGGTCCTCGGCTTCGTGGCCGGCGTCCCGAGCATCTACGCGGGCGATGAGAGGGGCCTGCGCGGGCTGAAGGAGGACCGGATCGGCGGGGACGACGCGATCCGCCCCGAGTTCCCCCGCGATCCGGCCGAGTGGCCGGGCGGCGAGGCGTACCGCGCCTACCAGGAGGTGATCGCGTTCCGTCGCCGGAACCCCTGGCTGGTCGGAGCGACGACCAGCACCGTCGACCTCAGCAACACGGCGGTGCTCCTGGTCGCCGCGGGGAGCGAGGGCCGGACTGCGCGGCTCGCCCTCAACCTCGGCGACGAGTCGGTGACCGTGGGCGGCGTCCTGGTCGCTCCGCACTCGTGGTCGCTGCACGAATGAGCCGTCGGCGCACGATCCGGTGTGGCGGTCGGAGCCGGGGGCGTGGCCGTCGGAGCCGGGGTCCTCTACGCTCGGGCTCATGCTGAGAGCGCCGCGGGAATCCGGCGGCGGACGAGGAGCGGCGATGCCGAACGAGACCGAGAGGCGCGAGCGCGAGTCCGCACCCCAGCCCAGAACCGGGCTCGAGGAGGCGCTGGCCGCCCCCGTCGACCCGGAGACCGACCCCGGACCGGGCGAGCGCAGCGGGCTGTCGAGCCGCATCGCCCAGGAACTGCTCGAGGACGGCTTCGGTCTCGACTCCGCCGGCGACCCTCCTCCCGCGCGTCCCGTCGAGGTCGACGACCCCGCCCGCTCGGTCGGCGACGACCCCGACGATCCGATCCACGGCTCGATGTCCGGCGAGTTCGAGCGCCGCTGAGCGCCGCCCCGCGTGGACCCGACCGCGGACGCCGCCGCGGAGTCACCCCTGGGCTCTGGCCCGCAGCTCGATGCCGATCTCGGTCGCATCGAGGGCGGCCAGGACCGAGGCCAGCACCTCGGCGTCGAAGGTCCCGTCGTCCCGTGCATCGAGCAGCGCTGAACGCTGCGCCGCGATCACGGCGAGCCGGCGCGGGCGGGCGGCCTCGAAGGCGGACCGACCCCGAGCCTCCGGACCCTCGACCGGAGCCGCCACCGCCTCTGCGCTCGTGCGCAGCAACTCGTAGACCCGCAGCTGCTCCGCGTCCGCCGCCGCGGCCCGGGCCTCCTCGTCGATGTCGGGCGAGATCCGCAACAGCAGGGGCCCGATCGTGCCGCCCTGAAGCAGGAGCGAGAGACCGGCGACCGCGAACGCGATCAGCACGAGCACTGAGCGCTGCGGGGTGTCCTCCGGCAGCGTCTGGGCGGCCGCGACGGTCACGGCCCCGCGCATCCCCGCCCACACCACGACCGCGCCGTCACGCCAGCCCAGCGGCTCGCGGACGAAGTACTCCATGTCGGCGAGCCAGCGCCGCAGCCGCACCGAGATGCGGTCGAGCTCCCGCTGCGACGGCCGACGCCGCCCGCTCATCGACTCGATCTTCTCTCGACGCCCCTCAGGGCTCGCCATCCGCTCGTGCAGACCCTCGACCCGTGGCCGCAACCGCTCGCGGCGGCGACCACGGCGGGCGAGCACGGCGAGCAGCGGAGCCACGTAGGCCGCCCGCACCAGCACCGTGATCAGCAGCGCCCCCGCGGCGACGAGCACCGCCGACCACACTCCCGCGTGATCCTCCTCGACACTGGTGACGATCGAGCGCATCTGGAGGCCCATCGTCAGGAACACGGCGCCCTGCAGCACCAGCTCGACCGTCCGCCAGTTCTGCGTGTCGGAGAGCCGGTTCTGCGGCGAGAGCTCGCGCGGAGCGCGGGTGCCGGTCACGATGCCCGCGACGACGGCGGCCACCAGGCCGGAGGCGCCGAGCGCCTCGGCGGGCACGGAGGCGAGGAAGGGCACCGTGAACGACAGGATCGTGTTGACCGTCGGATCGCCGACGCGCCGGCGCACGGCGAGATTCGCCGCTCCGACCGCGACTCCGAGAGCGACGGCGACCGCCACCGAGTAGGCGAACGAGCCGACGGCGCCCCAGAACGAGAAGCCCGCCGCCGCCGCGACGATCGCTGTGCGCAGCAGCACGAGGGCGGTCGCGTCGTTGAGCAGGCTCTCGCCGTCGAGCATCGCGATGACCCGCCGCGAGACAGAGGTTCCCTTGAGGATCGAGGTGGCCACTGCATCCGTCGGGCTGACGATGGCCCCCAGAGCGACGCCCCAGGCGAAGCCAGATCGGGCATGGCCAGGAGGAAGAAGAGACCGAGCACGAGCGACGTCCCCACCACGAGGAGCACCGAGAGCCCACTGATCGCGCCGAACTCGCGGCGGAAGTTCATCGCCGGCATCGAGACGGCGCTCGAGTACAGCAGCGGAGGCAGGATCCCCTGCAGCACCCACTCGGGCTCGATCGCCACCGGGCCGAGCATCGGGAGCAGGCTCGCGCCCACCCCGATCGCCACGAGCACGAGAGGGGAGGCGATGCCCAGGCGCGGGCCGACGACGGTGGCGGCGGCGATCACGACCAGCGAGGTCACGATCGCGACGAGAAGGGCGGTCACCCGCTCAGCCGGGCAGCCCGGCGCTCCGTCGTCACTGCGGGGCGACCGTCGGATCCGGACCGACGACTCCGGCAGCGACGTCGGCGAGGAAGTCCGGCCGAAGAACCCGGTCCTCGATGCCGACCGCGCCTGCGGTCCAGCCGGTACCGCGCGGATGCTCGGGGTCGAGCAGCACGTGGCCGGGCGTTCCCGAGCGGCCGAGCGCCGCGGCGACGCGTCCGCTCGGATCGTAGAGCGCGTGGTCGATCAGCGGAGCGTAGACGGCGTACTCCGCGAACTGCTCGCGCTCGCCGAGGAGCACGGGCAGCAGCTCCTCACCCTCGCGCAGCCCGTTGGGCCACCAGCGGAAGCGCTCGACCAGCTGGTGACAAGACGAGCACGACGGCGAGAAGAAGACGAGGTGGGTGGCGGGGCGCGAGAGCTCGGTGAGGGTCAGCCGCTCGCCGGCGGCCGTGACCAGCTCGAGCTCCTCCTGGTCGGCGCCGGAGGGAGGCGAGTCGCGCGCCGCCCGACGATCGCGCACGAGCACGAGGGTGACCGCCGCGAGGGCGGCGGCCAGGCCGGAGGCGACGGTCGCAGCGGGCGAGCCGCCTTCTTCAGAGGCGAGCAGGGCGGCAGGAGCGACGGCGCCCGCGAGCCCCGCCAGGGCGAGGGCGAGCAGGGCGCCGTTGCGCGCGACCGTCCGGCCGGTCATCCGCGCGGAGCCGAGCCCGCCGAAGCACTCGCAGTCGACCTCCTCCGGAGCCCGGGCAGCACGGATCGCCACCACCAGGAAGACCACGTCAAGCAGAGCGACCGGCACGAGCGCCGCTCGATGCAGCGGGGCAGGCGCCAGCACCACCGCCGCTCCGAGGGCGATCTCGACAACGGGGAAGCGCCGGCGAACCGCCGTCGGTCTCGGAGGATGCGCGGAACCCCGAGCGCTGCGAGGCTCGCCCGGAAGGCCTCGACGCGCCCGAGCTTCAACGCGCCACTGACGACGAGTACGGTGCCCGCGCACCACGCGGCGACCGCGAGAAGCGCATCCAGCATCCGTCGTCCTCCCCCTCGGCACTTGTGAACAGGACGCTACCGGCGCTCGCGCGTCGCCGGCGTCCGGGGCAGGGAACGGGGCGGTGGCGGCGCGATCAGGGCCCGCGAAGGCGGGCAGTGCAGAACGTGCGGAACCGGTGGTCCAGCGCTGCGCGACGCGTCCATGACGACCACTCACGGCGGCTTAGACAACCGAATCCGTCGATCGCGCAACCCGAGCGCTCCCGCCCGGCACCCTCCCGGCTGCGCGCGCTCGCCTCGCCGTACACTGCGAGAGGATCGGAGGGGCCATGCGAGGACGGCGGACGGGGCGGAGCCCCGGCGACGTGACCCCTGCCGGCACCACGACCCCTCTCGGCACCACGACGACCCCGTCCTCCGACTCCGTGCTCGACTCGGCCGACGATGTCGCCCCGGGGATGCGCATCGCCGCCGCCTGGTCGTGGCGCTTCCTCGCGGTCGCGGCAGTTCTCTATCTCGTCGTGCGGCTCGTCTCGATGCTGCCCGTCATCGTCGTTCCGGTGCTCATCGCCCTGCTGCTCACCGCCCTGCTCACCCCGCTCCGCGACCGGCTCGAGCGGCTGCACCTCCCCCGGCCGCTCGCCGTGCTCGTCTCGATCCTCGCGATGCTGATGGCGCTCACCGGGCTCGTCGGGCTCGTGATCGTGCAGTCGCGTACCGGCTTCAACGGAGTCGCGCGCGCGCGCTCGACGCGGTGGACGGTGTCGAGGCGTGGCTGCGGAGCCCGCCCCTCTCGCTCTCGGACGTGCAGCTCGGCGACTGGGCGCAGCGCGCGGTCTCCTGGGCCGACGCGCAGGCCGCGACCATCGCCTCCGGAGCGCTCGCCGTCGGCTCGCAGGTCGCCGAGGTCTTCGCGGGGACGCTGCTCACCCTCTTCTCGCTCATCTTTTTGCTGCTCGACGGGCGCCGGATCTGGCGGTGGATCCTCCGGCTGCTGCCGCAGCGTGCTCGCCCGGCGATGGAGCATGCCGGTGCGGCGGGCTGGCGCACTCTGAGCCAGTTCGTTCTCGCGCAGCTGGGTGTCGCCGCGATCAACGCCGTCGGCATCGGGATCGGAGCGCTGGCCCTGCAGCTGCCGCTGGTGGTGCCGATCGCGATCGTGGTGTTCCTCGGCTCGTTCGTGCCGATCCTCGGCGCGATCGCCACGGGAGCGCTCGCCGCGGTGGTGGCGCTGCTGTTCAGCGGGCCGGTGGCCGCACTGGTCATGATCGGAGTCGTGATCGTCGTGCACCTGCTCGAGGGGCACGTGCTGCAGCCGCTGATCCTCGGAACCGCCGTGAAGGTGCATCCGCTCGCCGTCGTCCTCGGCGTGGCGACCGGGCTCGAGGTCGCGGGGCTCGCGGGCGCACTGTTCGCGGTGCCGACGATCGCGACGCTGAACGCGGCGATCACCGCTCTGCGCACGCGCCCCGCGGGGACGGGGTGAGCGCGTTCGATCCTGGCGCGCGGCCGGGGTCGACGGTGCTCCCGGCTCTCGCGTGCCCGGTCTGCGGCGGCTCCCTCGCGCCCGACGCTCTGCCGCGACCCGGGTCGCTCCGCTGCCCGGTCGGGCACAGCGCCGATGTGGCCCGCCAGGCTACGCGTCCCTGCTGCGCGGCCGGCACGCCACGTCGGGCGACACCCCGGCGATGGTCCAGGCGCGGGAGGAGCTGCTCGGCTCCGGCCACTACCGTGCGATCCAGGAGGCGGTGGCCGCGGCGGTCCCGGACGGCGCGCGGCTCGTGGTCGGTCTGGG
>NZ_LIIN01000143.1 GCF_001634385.1 Rathayibacter tanaceti | reverse complement strand
CGGGAGCGGCACGCGAGTGGTACCCGAGAGCCTCGACCACCCGGACGCCCGTGGCGAGCCCGCCCACGGCCTGCGCGGTCGGCAGCACCGAGCGGCTGGAGCGACGGCGAGGGTCGCGCCCGGAGGCAGCCGCTCCGTCAGGAGGCGCGCCGCGACCCGCCCCAGGCGCGCCTCGTCGGCCGCCGCGCCGCGGGGCAGCGAGACCGCGACCCTTACGTCCGAGAGGGCGAAGCGGCGCGCGAGCTCGCGTTCGAGCGGGGCCACGCGGTCCTCCGGCGGGCCGACGCTGATCCGCACCACGCCCCGCGAGCGCGCCTCGTCGAGCATCCTCGAGACCGAAACGCGGCCGAACGAGAGCCGCTCGCCGATCTCGGACTGGGTCAGGCCCTCGACCCAGTAGAGCGTCGCGATGCGGTGCAGGAGGAGGTCGCGCTCCTCGGCGACCGGGCCGGGCCGACGGACGGCCGGGAGGGGGAGAGAGGGCATGCGCGTATGGTGCGGGATCGTGGGGGCCCTGCGCGACAGATGGCACGGAGGCGGCGCGGCCCTGATCGTGCGGGAGGATGGGCGTCGGGGCGTTTTCTGAACGCTGTTCGGGATATCGAACCGGGTTCTTGTGTTGAGGAGGCCGGTGGGCTTTCCTGTCATCGACCGATGGAGGTGCACGTGGACGGCGATGAGGCTGAGGCACGGATGCTCGACGAACTGCTGGCCCCCGGGGCTCGGCTCGAGAGGGTCGCCACCGGAGCCACATGGAGCGAGGGCCCGGTCTGGCTGCCCCGCGAGCGCGTGGTGCGCTGGAGCGACATCCCGGGCGACCGCATTCTCGAGTGGGACGCCCGGACGGGCGGCACCCGGGTGCACCGCGAGCAGGTCGAGTTCACCAACGGCCGCACGCTCGACCGCGAGGGCCGCGTCGTGCAGTGCTCGCACGGCCGACGCGCCGTGGAGCGCGAGGTAGACGGCGTCGTCGAGGTGCTGGTCGACCGGCACGGGGACGCGCGGCTGAACTCGCCGAACGACGTGGTCGTCGCCTCCGACGGTGCCGTCTGGTTCACCGACCCGCCCTACGGGATCCTCCAGGCGCACGAGGGCCACCTCGGCGAACCCGAGTACGGCGGCTGCCACGTGTTCCGCTTCGTCGAGTCGACGGGCGAGCTGACCGTCGCGGCGACGACAGTGGAGGAGCCGAACGGCCTGGCCTTCTCGCCCGACGAGCGCCTCCTCTACGTCTCGGACACCTCCGTCGCCCTGCGCACCGACGGAACCGGCGAGCACTGCATCCGCGCCTTCTCGGTCGACGAGCAGTGGCGGCTCGATCCGCTCGGCGTGCTCGCTGTGATCGAGCCGGGCGTTCCGGACGGCTTCCGCGTCGACGTCGACGGCCGGATCTGGACCTCCAGCGCCGATGCCGTGCAGATCCTCGCCCCCGACGGCGCAGTGCTCGCCCGCATCCCCATGCCCGAGGTGGTCGGCAACCTCTGCTTCGGCGGCGACGACGGCACCGAGCTGTTCATCGCCGCGAGCACGTCGCTCTACCGGATCCGCACGACGACCCGCGACTCCGCCTCCCGCTCCGCCGCGGCCCGCCCGTGAGCTCGATCACCTCGCCCGTCTCCCTCGGCGCTCCCACCGCGGCCGAGACCGCCGCGCCCGCCGCCTTCCGGGCGATCCAGGTCCTGGAGGTGATGAGCCGGTCCCGCGGACCGCTCTCGCTGACCGACATCGCGGCCAGGGCCCCGCTCGCGAAGTCGTCCGTGCACAACCTGCTGACCACGCTCGAGGCGGCGGGCATGGTCCGCCGCTCGGGTGGGGGCTGGGTCCTCGCCTACAAGGCCCTCGAGATCGGGCAGTCGGTGCTCACCTCGACCGACCTCGTCGGCGAGTTCCGGCGCACCGCCGCGCAGTACGGGGTCCTCGGCCGCGAGACCGTGCTGCTCGCGGTGCTCGACGGGCTCGACGTCCTCTACCTCGCCCGGCACGACGGCCACCAGCCGGTCCGGCTCGCGAGCGACATCGGCCGCAAGCTCCCGGCCGTGGTGACCGCGCTCGGCAAGGCGATGCTGGCCGGCCTCCCCGACGCCGACCTCGACGAGCGGCTCTCGACGATCACCGAGCTGCCCCGTCCGACCCGTGCCTCCCATCGCACCGTCTCCGAGCTGCTCGGCGACCTCATGCGGGTGCGTCAGCAGGGCTACGCCGTCGACGCCGAGGAGAACACGATCGGAGTCACCTGCTTCAGCGTGCCGATCCCGGGCGCCGCCCAGCCCACCGCCATCTCGACCACCCTGCTCACCCAGCGGCTCACCCCCGAGCTGCGCGATGCGCTGGTGCGCGAGCTCACCGCGCTCGCCCACTCCCTCCGGCTCTTCGCCCGCACCTAGACCCCTGCCCGCCGCACCCGCGGCACTCTCTCGGCCCGCCCACCCGGGCGCCGCCGCTCTCCTCGGCGCGCCCGCCGACCGACCGAACGGAACCCCATGCGCACTGCACCTCCTCCTCGGAGCGGGCGATGACGCCCTCGCCGAACCTCCCCCTCCTGCGCGTCACCGATCTCGACAAGCGCTTCTTCGCGACCCACGCGGTCGATCGAGTGTCGTTCGACGTCGAGCAGGGCGAGATCGTGGCGCTGCTCGGCGAGAACGGCGCGGGCAAGTCGACGGTGATCCGGATGCTCGCGGGCGTCGAGAGGGCCGACTCGGGGCGGATGGAGCTCTCGGGCGCCGATCTGACCAGCGCGTCCGTGCGCCGCAAGGTCGCCTTCATCCACCAGAATCTGGGCCTGGTCGAGTGGATGACCGTCGCCGAGAACATCGCCCAGTCGCTCGGCTACCCGCGACGGCTCGGGCTGATCGACCACCGCGAGGTGCGGCGCCAGGCCGAGCGGGTGCTCGACCTGATCGGCGGGGGAGTGGATCCGGACGCCCGGATCTTCGACCTGCCGCGCACCGAGCGCAGCCTCCTCGCCATCGCCCGCGGTCTGGTGACCGAGCCGAAGCTGCTGATCCTCGACGAGCCCACCGCCTCGCTCCCACAGGCGGACGTCGAGCGCCTGTTCACGGTGCTGCGGCGGCTGCGCGACTCCGGGGTCGGCATGATCTACGTCTCGCACCGGCTCGACGAGATCTACGAGATCGCCGGCCGCGCCGTGGTGATGCGCAACGGCCGCGTCGTCGCCGACCGCAGCGTCGCGGGCCTCGGCCCGCAGGAGCTGATCGAGCTGATCGTCGGCCGCGGCACGGAGTCGGCGGTCTTCGATCCGCCGCAGGAGGCCGTGCGGCTCGAGCTCGACGAGGTCGAGGTGCCGGGCGCCGGGCCGGTCAGCCTCTCGGTCAGGCGCGGCGAAGTGGTCGCGCTCTGCGGCCTGCGCGGCTCGGGCCAGGAGACGATCGGGCGCGCGATCGCTGGAGCGGTGCGCCGCACGGGCGGCCGCCTCCTGCTCGACGGCGAGCAGTACCTTCCCGCCGGCCCCGCCGAGGCGGTGGAGCGCGGAGTCGGCTTCGCCACCTCCAACCGCGAGACGGAATCCGTCGCGGCCGGGCTGACCGTGCGCGAGAACCTGTTCCTCAACCCGAAGGTGTGGGGGCGGGGCCCGTGGCGCCCGCGCTCGCAGCGTTCGGAGCGCGCCGAGGCCGCCGAGGTGCTCGCCCGCTTCGATGTGCGGCCGAGCGATCCGGAGCTGGTGCTCGACACGTTCTCGGGCGGCAACCAGCAGAAAGTCGTCCTCGCCCGCTGGTTCGGCGTCGGCCGCTCCGTCGTCGTCCTCGAGGAGCCCACGATGGGCGTCGATGTCGGCGCGAAGGCCGAGATCTACGCGCTCCTGCGCGACTCCGTCCGCGAGGGCACCGCCGCGGTCGTGGTCTCCACCGACATGGAGGAGGTCGCCAAGATCGCGCATCGGGCGATCGTCTTCGGCCGCGGACGCATCGTCGCCGAGCTGAGCGGCGCCGACGTCACCATCGCCAACCTCGTCGCGGCCGCCTCCGACCTTGACCGCGGATCCGCACCCACCCCGTCCCCCCTCCTCGAAACGCAGGCGCCCTCATGAGCATGAACACCTCGGTCCGCTCGACCGCTCTCGAACCCGGTCCCGGCGCGAGCTGGCACCGCAAGCTCACCTCCAACTACGGGATGGTGATCCTCACCGTCGTGCTCTTCGCGATCTTCGCGATCGCCGAGCCCGACACGTTCGCCTCGCTGACGAACTTCCAGCTGCTCGCCTCGAGCAAGTCGGTGCTGCTGATCCTCGCCCTGGCGGTCACCATTCCGATGATCGCCGGCAAGATCGACCTCTCGATCGGCTACAGCGTCGGCCTCTGGCAGGTGATGTCGCTGAGCTGGCAGCTCGGCGGACTCGACTACCGCATCGTGATCGTGCTGGTGATCGTGGGCGGAGGAGTGATCGGGCTGCTCAACGCGCTCCTTGTCGAGCTCGCGCAGGTCGACGCCTTCATCGCGACGCTCGCGACGGGCCAGGTCATCTACTCGATCACCTACTGGTACACCGGCGGCCGCCAGGTCACGGACGACCTCGGCGCCCGCGCCATCGCCTTCGACGACCTCTCGCGCTGGTCGCTGGGGCCGATCCCCGGCCCCTTCGTCATCGCACTGGCGATCGGAGTCGTGATGTGGCTGGTTCTCGAGTACCTGCCCGTCGGCCGCTACCTCTACGCCGTCGGGGCGAACCCTGCCGCGGCCCGCCTGGTGGGTATCCCGCGCCGTCGCTACGTGGTCGGCGCGATGGTCGCCTCGGGCATGCTCACGGCGCTCGCCGGGATCCTCCTCGCCTCGCGTCAGGCCGGCGTCGCCCAGGCGAACATCGGTCCCGAGTACCTGCTGCCGGCGCTCGCCGCCGCGTTCCTCGGCTCGACCACGATCCGTCCCGGTCGCGTGAACGCGCTGGGCACCGTGCTCGGCGTGGCGATCGCCACCATCGGGATCTCGGGCCTGCAGCAGCTGCTGCCCGGCCGGTTCTTCCTCGAGCCGCTGTTCAACGGGCTCACGCTCGTGGCGGCGATCACGATCGCCTCCATCGCGAGCCGGAGGCGCGTGGCCCGCGCCGACGCGACGCCCGCCGCGGCGCCCGACACTTCTGCGCCCGCCACCCCCTCCCACCCCGTCAGCGTCGGCACCGCCGCCGAGCGCACCACCGAGAAGGACTCCTGATGACCCGGACATCCCCCCGTCTGCTCCCGATCGCCGTCGCAGCGATCGCCGTCCTGGGCCTCTCGGCCTGCTCCAGCGCCTCCGTCGGCAGCGCGGCGGGGGGAGGCGCCGCGGCCAGCGCTGCTGCGGCCGACTACTCCTCGATCGTCCCCACGGGTGACGTCCTCGCCGCCTCGAAGGAACTCGTCGCCGCCAGCATCGGCGCGACGGAGGGCTTCACCCCGCCGTCGACTGGCCCGACCGCGCAGAAGGCGGGCGCGAAGATCGCGTTCGTCGGCTCCGACCTCACCAACGGCGGCGTCAACGCCGTCTCGTCCGGAGTGATGGAGGCGGCCGGCGTCATCGGCTGGACCGTCGACTCTACGACGGCAAGGCGACAGCGCAGGGGCGCACCGACGCGATGAACCAGGCGATCGCCTCCGCCCCGGCCGCGATCGTGGTCGGCGGCTTCGACCCCACCGAGCAGGCGTCGAGCATCGCGCAGGCGAAGGACGCCGGCATCCCCGTGCTGGGCTGGCACTCGGGAGCTGCGACCGGCCCGGGCAACGGGCTGTTCACCAACGTGTCGACGGATCCGCTCGCCGTCTCGCAGCTGGCCGCCGCCTTCGCGGTCGCCGACTCCGACGGGACCGCCGGCGTGGCGATCTTCACTGACGGCCAGTACGACATCGCGGTCGAGAAGGCCGACGCGATGAAGGCCTACATCGAGGCCTGCTCGGGGTGCTCTGTGGTCAGCTACGAGGACTCGCCCATCGCCGAGGCCGACCAGCGGATGCCCGGCCTGATCGCGAACCTCCTCCAGGCGCATTCCGACGACCTGACCTACCTCCTGGCGATCAACGGCAACTACTTCGGAGGCGCGCAGCAGGCGCTCCGCGCGGCGGGCACCGATCCCGCCGGCACTCCGAAGTCGGTCGCCGCGGGCGACGGAGACGCGGCCGAGTTCCAGCGGATCCGCAACGAGGACTACCAGGCGGCGACCGTCGCCGAGCCGCTCGAGCTGCAGGGCTGGCAGCTGGTCGACGAGATCAACCGCGCGCTCGCGGGCGAGGAGGCGTCCGACTTCGTCGCGGCGCCCGGCCTCATCACCAAGCAGAACGTGCCCAGCGGAGACCTCTTCGATCCGGCGAGCGGCTACCGCGACGACTACCGCACCCTCTGGGGCAAGTAGTCGCGGACACTCCCGTCGCGGACCCTCGGGGCCCGGTCGCTGCTCACGCGGCGGCCGGGCCCTCGTCGTGCGTGCGCCTCAGG
>NZ_LIIN01000142.1 GCF_001634385.1 Rathayibacter tanaceti | reverse complement strand
AGTGTCGCACAGCCCATCGCCCGGCCGGGTCGACGCGCACGGGCACGGCGGCGCCGCAGCGGTGCCGGCCCCGTCGGCGCGGTACCGTCTCCGCTCGTCGCTCCCGCCGGGAGCCGCCCGTCACGACCGGCGCGGGTCATCGCCCCACCGACGTCCCGCGCCCGCCACCGAAGTGAGTCATGAACGCAGCAGCCCCCTCCCCCGGATCCTCGCTCACCGAGCGCATCGAGGACGTCGACGTCTCGGCCGAGATGGAGGGCTCGTTCCTCGAGTACGCGTACTCGGTCATCTACTCGCGGGCCCTGCCCGATGCGCGTGACGGACTGAAGCCCGTGCAGCGCCGCATCCTCTACATGATGAGCGAGATGGGCCTGCGTCCCGACCACGGCCACGTGAAGTCGGCGCGGGTGGTCGGCGAGGTGATGGGCAAGCTGCACCCGCACGGGGACGCGTCTATCTACGACTCCCTCGTCCGGCTCGCGCAGCCTTTCACCATGCGGGTGGCGCTCGTCGACGGCCACGGCAACTTCGGCTCGCTCGACGACGGCCCGGCGGCTGCACGCTACACCGAGGCCCGACTCGCGCCCGCCGCCACGGCGATGACCGAGCACCTCGGCGAGGACGTCGTCGACTTCGTCCCCAACTACGACAATTCCCACGACCAGCCGGAGGTGCTGCCTTCGGCGTTCCCCAACCTGCTGGTCAACGGCGCGAGCGGCATCGCTGTCGGCATGGCGACGAACATGGCTCCGCACAACCTGATCGAGGTGATCGGAGCGGCACGCCACCTCATCGCGCACCCCGACGCCTCCCTCGACGACCTGATGTCGTTCGTGCCCGGCCCGGACTTCCCGAGCGGCGGCACCATCGTCGGTCTGGCGGGTGTCCGCGATGCGTACGCGACCGGTCGCGGTAGTTTCAAGACCCGCGCCAGGGTCTCAGTCGAGAGCATCACCGCACGCAAGTCGGGCCTCGTCGTCACCGAGCTGCCGTATCTTGTCGGCGCCGAGAAGGTGATCGACAAGATCAAGGACGGCGTGCAGAACAAGAAGCTCAGCGGCATCTCGGACGTCACCGATCTGACGGACCGCGACAACGGCCTGCGCCTGGTCATCGGCATCAAGACCGGCTTCAGCCCGGAGGCGGTGCTCGAGCAGCTCTACCGCTACACGCCTCTCGAGGACGCCTTCTCGATCAACAACGTCGCCCTGGTCGACGGCGGCCCCCGGACTCTCGGCCTGAAGGAGCTGCTGCAGGTCTACATCGGCCATCGCGTGCAGGTCGTCACTCGCCGCTCCCGTTACCGGCTGCGCAAGCGCCAGGAGCGCCTGCACCTCGTCGAGGGTCTGCTCGTCGCGATCCTCGACATCGACGAGGTGATCCAGCTCATCCGCGGCAGCGACGACACGGCCGCCGCACGGGCCCGGTTGATCGAGGTCTTCGACCTCAGCACGCTGCAGGCCGACTACATCCTCGAACTCCAGCTGCGCCGATTGACGAAGTTCTCACGCATCGAGCTCGAGGCCGAGCGCGACACTCTGCTCGCCGAGATCGCCGAGCTGGAGGCGCTGCTCGCCAGTCGAGCCCGCATCGACGAGCTCGTCTCCGACGAACTCGACGAGGTGGCCCAGCGCCTGGGGACGCCGCGCCGGACGCTGCTGACGGAGGCCCGCGCCTCCGTCGCGACGACCGGGCGCAAGGCCGCTGCGGCCGTGCTCGAGATCGCCGACGTGCCGTGTCGTGTCCTGCTCAGCACGACGGGCCGCATGGTGCGCGTCGACCGAGACCCGGCGGCCGCGCCGCACCCCGAGCGCGCGACCCGCCGCTCCCAGCACGACGCTGTGATCAGCACGCTCGACACGACCACACGGACAGAGATCGGTGCCGTCACGACGGCGGGGCGCCTTCTGCGCTTCTCCCCCGTCGACGTCCCGTCCGTGCCCGCCTCCTCCGTGCAGCTGGGCGCGGGAGTCAGGATGGCCGACTACCTCCCTCATCTCGCGAAGGACGAGCGGATCCTCGCGCTCGTCGCCCTCGACGAC
Source organism: Rathayibacter tanaceti (assembly GCF_001634385.1). Lineage (GTDB taxonomy): Bacteria > Actinomycetota > Actinomycetes > Actinomycetales > Microbacteriaceae > Rathayibacter > Rathayibacter tanaceti. Next base: position 4,527 of record NZ_LIIN01000142.1, on the reverse strand, counting down.
ACTCGTCCGATCGCGCTCGGCACCCAGCAGGGCATCGTCAAGCGCGTCGCTCCTGGCGACCTGCCGAACCGGCCCGACATCGACCTGATCGCGCTCAAGCCCAAAGACGCCGTGGTCGGAGCGGCCCCGTCGACCGACGACGACGAGCTGGTCTTCGTGACCGGAGAGGCCCAACTTCTGCGTTTCGGCGCCTCCTCAGTCAGGCCGCAGGGCCGCACCGCAGCGGGGATGGCGGGCGTGAAGCTCGCTGAGACCGACGACGTGGTCCACTTCGCCGTCGTCGCCGCTTCCGACCGTGAGGAGGCGGTGGTCGCGACCGTCGCCGTCGACAGCTGGGCGCTCTCGGGCACCGACACCGGCAGCGCCAAGGTCTCGCCGTTCTCGGAGTTCCCGGCGAAGGGCCGAGCGACGGGCGGCGTTCGTGCGCACCGCTTCCTCAAGGGTGAGACCGCCCTCGGCGTCGCCTGGGTCGGCCCCGGCCCCGCCCACGCGCTCGAAGCGGACGGCTCGGTCGCATCGCTTCCCGACTCCGGGATGAAGCGCGACGGTTCGGGAGTCGCGCTCTCGGCGCCCATCGCGAGCATCGGTGCGGCGCCCGAGCTCTTCTGATCGCTCGGCCGTCGCGGCTCACACGTCGATGCGGTCCCGCGAGAGCGACTCCGAGCCGCGCACGATGAACTCCTTGCGCGGCGCCACCTCATTGCCCATCAATAGCTCGAAGACACGCCCCGCGTTCTCGGCGTCGGCGACCCGCACACGGCGCAGCGTGCGGCGGGACCGGTCCATCGTCGTCGTCGCGAGCTGGTCGGCGTCCATCTCGCCCAGGCCTTTGTAGCGCTGGATCGGGTCCTGGTAGCGGCGTCCGGCCTTGCCGAGCGCGGCGAGCACGCTCTGCAGCTCCTTCTCGGAGTAGGTGTAGATCGTCTCGTTCGGCTTCTTCCCCGCGTTCATCACCACGAGCCGGTGCAGGGGCGGCACCGCGGCGAAGACCCGCCCCGCCTCGACCAACGGGCGCATGTAGCGGAAGAACAGGGTGAGCAGCAGCGTGCGGATGTGCGCGCCGTCGACATCGGCGTCGCTCATCAGGATGATCTTCCCGTAGCGCGCGGCAGACAGGTCGAACGAGCGGCCGGAGCCGGCTCCGATCACCTGGATCATCGACGCGCACTCCGCGTTCGAGAGCATGTCGGCGATGCTCGCCTTCTGGGTGTTGAGGATCTTGCCGCGGATCGGCAGCAGCGCCTGGTACTCGCTGTTCCGGGCCAGCTTGGCCGTTCCGAGCGCCGAGTCGCCCTCGACGATGAACAGCTCGCTGTTCTCGACGTCGTTGCTGCGGCAGTCCACGAGCTTCGCCGGCAGCGAGGACGACTCGAGCGCGTTCTTGCGGCGCTGGGTCTCCTTGTGAGCGCGCGCCGAGATCCGCGATTTCATCTCGGCAACGACCTTGTCGAGCAGCTGAGCGGTCTGCGCCTTGTCCTCGCGCCGCGTCGAGGAGAAGACCGCGCCGAGCGTCGACACGATCGTGGAGGCGACGATGGCGCGCACAGCCGGGGTGCCGAGCACTTCCTTGGTCTGGCCCTCGAACTGCGGCTCGGGGAGGCGGACGGTCAGGACCGCGCTCAGACCGGCGAGCACGTCGTCCTTCTCTAGCTTGTCCGAGCCGACCTTGAGACGGCGCGCGTTGGCCTCGACCTGTGAACGGAGCAGCTTCAGGAGGCCCTGCTCGAACCCGGTCTGGTGGGTCCCGCCCTTGGGCGTGGCGATGATGTTGACGAAGCTGCGCATCACGGTCTCGTAGCCGGTTCCCCAGCGCAGCGCGATGTCGACCTCGCAGGTGCGCTCCACCTCGGTCGGGACCATCGCCCCGCCCGGCGTGAGCACGGGGACCGTCTCGGTGAAGGTTCCGGACCTGGTCAAGCGCAGCACCTCGGTCACCGGCGCGTCGGGCGCGAGGAACTCGACGAACTCCGAGATGCCGCCGTCGTAGCGGAACATCTCGCGCGGCGCTCCTCCGCCCGGTCGTCGACGATGTCGAGCGTGAGCCCGGGAACGAGGAAAGCGGTCTGCCGAGCTCGCGTCACGAGGTCGTCCGTCTGGAACGACGCGCCCTTGGTGAAGATCTGGCGGTCGGCCCAGTAGCGCACACGGGTGCCGGTGACGCCTTTCGCGACCTTCCCGACCACCGTCAGCTCGGAGCCGTTCTCGAACGGGGTGAACGGCGCGTCCGGGGTGGGCTCCCCCGCATCGGCGAAGCGGCCCGGCTCCCCCCGGTGGAACGACATCCGATAGGTGCGGCCGTTGCGGTCGACCTCCACATCGAGGCGCTCCGAGAGCGCGTTGACCACCGACGCCCCGACCCCGTGCAGGCCGCCCGACGCCGCGTAGGACCCGGAGCCGAACTTGCCGCCCGCGTGAAGCTTCGTGAACACGACCTCGACCCCGGAGAGTCCCGTCTTCGGCTCGATGTCGACCGGAATGCCGCGCGCCCGGTCGCGGACCTCGACGCTCCCGTCGGCGTGCAGCAGCACGCTGATCTCGGTGCCGTGCCCGGCCAGCGCTTCGTCGACGGAGTTGTCGATGACTTCCCACAGGCAGTGCATGAGGCCGCGCGAATCGGTCGAACCGATGTACATGCCGGGGCGCTTCCTGACCGCCTCGAGGCCCTCGAGGACGGAGAGGTGCCGGGCGTTGTAGTCGGTGGAGGCCATCCGCCCAGTCTACTTTCGCGATCGGCTCGGGCCGCCGTCGCATGGCGCACGGCGCTGGCACGGCAGCCCCGCGACGCGGTGCCCCTACGCGCAGAGCGAAATGCCGCCCGATCGACTCCGCGCGGAAACAATCGCGTGCTTGGATGGGCTCTACTAAGCAGAGATCGAAGAACGAGTGCAGGAGGCCAAGTCATGTCGACCACAGCAACCCAGAACGGCGTGGACGAACTCGCCGGTGCCCACCAGCTCTCCGCCGCCGACCGCTGCGACAGCTGTGGCGCGCAGGCGTACATCCGCGTGGTCGTGAACAACGGAGAACTTCTGTTCTGCGCACACCACGGCAAGAAGTACCAGGAGAAGCTCTCCAGCATCGCGCAGAGCTGGCACGACGAGTCCGCGCGGCTCTTCGAAGAGCAGCGCCCCTAGCGCTCGCCCCGGTCGGGGCGTTGGCGTCTGATGACCGACATCTGACGATCGACACGCTACCAGTCGACGCGCTACCGGTCGACACCGAGCCGCTTCGTGATGACATCGCGGGCGGCTCGTGCCGTCTCGTCGACCTCTCGGATGCGCCCGTCGGTGGTTGCGTAGGCGTCGCCGAGCGCGCGCCGCAGGATCGCGTCCGCCAGCACCGGATTCTTGGCCAGGAGCGGTCCGTGCAGGTGCGTGCCGAGCAGGCCTCCCGAGCGGAATCCGTCGAAGCCGGCCCCGTCGCCGGTTCCGTGGAGCACACGACCCAGCGCGTCCTCGGGGGCGATCCCGGTCATGCGGCGCTCGTGGTTCTCGAAACCGACGAGGACGCCGTCCGCGCTCTCGAGGAGGAGGTCGTCGGTCGCGCGCTCCCCCGCGACGGAGCGGCCGGGGAAGAGGCCGATGCCCGCGACGGTTCCGGTCGTCATGGCGATCGATTCGGCGAGGAGCTCCCAGCCGGCTCCGACCGCGACGACCTGCGTACCCTGCTCGGCCCACTCGTGCAGGTCGGAACGAACCGACGTGAGCAGGTCCAGTACGGCGGGCAGGTCCTCGTCCGCGCCGGTACCCGCGACCAGCACGTCCGGCCGAGTCACGGCGTCGGCAGGAGTGATCAGCGGGACCACATCGGTCTCGATGCCCGCCCAGCGGGCCCGGGCGGCGAGGACGCGCGCATTGGCCGCATCCCCGTTGCTGTCGAGGAGGTGCGGGGCGAGCACCGCGATGCGCAGGATGGTCACGAGGTCTCCTCGCCGTTCGTGACGAGGTGGAGATGCGCGCGGGTCCGGCGCATCGAGTCGGCCGAGAAGACGATCGTCTTGCGTCCGGATTCCGGTGTCGGCAGGGCGAGGAAGCCGTCGAGTGCCCGCGCCAGATCCTCGTCGACCTCATCCACGACGACTCCGTCGTAGCGCAGATGCAGCGCGGCCTCGTGGGCCTTCGAGCCGGAGACCACGCGAACCCGCCGCAGCACCGACGTGTCCACGGGCCAGAAGTATGAGGGGTCGCGCACGTCCGAGCCCATCGCGAGCATGATCTGCTCGGTGCCCTCGGGGATCTCAGCAATGTTGAGCCGGTAGCTCGCGGGGTTCTGCACCAGCACGAACTCGACCTCCTGACCCCGCACGAGCACGATCTCGCCGCGGCCGAAGACGGGGTCGATCGCCGACAGGGCGGCGGCCGTCACCGCCGGGTCGAAGCGGTCGGCGAGCACGGCGCGCGCGGTGGAGACGGCGGCAGCGGCGTCGACCGCGTAGTGCACGCCGCGGGCCGGGAGGCGTACGTCGAGCGCGTCGCCGTCGCTGCGGATCGAGGCGGCCGCCCAGTCGTGCTCTCGACGAGGGTGGTG
>NZ_LIIN01000141.1 GCF_001634385.1 Rathayibacter tanaceti | reverse complement strand
CCTTCCGCTCCACCGGGGAGCGCGTCGCGCACCTTTTGGAACTGCATCAAGTGCGTGAGGTGGGACTCCTTAGTCGATCGCGCGCTCGCAGACCGCGCTAGTGATCGTATCGGCGTGCTCGACACGCCGAGAGTAAAAACAGACGCGCCATCTACTGACCCGCGTATACTCTGGGCTTATGACCGCAGAAGATGACGCTCTCTCCGCACTCCAGGCTTCCACGCTCCTCGATGTCCTGAAGTGGGGGGCGCCGGTGGCGTTCGAGGCGACGGATCAGCTCTACGACGAAAACCAGGGCCACGACCAAGGTGTCGTAGGCTACCTCAACTTCAAGCACCTACGGGATCTCGTCGACCGGGCGACCTCCAACGGGCGGTTCAAGCTGGGTGAGGGACTCGACAGCTTCGGTGGGGACGTGCTCGCGCGCGGGATTACGCCGGAGGCATTCAACACGATGCCGCGTCTGGCGGCGGATGCCGTCAGGCGTCGGGACTACAAGCAGTCTCCTGGGTGGGCGGTGGAGGGCTACCGGGTGCTGTTGCAGTCCTACCCCTTCGGCAAGGTCGACGACATCAAGTGGGTGCAGCGCAGCGACGCGAAGAGGCGCGTCGCGGACCAACTGTTCGTCGGCGACAACACGCTCTTCTCCGACGAAGAGTTTGGGCTCGAGTCCATCCCGGGTATCCCGGACGACGACGACTTCACTGGCGTGACGCTGATCGCGGCCCATGCCTTCAACCCGACCACCAAGCAGTTCGAGCTCTACCTCGGCCAAAGCAAGAACCCGGAGCATGCAGACGATTCCTGCTGGCACTGGAAGAAGTTGCTGCTGTCCGGCGGTACCCCGGCGGGTGCCGGTGGAATTCCCGTTGCGCCCACGATGCCGAACGGTGGCGCTTCGACGGAAGTCGACGATGTGCCGGTGCGGATCAAGCGGACGGGTGCGGGCGAAGGGTCGGGCGCGGCAAATGGTTGAGGTGCGCCGGCCGTCCCAGACGCTTGCCGCCGCAGCCTCGTTCTTCAACGGTGAGCGCCTCACCATGCACGCCAGCTCAAGAGACTCAAGAAGTCCCACCTCGCGACCCTCATCGAGATGTCGCCGGCGTCCGTGACGGCCTGGGAGAGCGGCGCCAAGCAGCCCAACCGCGCGACGGTGGCCAAGCTCGCGCTAGCGCTTCAAGTCGAACCGCAGTTCTTTGGGGGAGGAGCGCCGCCGAAGACAAATAGGCCGCATTTTCGCTCGCTCCGTTCGACACCACAGATCGCGCAGGACGAGGCTGAAGCGTACGGACGATTCGTAGCTGAGGTCGCGGGGATGCTGGAGAACGCCGTCGAGTTTCCTGAGGCCCTCTTGCCGGACCTCCCGGTCGACCCCGATGAGCGTTCGATGACGCCCGAGGAGGCCGCACGCGAGGCGCGCGCCTTCTTCGGCGTCGTGCCGGGGCCGGTGCAGCATGTCGTCCGTCTCGTCGAACGCAGCGGAGTCGTCGTGGTGTTCAGCGAGCCTGGCGTTGCCGCGATTGATGCGTATTCGCTCCATTCGTCGACCCGGCCGATCATCGTGTTGAACCCGGTGAAAGATGACTACTACAGGCAGCGCTTCGACGTGGCCCACGAGCTTGGCCACCTGATCATGCATCACGACGCCGAGCCTGGAGGAAAGGTTGCGGAGGAGCAAGCCAACCGGTTCGCATCCGAGTTCCTGATGCCAGCCGAGGAGATCGCGCCGTCCCTCCCGGTTTCTACCGCGGGAAAAGCCTGGGCGTACCTCGCAGAGTTGAAGGAGTACTGGGGCGTGAGTCTTGCGGCGCTCCTGTACCGCGCGCGTGCGCTGGGCATCATGAGCGACGTCTCCTACCGCAACGCAGTTATCCGCATGTCACAAAACGGTTGGCGCCGAGCGGAGCCGGGGCGGATCTCGTCACTGGAGATGCCGTCGATGCTGCCGCGCGCGCGTGAGGTGCTCTATGAGGCTGGAGTGGACGAAGCCTCATTCCTCGCTGGTTCGGGGCTACCCGTTGGACTCTATGCCGTCGCTGCGTCGCGGGTTCCGGTGACGGCCGCTCTGAGAGAGGCGATGTCATGAGAGTCGCAAGAATCCGGATCCAGCGCTTCCGTGGCTTTGAACAAGCCGAATTGGTGATCCCCGCCGATGTCGTCATCGCGGGGGAGCCGCAGGCGGGCCGCAGCGACCTTGTGGCGGCGCTTCGGCGCGTGCTCGACACACGCAGCACACGGGCGCGTGTCAATCCGCTCGACATCCACCGCCCCATCGCGAACAAAACCCTGACTGAGGTGGAGGTAACGCTCCTCGAGCTCGGCGCGCAGCTCGAGACCCTGCTGAGCGACAGCCTCGAAGCATTTGACCCTGAGGCTGCGACGCTCGCAGGCACGGGCGGCGGCGCGGGTGCCGTGCTCGGCGTTCGCCTCTGCTACCGCATCCGCTACGACCTTGACGCCGACAGCGGCGATCACTGGGTCGACTTCCCCGCACGGAGCGACGCCGCGGCGAACTCGTTCAAGCGCGTCGGCCGCGTGGAACGCGAGGCGTTGCCCGTGCAGTTCATCGATAGTGCGCCCGCTTTGCAGCTTCGCGCCGAGGGGGCATTTCGAACCCTGTTGGCCGTTTCGGATTCGAGTGGACTCGACGATGCACTCGCTGGCCTGGATGACGGTGTGCGATCAGCAACGGGTGACTTCGCGGGCGCATCTGTCGTGACGGACGTGCTCAAGCAGGTACTCGACGCCGGTCCGAAGACACTGTTCGGTGTGGACGATCCCGGTGCAGTTGACTTCGTCGCGGATGACGGCTCGCGTGCAGCCCTTCTTCGCGCGCTGCAGCCAGCGCTGTCGCTCGATGCGGCAGGGCCCTTGCCAATCCGTTCGCACGGGTCGACGATCCAGAGTGTGTTTTCGGTGGCCGAAGCCATCGCGGCAGCGCGCGCGGGGGAGTCCGGGGTCGTCGTTATCGGTGATGACTTCGGTGATGGTCTGGATGCGTCGTCGTCCGAGTACATGGCAGGCCTACTGCACGCGACCGCGGGCCAGTCGATCCTCACGACGCGTCGCCCAGAAGTCGTGCGCGCCTTCAAGGCGGAGGAGCTTGTTCGCCTGACACGCACCGACGGTGGCCGAGCGCAGCATCAGCTTCCTGACGTGACGGACAAGGCGGCCCGTGTCACGCGTCGGCTCGTACTCGACCAGCTCCTGGCTGCGCTGAGCGCGCGAACGGTCGCGCTGGTCGAGGGCCCCCTCGACGTCGAGGGCTACGGCGCGCTGGCCGCGAGGCTGTTTAGGAAGACCGGCAAGCGCAAGCATGGGTTGGCCGCAAACGGCATTCGTCTGATCGCGCCACCGGGTACTGACGGGGGTATCTCACGGCTGCCGGCGATAGCTGAGGTTGCGCTACAGCTTGGTTTCCATGTGCGTGCGATTGTCGACAACGACAAGCCTGGGCAAGAGCATCCGGCCGTCGCCGCGCTGGAGGCGCTGACCGAGCAGATTGTGGTGCTTCCTGGTCGCACAGCAGTTGAGGCGGCGCTCATTCGAGGAGTACCGGGTGAGAATCTGCGGGAGGTCGTCAAATCGCTGGCCACGCTCGGCATGCCGCCTCTGCCAGACGATCTCGCCGACGATGCGATCGCCGAACACCTGATCTCCAAGAAGATCCTGAAAAAGCAGGGGCTCGGGCCCGCGTGGGTCGAGGCACTCACGGTGCGGCCGCCGACCGCCGGCGCCGTGATCGAAGCGCTCTGCGTCGGTGAGCTGGGGCGCATCGACATTCCTGCGCTCTTATGAAGTGGGTAGCCCAGAACCCCGAGCAAGCTCAGGTCGTCGGGACAGAGGCCGAGCTCACGGTTGTGCTCGGAGGTGCGGGAGTTGGCAAGACGACGAGCGCGCTGGCGGCCGCCGCCGCGCACCTTGATCGGGTTCAAGATGCGAAGCCCCACGAGCGGGTGCTGTTTCTTTCTTTTTCTCGTGCGTCCGTCGGCCGGATCGCGTCCGGGACGAGCGAGGTGCTCGGGAAGGGCGCCGATCGCGTCGATGTGATGACCTTCCACTCCCTTGCTTTCTCAATCGTCCGGAGGTTTGGGAGCATGATCGGACGCGGTGACGTGGTGCTCGTCAGCCCTGCCCGGGAAAAGCTCGGCCTGGCGGACAATGAGATCGGCTACGGGAGTCTTCTACCGTTGGCGCTTGAGATCGCACGAGCGTCGCCTGCGGTTGCGGCTCACCTTCGCTCGCGCTGGGGCCTGGTGATCGTGGACGAATTCCAAGACACTGGCGATGCGCAGCAGCAACTGCTCGAGCTGATCACCCCGAGCAGCCGCACGATCTTGCTCGGCGATCCCAACCAGTGCATCTACACCTTTCTCGTCGCGGATGGCGTCCGCGTCGAACGAATCAACGAGGCGTGTGCGGCCGCCGGACAGGAGCACACGATCGTGCTCCCGCAGACATCATTCCGTGACCCCTCCGGCGTCATCCCGGCAGTGGCGAACGCCATTCGAACGCGTCAGTTCGATGCGCCAGCCTGGCGAGCGCCATCGAAGGGGGCCGATTAATCGTCCGGAGCGGGATCGCTCTCAGCGACGAGGCGTCTAGCGTGGCAAAGCTCGTCACCGAACTCAGCAGCGAGGGGCTCGGCGTGGCGGTCTTCACCCACCACAACGACATGCTTGCTTCACTGTCGGATGCGCTCGAAGCAGAGGGCATTGAGCACGAAATTGCCGGGCTGAGTGATGCGCTCGCGACTGCTTTGAACGCCCAAGTGTCGATGATGCAGTTCCGATTCGGCGACGCTTCGTGGGAGGACGTGCTCGAGTCGCTCGCGGTCTTTCTTACGAGCGCACAGCGTGGTGCCCAGGTACCGGTGCTGGCAACGCAGATCTTGAACGGCACCGGCCCGCAGACGCTGCTCGCACGGCTGACTGCACTTCGCGGCCGGTTGACTGACGCCGTAGCAGTCGAGGCGGCGCTCGGCGAAGCGCGTGCGGCCCACGACGCGCTCGGACTACCGCAGAAGTCAGGCGCATGGGCGCAGGCGGGCGTTCTGGTTGCGGTGATGCATGCCCGTGCGAGTCGCCAATCGAGGGACCAGATCAGTACGCAGATCGTCGCGACAATCTCGGCTGAAGCGCGCGAGGCTGGGTACGCCGCTCTCACCGACTCGGTCCTCAGCCCGCGAGAAGTGCAGTTGATGAATCTGTATCAAACCAAGGGCCGCGAGGCAGACGCGACCATTGTCGTTCTTCGCGAAGGAGACTTCATGGGCAAGGAGGTCGAGCCCTTTCCGACGACGAGCAGGTTGCTCTACGTCGTTTTCTCTCGCGCTCGTCAGCGGATCATCGTGCTGTTAGTCGGAGGAACACTGCATCCCGCCGTTGCGCCGCTTGCGCAACTGGTGGACTGATCGTGCTCAACAGCAGACGTCGGCTTCACGTATGGAACACCCACTAACGCAATGAGTGGCGATGGAATCCACGCTGACTTACGCCGAGGCGCTTTCGCTCGCATCGTCAGTCCGCTTCGATGGAGCCCTCTCATCACCGCGCCGTGCGAGAGCGTATGACATCGTTCAAGCTCGCGTATCGTGGCACCGGCTTCGTACTTCGCGGCCAAGTGAATGGTCTCAGCATCCACCCGTACCTCCGCCGCGGGCGGACCCATGCGACCATGAACCTGCACATCACTCAGGAACCCGCCTCCCGCGGTTCCCGACAAGGGGGAATCTCATCCATGCAATCTGACCTGTTCTGGATCGTCATCGCCGGCATCGTCGTCGGCGCCCTCCTGCTGATCGCCCTCATCGGCTTCTTCCTCTTCCGAGCCTGGTACCAGGTGCCGCAGGCCGACGAGGCGATCGTGATCGTCGGCAAGAAGCAGAAGGGCGAGGACGGGCTGACGTCGAACATGACCGTCATCACCGGCGGCGGCGCGTTCGTCAACAAGCTGACCCAGCGTTCCGACCGCATCTCGCTGCGTTCGCGCCAGATCAAGATGGAGCCGGTCGCGCAGACGAAGAACGGCGTGACCATCCACCTCGCGGGCGTCGCCCTCGTCAAGATCGGCTCCACGGCCGATCAGGTGCGCGCCGCCGCCGAGCGCTTCGCCTCGCAGGACCAGTCGATCGACGTCTTCACGACGGAGCAGCTGGAGGGCGCCCTCCGCGGCGTTGTCGCGAAGCTCAGTGTCGAGGAGGTCATGCAGGACCGGCAGAAGCTCGGCGACGAGATCGCCGAGGGGATCAAGGGCGATCTGCTCGCCCAGGGCCTCGTCCTCGACTCGTTCGCGATCCAGGGCGTCACCGACCGCAACGGCTACATCGAGGCTCTCGGCGCGCAGGAGATCGAGCGCGTCCGACGCGAAGCCGACGTCGCCCGGATCAACGCGGCCCGCGAGGTCAAGGCCCGCCAGCTCGCCACCGACGAGGCGAACCTGATCGAGCAGACCGCCTACGACAAGAACACCGCCGCGGCGAAGTCCGAGGTCGGCCGGGCGAACGCCGAGGCCGAGCAGGCCGAGAACCTCGCACGCGCCGAGCGCGAGCAGGCCGTCCTCGTCCAGCGCGCCGAGAACCGCCAGGCCGAGCTCGACGCCGACGTCAAGCGCGTCGCCGATGCCGAGAAGTACCGCCGGCAGACCGAGGCCGACGCCGACGCCTACGGGCGCCAGAAGAAGGCCGAGACCGACCGGCAGGTCGCTCAGCAGGTGTCCGACGCCGAGGCGTACGCCGTTCAGCGTCAAGCCGAGGCCCGACAGGCCTCCGCCGCCGCCGAGGCCGCCGCCGTGAGCGCACGCGCCGAGGCGGAGGCGGACGCCCT
>NZ_LIIN01000140.1 GCF_001634385.1 Rathayibacter tanaceti | reverse complement strand
CGCGAGGCCGCCGCAGAGGTGAGTGCCGCTCTCCCGGCCGTGCTCGCCTCCGTCGAGCGGTCGGTGCAGGAGGCGCGCGACGAGCTGGTCACGGCCGAGGCGGCCCGCTCGCAGCAGAACGAGGAGCTCCGGACGCTGCGCCGCGAGGAGGCGACCCTGCGCGAGCGGCTGCAGTCCGTCACCGAGAGCGTGCACGGCCTCGAACTGCAGATCTCCGAGAAGCGGCTCCAGCTGACCGGTCTTCTCGAGCGCGCCGGCTCCGAGCTCGGGCTCACCGAGGACGTGCTCGTCGAGGAGTACGGTCCGGAGGTCGGCGTCCCGGACGAGACCGACGAGCAGCAGGAGCCGCGCCGTTACGTCCGCGAGGAGCAGCGGCGCCGTCTCGAGAAGGCCGAGAGGCAGCTCGGTCAGCTCGGCCGGGTGAATCCGCTGGCTCTGGAGGAGTTCGCCGCCCTGGAGCAGCGGCACGTCTTCCTCACCGAGCAGCTCGCCGATCTCACCAGCACCCGCCGCGACCTGCTCACCATCATCGAGGAGCTCGATGAGACCATGCAGTCGGTCTTCGCCTCCGCCTTCGAGGACACGCAGGCCGCCTTCGCCGATGTGTTCCCCGTGCTCTTCCCCGGGGGCACCGGCAGCATCAGCCTGACCGACCCGGAGAACCTGCTCACCACCGGGATCGAGGTCGCCGTGAGACCGGCCGGCAAGAAGATCGAGCGTCTCTCCCTGCTCTCGGGAGGCGAGCGCTCGCTCGCGGCGGTGGCGTTCATGGTCGCGATCTTCACGTCGCGGCCGAGCCCGTTCTACATCATGGACGAGGTGGAGGCGGCGCTCGACGACGCGAACCTCGGCCGGCTGCTGAGCATCTTCGAGGACCTCCGGACCTCGAGCCAGCTCATCGTGATCACCCACCAGAAGCGCACGATGGAGATCGCGGACGCGCTCTACGGCGTATCGATGCGCCAGGACGGCGTGTCGGCCGTGGTCGGTCAGCGGGTGCAGGCACCGCCCGCCTGAGGCCCTCCGCACGACCCGCAGGACCTGCGCCCGCTGCGCGAGCGGGCACCGGAGAGGGCGTCCACCTGCTCGAGCCCGAGGCGCGCGCCAGCGCGGATCGCCCGTCCGATCCTCCCGCTCCGCCCGCCGGTAGCCTGGACCCATGGCTGAACGCACCTCCTGGTCGCTCGGTCGCGCTCTGCGCGGCCTGTTCGAGAAGCGCACGATCGACGAGCAGACGTGGGACGACCTCGAGACCGCCCTGATCACCGCCGACTTCGGTCCGGACATCACTGAGGAGATGGTCGCCGACCTCCGCGCCAAGGTCGAGCGCTACAGCACGACCGACCCGCGAGACCTGCAGCGCATGCTCCGCGAGTCGCTTGAGGAGCGCCTCTCGAAGTACGACACGACCCTCACGCTCAGCGAGCGCCCCGCCGTGATCCTCGTGGTGGGCGTGAACGGCGTCGGCAAGACGACGACCATCGGCAAGTTCGCGAAGTTCCTCCGCAACTACGGCCGCAGCGTCGTCGTGGGCGCGGCCGACACCTTCCGCGCCGCCGCCGTCGATCAGCTCGCCACCTGGGCGCAGCGCGCCGACGCGCAGATCGTCCGCCCGCAGCAGGACAGGCAGGATCCCGCCTCCGTCGCCTTCCAGACCGTGCAGTTCGCGAAAGAGAACGGCGTCGAGATGGTCATCATCGACACGGCAGGTCGGCTGCACACCAAGGGCGGTCTCATGGACGAGCTGACCAAGATCAAGCGCGTCATCGAGAAGCAGGCCCCGATCTCCGAGGTCCTGCTCGTGCTCGATGCGACCACCGGCCAGAACGGTCTCAACCAGGCGGAGGCGTTCATCGAGCACGCGGGCGTCACCGGCCTGGTCATCACCAAGCTCGACGGCTCCGCCAAGGGAGGCTTCGTCCTCGCCGTGCAGGAGCGCACCGGCATCCCGATCAAGCTCATTGGCCAGGGCGAGGGCATCGGCGACCTCACCGGTTTCACCCCCCACGTCTTCGCCCAGCAGCTCGTCAGCTGATCCGGCGTCGCCCGGGATCCGTTTCTCCGCGACGGCGCGGACGGTCAGACCGCCTGCGAGAACCCCAGCGCCGCGTCGGCCAGGTGGCGCAGGTGCTCCGGCACCGGCAGCCCTTTCGACTCCATCGAGCGCGCCCAGAGCCGCCCCGCCCGGTAGGAGGAGCGCACCAGCGGTCCGGCGAGGACGCCGAGGAAGCCGATGTCCTCCGCCTCCTCCTTGATCGCCACGAACTCCTCCGGGTGCACCCAGCGGTCCACCGGCAGGTGCCGCGGAGTGGGGCGGAGGTACTGCGTGATCGTCACGATGTCGGTGCCCGCGTCGTACAGGTCTTGCAGCGCCTGCGAGATCTCCTCGCGCTCCTCGCCCATGCCCAGGATGAGGTTCGACTTCGTGATCAGCCCCGCGTCCCGCCCCTGGGTCAGGACGTCGAGCGAGCGCTCGTAGCGGAAGGCCGGCCGGATGCGCTTGAAGATCCGCGGCACCGTCTCGACATTGTGCGCGAAGACCTCGGGCCGCGCGTCGAAGACCCTCTGCAGATGCTCGGCGCGCCCCGTGAAGTCGGGCACGAGGATCTCCACGCCCGTGCCCGGCGCCTGGGCGTGGATCTGCCGGATGGTCTCGGCGTAGAGCCAGGAGCCCTCGTCCGGCAGATCGTCGCGCGCGACTCCGGTGACGGTCGCGTAGCGGAGGTTCATCCGCGCCACCGACTCGCCGACGCGCCGGGGCTCGTCCGCGTCGTAGTCCGCGGGCTTCCCGGTGTCGATCTGGCAGAAGTCGCAGCGCCGCGTGCACTGGGCGCCCCCGATGAGGAACGTCGCCTCGCGGTCCTCCCAGCACTCGAAGATGTTGGGGCAGCCCGCCTCCTGGCAGACCGTGTGCAGCTCCTCGCTCTTCACGAGCGCCTGCAGCTGGCGGTACTCGGGCCCCATCGAGGCCTTGGTGCGGATCCACTCGGGCTTGCGCTCGATCGGCGTCTCGGCATTGCGGATCTCGAGCCTCAGCAGCTTGCGCCCGCCCGCCTCGGCGCTCACGCGGCGACTCCGGAGGCGTCAGTGCGCGCAGCGAAGGAGGGCGCGGCCGCGGCGAACCGCGCCATCACGCGGGCACGCACCATCGGCATCGACGGAGAGTCGCCGCGTTCGCGCTCCAGTGTCGTCGCTCCGGCGTCGCTGATGCCGCACGCGACGATCCGGGAGTAGGGCTCGAGGCTGTTCGAAACATTCAGCGCGAAGCCGTGCATCGTCACTCCGGAGGCGACCCGGATCCCGATCGCCGCGATCTTGTCGGCGCCACCCGGCCGCTCCATCCACACCCCCGACCGCCCGTCGACGCGGGTCCCGTGCACCCCCAGGTCCTCGAGCACGTCGATCAGCACCCCCTCAAGCGCGCGGACGTACGCGACCACGTCGACCGGTTCGCGCAGCCGCACGATCGGATAGCCGACGAGTTGGCCCGGGCCGTGCCAGGTGATGCGGCCGCCGCGGTCGACGTCGACCACCGGAGAGCCGTCGGCGGGACGGTCGTGCGGCTCGGTGCGCTTGCCGGCCGTGTACACGGCGGCGTGCTCGCAGAGCACCAGGGTGTCGGGCCGCTCGCCGGCCACGACCTCGGCGTGGAGGCGGCGCTGCAGCTCCCAGCCGTCGCGGTAGTCCAGGGGATGCGCGGAGTCGCCCGCGACGAAAGTCTCGATCACCGGGCCACCCTAACCCCGTTCCTGTACCCGGACCAGTTAATCCGCGCGCCGGGTCGACGCCCCCGCGCGCACTGCCAGCGAGAGCCGCCCCGACCTCGCCCGCGGCTCCGGTAGAATTCCCGGCATCATGGCTACTTTCGGCACCCTCTCCGATCGACTCGTCGAGACCTTCAAGAACCTCCGCACGAAGGGCAAGCTCTCGGCCTCGGACGTCGACGGCACCGTCCGCGAGATCCGACGCGCTCTCCTCGATGCCGATGTCGCCCTCGAGGTCGTGAAGGAGTTCACCGGCAAGGTGCGCGAGCGCGCTCTCGGCGACGAGGTCAACAAGGCGCTCAACCCGGCCCAACAGGTCGTCCAGATCGTGAACGAGGAGCTCGTCGCGATCCTCGGCGGACAGACGCGTCGCCTCGAGTTCGCCAAGCGCCCACCGACCGTCATCATGCTCGCGGGCCTCCAGGGCGCAGGCAAGACGACCCTCGCCGGCAAGCTCGGCAAGTACCTCGGCAAAGAGGGGCACACGCCCCTCCTCGTCGCGGCCGACCTCCAGCGCCCCAACGCGGTGCAGCAGCTCCAGGTCGTGGGCGAGCAGGCCGGAGTCGCTGTCTACGCCCCGCAGCCCGGCAACGGGGTGGGCAACCCGGTGAAGGTCGCGCAGGACGCGGTACGCTACGCCGCCGACAAGCAGTACGACACCGTCATCATCGACACCGCAGGTCGCCTGGGTGTCGACACCGACATGATGAAGCAGGCGTCGGACATCCGCCGGGTCACGAACCCGGACGAGGTCCTCTTCGTCATCGACGCGATGATCGGCCAGGACGCGGTCGCCACCGCGAAGGCCTTCCAGGAGGGCGTCGACTTCACCGGCGTCGTCCTCTCGAAGCTCGACAGCGACACCCGCGGAGGCGCGGCCCTCTCGGTCGCCTCGCTCACGGGCCGCCCGATCCTCTTCGCCTCCACCGGTGAGGACCTCGACGACTTCGAGCAGTTCCACCCGGACCGCATGGCGAGCCGGATCCTCGACCTCGGCGACGTGCTCACCCTGATCGAGCAGGCGCAGGCCGCGTTCGACGAGGACGAGGCGCGCAAGGTCGCCGAGAAGATCATGAGCGACTCGTTTACGCTCGACGACTTCCTCGGCCAGATGCAGCAGCTGCGCAACATGGGCTCGATCAAGAAGATGATCGGCATGTTGCCGGGTGCGAAGGGCATGCGCGAGCAGCTCGACCAGTTCGACGAGCGCGAGATCGTGCGCACCGAGGCGATCATCCAGTCGATGACGAAGGCCGAGCGGCAGAACCCCAAGCTCCTCAACGGCTCCCGCCGCTTGCGCATCGCGCGCGGCTCCGGCATGACGGTGACCGACGTCAACCAGCTCGTCCAGCGCTTCGACCAGGCCGCCAAGATGATGAAGACCGTGGCTAAGGGCGGTATGCCCTCCGTGCCCGGGATGGGTCCGGTCCCCGGCGCCGGCTACACCGGCCGCCCGAAGCCGCAGAAGAAGAAGAGCTCGAAGTCGGGGAACCCGGCCAAGCGCGCGGCCGAGAACGCCGCCCTGACCGCACCCCGCTCCTCCGATGCCGGCGGTTCGGGTTTCGGCCTCGGCGGCGGGGCCGCGAAGGGCGCGCAGCCCACCCCCGAGGAGCTGGAACAGCTGCAGAAGATGCTCGGACGATGAGCCCGCTCCGCCGGGTCGGTGTGCTGCTCGCCGCCACGGCCGTCCTCGGACTCACCGGGTGCGCGGGCGGTTCCGGCGTCGAGGCGGTGTCGGCGCCCGCTCCCGACGATCTCGTCGGCCGCTGGGTGACGGGAGTCTCGTACGAGTCGCCCGAGGTGCCATTCCTCCTGATCGCCGGCGACGGCACCTGGACCGGGTCGGACGGCTGCAACGGTGCGCAGGGCGAGTGGTCGGTCGACGCGAAGGGTGCCCTCTCGGTCTCGGCGGGCCCCGGCACGCTCATCGCCTGCGACGGGGTCGCCCTGCCGCGGATCTTCTCGGAGGCGGCGATGGCCTCGATCGACGGCGGGCGCCTCCGTCTGTTCGACGGCGAGGGCGCCACCGTGGTCAAGCTCGCCCGGGCGACCAGCGACCAGGCGCCCACGGCATCGCCGGACCCGGCGGGGGAGTAGCCCCGCCGCGAAGCCGTGGCCCCGAGCACAGCTGCGGTCGATAGCGTGAGGGCATGACAACCCCACTCGCGCGCCCCGTCCGCATCGGCGTCCAGATCGCTCCCCAGCACGTCTCCTACGGAGTCATCCGCGACACCCTCACCGAGATCGAGGACCTCGGCGTCGACATCGCGTTCAACTGGGACCATTTCTTCCCCCTCTCCGGGGAGCCCGACGGCCTGCACTTCGAGGGCTGGAGCATGCTCGCCGCGTGGGCCGAGCAGACGAGCCGGATCGAGTTCGGCCCGCTCGTCACCTGCAACAGCTACCGGAACCCCGATCTGCTCGCCGACATGGCTCGCACGGTCGACCACATCAGCGCGAAGGGGGCCGAGGGCAGACTCGTCTTCGGCATCGGCTCGGGTTGGTTCGAGCGCGACTACGACGAGTACGGCTACGAGTTCGGCACTGCCGGCTCGCGCCTGGACGAGCTCTCCGCGGCCATGCCGCGCATCCGGAGCCGCTGGTCGATGCTCACCCCCGCGCCCACGCGGGACATCCCGGTGATGATCGGCGGAGGCGGCGAGAAGAAGACCCTGCGGATCGTCGCCGAACACGCCGACATCTGGCACAGCTTCTCAGACGTCCCGACCCTCGAGCGCAAGCTCGGAGTCCTCACCGAGTGGTGCGGACGTGTCGATCGCGACCCGGAGGCCATCGAGGTCTCGACCGGCGCGAGCGTCCGCAGCGGAGTCGGCGACGCCTCCTTCGACGTGCTCGACCAGCAGTACGACCTCGGAGCTCGCCTGTTCACGCTCGGCGTCTCCGGGCCCGAGATCGACCTCGCTCCTGTGCACGATCTGCTCGCCTGGCGCGACGGCAAGAACGGCACCACCCGCTGACCGCCGCCCCGCGGCGTTTCGACCCGGACCGCGGGGTCGCGGCAGCGACACCGGGGTCGCGCGCGGGCTCAGGTCGCGGGAGCGGTCCGTCGC
>NZ_LIIN01000139.1 GCF_001634385.1 Rathayibacter tanaceti | reverse complement strand
GCACGAGCCGAGCCGGGCAGGGACCGGCTCGGAATTCAATACAGACAGTTGGGGCCCAGCAGGCTCTTCAGCTCGCCGAAGAGGTCGGGGGTGATCCGCACCGGGAACGGCACCTCGAAGATACGGGCCGTGTCGCCCTTGATCAGCTTCAGCCGTACCTCCGTCTGCCCGGAGTGCCGGATGAGCACGTCGCTGAGCTGTGAGACGGTGTCGGTCGTCGCGCGCGATTCCGGCATCGAGACGGTGAGCGGGCCGGAGTCGCCGTCCTGGCTCAGCTCGGGGGCGAAGAGGCTGAACGCGTGCAGGTTCATCCCGTCGTCGCGCATGCTCACGCGGCCCCGGACCACCACGATCGAGTCGTTGGTGAGGGCGGGGGCGAACTCCTGGTACGCCTTGCCCATGAACATGCAGGTGATCTCGCCGCCGAAGTCCTCGACCTGGATCATCCCGTACTGGTTGCCCGAGGTCTTCGCCATCCGGTGCTGCACGCTCGTGACGAGCCCGGCGACGACCACGGTTTCGCCGTCGGCGACGGTCTCGGAGATGAGCAGGTCGGCGATCGTGGTGCTGTAGTGCTTGGCCAGTTCGGTCTCGAGCCCGGCGAGTGGATGGTCGGACACGTAGAGGCCCAGCATGTCGCGCTCGAAGGCGAGCTTGTCGCGCTTGGCCCACTCGGGTCTCTCCGGCACCTGGACGGCGGCCTGCGGTTCGTCCCAGAGACTGTCGAAGTCGAAGCCCACCTGGCCGTTGGCCTCGTTGCGCTTCTCGCCGACCGCTGCCTCGACCGCGTCCTCGTGCACCTCCACGAGTGCGCGACGGGTGGGCCCGAGCGAGTCGAAGGCTCCGGCCTTGATCAGGGACTCGACCGTGCGCTTGTTCGTCACCTGCAGCGGCACTTTGCGGAGGAAATCGTGGAACGACTCGAAGCGCCCCTTCTCCTCGCGCGCCGCGCGGATGCCCTCGACCACGTTCGTCCCGACGTTGCGCACGGCACCCAGGCCGAAGCGGATGTCGGTGCCGACCGCGGTGAAGAAGCCGATCGACTCGTTGACGTCCGGCGGGAGCACCTTGATTCCCATGCGCCGGCACTCGTTGAGGTAGGCGGCCATCTTGTCCTTGGAGTCGCCGACGCTCGTGAGAAGCGCCGCCATGTACTCCGCGGGGTAGTGCGCCTTGAGGTAGGCCGTCCAGTACGAGACGACTCCGTAGGCGGCCGAGTGCGCCTTGTTGAAGGCGTAGTCGGAGAAGGGCAGGAGGATGTCCCAGAGCGTCTTGACGGCCTCCATCGAGTAGCCGTTGGCGGTCATCCCGCCCGAGAAACCCTCGAACTGCTTGTCCAGCTCGGACTTCTTCTTCTTGCCCATCGCGCGCCGCAGGAGGTCGGCCTGCGCGAGCGTGAACCCCGCGAGCTTCTGCGCGATCGACATGACCTGCTCCTGGTACACGATCAGGCCGTAGGTCCCGCCGAGCACCTCCGCGAGCGGCTCCTCGAGCTCCGGATGGATCGGAGTGATCTGCTGCACGCCGTTCTTGCGCAGCGCATAGTTGGTGTGGGAGTCGGCGCCCATCGGGCCCGGCCGGTAGAGCGCGAGCACCGCGGAGATGTCCTCGAAGTTGTCCGGCTTCATCAGGCGCAGCAGACCGCGCATCGGGCCGCCGTCGAGCTGGAAGACGCCGAGCGTGTCCCCCCGGGCGAGCAGGTCGTAGGCGGCTTGGTCGTCGAGCGAGAGGTCTTCGAGCACGAGATCCTGCTCGCGGTTCGCGCGGATGTTGTCGAGCGCGTCGTCGATGATCGTGAGGTTCCGCAACCCCAGGAAGTCCATCTTGATCAGGCCGAGGGACTCGCAGGCGGGGTAGTCGAACTGCGTGACGATCTGGCCGTCCTGCTCCCGCTTCATGATCGGGATGATGTCGAGCAGCGGATCGCTTGACATGATGACGCCGGCCGCGTGCACGCCCCACTGGCGCTTGAGGTTCTCGAGACCGAGCGCGGTGTCGAAGACGAGCTTGGCCTGCGGGTCCTCGGCGATGACGTTCCGGACGTCCACCGCCTCCTTGTAGCGGCCGTGTGCGGGATCGTTGATTCCGCTGAGCGGGATGTCCTTGCCCATGATCGCGGGCGGCATCGCCTTGGTGAGCTTCTCGCCCATCCCGAAGGGGAAGCCGAGCACGCGCGAGGCGTCCTTGAGCGCCTGCTTCGCCTTGATCGTGCCGTAGGTGACGATCTGCGCGACACGCTCGTCGCCGTATTTCTCTGTGACGTAGCGGATCACCTCGCCGCGGCGACGGTCGTCGAAGTCGACGTCGAAGTCGGGCATCGAGACGCGGTCGGGGTTGAGGAAGCGCTCGAAGATCAGTCCGTGGTGCAGCGGATCCAGGTCGGTGATCCGCATCGCGTAGGCGGCCATCGAGCCGGCACCGGAGCCGCGACCCGGTCCGACGCGGATCCCGTTGCGCTTGGACCAGTTGATGAAGTCGGCGACGACGAGAAAGTACCCCGAGAAGCCCATCTGGCGGATGACGCCCATCTCGTAGTCCGCGCGCTCGCGGACCTCCTGGGTGATCCCGCCGGGGTACCGCTCGCGCAAGCCCGCCTCGACCTCCTTGGTGAACCAGGTGTCCTCCGTCTCGCCCTCCGGCACGGGGAAGCGGGGCATGTAGTTCGCGGAGGTGTCGAACTGCACGTCGCAGCGCTCGGCGATCAGCAGCGTGTTGTCGCAGGCCTCGGGGTGGTCGCGGAACACCTGGCGCATCTCCCGCGGAGACTTGAGGTAGAACTCGTCCGCGTCGAACTTGAATCGCTTGGGGTCGTCGAGAGTGGTGCCCGACTGCACGCAGAGCAGCGCCGCGTGCGACGTGGCGTCGTGGGCGTGCGTGTAGTGCAGGTCGTTGGTCGCGACGAGCGGCAGGTCGAGGTCTTTGGCGAGTCGGATCACGTCCGCGATGACGCGCCGCTCGATGTCGAGCCCGTGGTCCATGATCTCGGCGAAGAAGTTCTCCTTGCCGAAGATGTCGCGGTAGTCGGCGGCCGCCTGCCGCGCCTCCCTGTACTGCCCCAGCCGGAGGCGGGTCTGCACCTCGCCACTCGGGCAGCCGGTGGTGCCGATCAGCCCCTCGGAGTACTGCGAGAGGATCTCGCGGTCCATCCGCGGTTTGAAGTAGTAGCCCTCGATCGACGCCTTCGACGAGAGGCGGAAGAGATTGTGCATGCCGGTCGTGGTCGAGCTCAGCAGCGTCATGTGGGTATAGGCGCCGGAACCGGACACGTCGTCCCCTCCGCCGTCGCCCCAGCGGATGCGCGTCTTGTCGGTGCGGTGCGTGCCAGGAGTGAGGTAGGCCTCGGTGCCGATGATCGGCTTGATCCCTGCCGCGGTCGCCGTGCGCCAGAAGTCGAAGGCGCCGAACACGTTGCCGTGGTCGGTCACGGCGATCGCCGGCATGCCCTCCTCGACCGCCGCATCGATCAGCGGCTTCACCCGGGCGGCGCCGTCGAGCATCGAGTACTCGCTGTGCACGTGCAGGTGGACGAAGGAATCGTTACTCGGCAAGGATGCGCCTCCAGCGGACTGCGGGCAGGGGGCCGGGGACCCGGGAAGGGTCGCGGACACGGCGGGGAAAAGTCTAGCTGCGCTGACGGATGCTCGGGCCGGGTCCGCCCGGATCACTCGCCGCGCAGAAGCTCGAGCGAGCGTGCGAGATCGTCGGGGTACGAGGCCTCGAACTGCACCCACTCCCCCGTGCCGGGATGCGTGAAGCCGAGTCGCACCGCGTCGAGCCACTGGCGCGTCAGTCCGAGCCGCTTCGAGAGCGTCGGGTCCGCCCCGTACATCGCGTCGCCCACGCAGGGGTGGCGCTGCGCTGCCATGTGCACGCGGATCTGGTGGGTCCGCCCGGTCTCGAGGTGGACCTCGAGGAGGGACGCGAAGGGGAACGCCTCGATGGTCTCGTAGTGCGTGATCGACGGCTTGCCGTCGGCGCGGACCGCGAACTTCCAGTCCGAGGACGGATGGCGGCCGAGGGGCGCGTCGATCGTGCCTGCGAGCGGATCGGGGTGGCCCTGGACGACCGCGTGGTACACCTTCTCGACCGTACGGTCGTGGAAGGCGCGCTTGAGGTGCGCGTAGGCGCGCTCGGACTTCGCGACCACCATCAGCCCGCTGGTGCCGGCGTCGAGTCGGTGCACGATGCCGGCGCGCTCGGCCGCTCCGGAGGTGGCGACGGTGAAGCCGGCGGCGGCGAGTGCGCCGAGGACGGTCGGCCCCTCCCATCCGACGGCCGGGTGGGCGGCGACGCCCACCGGCTTGTCGATCACGACGATGTCGTCGTCATCATGGACGATCGCCAGATCGGGCACCGCGAGCGGGACGATCGTCGGCTCTCGGCGAGGGCGCCATTCGACGCTGAGCCAGGTGCCCGCGCGGACCCGGTCGCTCTTGTCGAGGACGCGTCCGTCGGCGCTCACTCCTCCCGCCTCGGCGACCTCGGCGGCGAAGCTGCGCGAGAACCCGAGCAGCTTGGCCACCGCAGCATCCGCGCGGAGACCGTCCAGCCCGTCCGGCACCGGCAGGGAGCGCGCGACTGCGCCATCAGCGTCCGCCGCGGCGATCGACGTCGCTCGCGGCCTCCTCCGGCGGGGCCGCGTCGTCCGTCGTCTCTGCGCGCGACCCGCGCTCGGCACGGGTGCCGTCGAGCGCCACGCCGCGCAGGCTGAGGACGACGAAGACAGCCATCGCCGAGCAGATGGCGATGTCGGCGACGTTGTAGATCGCCGGGAGCAGCCATGGCGTGAAGAGGAAGTCGACCACGTGACCGAGCCCGAAGGAGGGCTCGCGGAACAGGCGGTCGAAGAGGTTGCCGAGCGTGCCGCCGAGCAGCAGCCCGAAGAAGACGGCCCAGGCCAGGGAGCGGATCCGGCTGGAGAACCAGAGGACGGCGACGACCACGCACGCGGCGATGATCGAGAAGATCCACGTCGATCCGCTGGCGAGGGAGAAAGCGGCACCCGGATTCTTCACGTAGTGCAGGATCAGGACGTCTCCGAGGATACGCACGTCCTCGCCGAGGGCGAGGTTCGTGGTAACCAGGTACTTCGCGGTCTGGTCGATCGCGAAGACCGCGAACGCGACGAGGCCGAGGGCGACCAGCACCCTCGGCCTGACGTCGGCTGCGGCGGGACTACGCCCCAAAGCCCGACAGCGAGGACTCAGCCGCTGCCGGCTGGGTGTCGAGGTCGCGGAGCTGACCCTCGATGTAGCTCTTCAGCTTCTGGCGGTACTCGCGCTCGAAGGTGCGGAGCTCGTCGATGCGGTGCTCGACGGTGGCACGCTCCTCTTCGAGCTTCGCCACCTGCTGGCGCTGCTTGGCCTCGGCTTCGGCGACGAGGCGCGCGGCTGTGGCGCGGCCCTCGGCGATGAGCGCGTCGCGCTTCTCGGTGCCCTCGCGCACGTGCTCCTCGTGGAGTCGACGGGCGAGCTGCAGCAACCCGCTCGAGCTCTCGGCCTCGTCGGCCGGGGCCGACTGCTGCGGGGCGACCGGAGCGGTCACCGGGGCGGCGATCGGCACGACCTCGGGCTGCGGCTCGGGCTCGGCGGCGACCGCCTCCTCCGCGACGGGAGCGGGGATGCTCTCGCGCGGCGCGTCGGACACGCGGGTGTCGGATGTGCGGGAGTCGCCGGACGAGAGCCGCTGACGCAGCTCCTCGTTCTCCTGGTTCAGGCGACGCAGCTCAACGACGACCTCGTCGAGGAAGTCGTCGACCTCGTCCTGGTCGTATCCCTCGCGGAACTTGGTCGGCTGGAACCGCTTATTGACAACATCTTCGGGAGTGAGCGCCATGGCTTTCCACCTTCGATTTCAAGTAGGTACACGTTTATCAACGTTCGACTAAAGCTAGCAACTTCAGGCGCACGGCGCAGTGCTGGCACCGCGGAGAACGTCCGATCGTCGCCAACGATACAGGGACCGTCAGGCGCGCTGGAGCCACGTGGCGATGTACATGCCCACGATGACGCAGAGCATGGTCAGGCTCCAGCCGAAATCGAGGGCGATCGGGCCGATCGAGACCGGCTTGATCAGCCTGCGGAAGAAGCCGATCGGTGGATCGGTGACGGTGTAGACACCCTCCGCCGCGACCAGACCTGCGCCACGGGGGCGCCAATCACGCCGGATGACCCTGACGAGGTCGAGCACGAACCGGGCCCACATCGCGAAGAAGTACAGGAGCAGGACGAAGTAGAGGACGCTCCCGAGGAGCGAGACGACGGAATTCACCGCGAGCCAGGGCTCCCGGGATCAGGACTTCGCGAAGAACGACGCGTCGGCATCGTTCTCGGCGGAGGCGGAGTCGCCGGCGACCGTGATGTGCGACGGGGACAGCAGGAAGACCTTGCTCGTCACGCGCTCGATGCGGCCGAAGAGGCCCTGCGAGAGCCCGCTCGCGAAGTCGATCAGACGACGGGCGTCCGCGTCGCTCATCTGCGAGAGGTTGATGATCACGGGGATGCCATCGCGGAAGTTCTCCGCGATGACCTGCGCGTCGCGGTACTGCTTCGGGTGGACGGTGAGGATCTCGTTCATCTCGGCGTGTGCCGTCGCCTTCGGTGTCTGGGGGGTGGGCTTGCGGAGCGGGGTGACCGTCGCGCGGGGCTGCGGGGTCGGCTCGACCGGCGGAACGGGCTGGACCGGCGAGACCGGAGCCCGGTGAGCGGTCGCGGGAGCCGCCTCGACGGGTTCGGCGCGCTCGTACTCGACCTCTTCGTCGGCGAGTCCGAGGTAGACCATCGTCTTCTTCAGCGGGTTGGCCATGGGTGTCCTCCGTGTCGTGTGTGCTCCCACAGGTGGGTCACCACGAGGTTAGGTGCGGACGGGGCGTTCTCCGGTGATTGCCGACCCGATTCGCAGGTGTGTCGCGCCCTCGGCGATCGCGTCGGCGAAGTCGTGCGACATGCCCGCCGAGATGGCCGTCGCACCGGGGTCGACGGCGCGCACGCGGTCCGAGATCGCCCGCAGACGCGCGAAGGCCGGGCGCGGATCCTCGCCCAGCGGAGCGACCGCCATCACCCCG
>NZ_LIIN01000138.1 GCF_001634385.1 Rathayibacter tanaceti | reverse complement strand
GGCACGGCCGAGCCGCGGGCGACGCACGTCACCTCGTGGCCGCGCCGCAGCGCCTCCGACGTGAGGTGGCCGCCGAGTCAGGCGGTGCCGCCGAGGAGGAGGAATCGCACGCCCACATGCTGCCACGGGACCGCCCGCCACGGCGGACGGGCGACCGCCTCACCCCCGCCTCACACCACCACGAACGCGTCCAGGATCAGCGTCGCTCCGGTGGCCGCGGGGTTGCGGGTCGAGCCGCGGCGAATCGTCACGGTGTGGTCGCCGGCGGGCAACGCAGCGCTCGTCCACACCGGGCGGGCGGAGCGGGTCACGTCGCTGTAGCAGTCGACGGTCGCCACCTGCACGCCGTCCAGCAGCACCTCGTTGATCCCTGAGGACGGAGTGAGGCGGCCCACCCAGCGCACGCGCGTTCCCCGGAAGCGGAGGGTCGCCGAGGCGCCCGCCGTGCTCGAGTACGAGATGCTGCCGCCGCTGTCGGCCGTGCTCGAGAGGGTCGCCCAGGTGCCGACGGTCGTGATCGCGGCGGATCCGTTCTCGTAGGTGCCGGCTCCGGGGAGCGCGGGCGGCGGCCCGCTCGTCACGACGAAGGCGTCGAGCACGAGCGTGGATCCCGTCGCCGCCGGGTTCTTCGCTGTTCCGCGCCGGATGGTCACGGTGTGCTCGCCGGCCCGCAGCGGCCCGCTCGTCCACACGGTGACTCCCGCGCGGGTCGTGGGGCTGTAGCGATCGACCGTGGCGACCACGGCGCCGTCGACCACGACCTCGTTGATCCCGGAGGAGGGCGACAGTCGGCTCACCCAGCTGACCCCCGTGCCCGAGAAGCGCAGGAACGCCGCGGCGCCGACCGAGTTCGAGTAGCCGACGCTCCCGCCGCTGTCGGCCGCAGACGACAGCGTCGACCAGGTGCCCTGGGTCGTCACGAACGCGGAGTCGTTCTGGTAGGTGCCGGCTCCCGGGACCACGGGGGCGGGCAGAGCGACCACCGGCTGCTCCACCAGCCAGCGCCGGAAGGTGTCGAGCATGTCCTTCTGGGTGGCGGTCGGCACGATGTGGCCGGAAGGGGCGCCCTCGGAGGAGTGGTCCAGCAGCACCGCCTCCTTCGCCACCGGCCGCGCGAGGGCGTGGAGGCGCGCGCCGTGCACGGCGAGCGGCACCAGGAGGTCCTCGGACGAGCCGGTGATGCGCAGCCGCGTGCCCGCCCACGCCGACTGGGGCAGGCGTGCGGGATCGGTCGCGGCGACGGCCGCGGAGTCGTCGTCGTACGCCGGCAGCACGCGGAGCGGGTCGCGTCGGGCGGCCTCGCTCATGTCGTACACGCCGCTGGCGTGGTAGGCCCCGCGGATCTCGGGGAGGAGACGGTTGCCGTAGACCCAGCACAGCAGCGCGCCACCGCCGGAGTTGGAGCGGAGGAAGCTCGCGCCGATCCGCCAGCTCTTCTGCACCCAGGCGGCCGCGTTCGTGTGCGCGGTGACGGCGGCGCGGCTGACCCAGACACTGCCTCCGTACTGCGGGCAGATGCTGATGACGCCCTCGTCGACGGCCTGGTCGGCGGCGTACTGGAAGGCGCCGGAGAGCGCCGCGTACGAGCTGCCGTTGGCGTGGAAGTACCAGTGCAGAACGGCTCCGATGTGCAGCGACGGAGCCGCGGAGTGCGGCACGAACAGGCGGGTGCGATCGCCCCTGATCGAGACGTCGATGATCTGGTAAGGCTTCCGGCCCACACGCGAGAGCACGGTGGCGCCGCGGCCGAGCTCGTCGGGCAGCGGCGGGATCGCGCTGTAGTCGGGGGCGGCGGAGGCGGAGACCGCGTGGACGAGGGCGGACCCGAGGCCGAGGGCGGCTCCGGTGAGGACGAGGCGACGGCTGTGCCGCGATGCTCCAGGCATGGGGTGGGGACCTGTCGGAGAGGAGGGCGGCCGAGCCGGGCGGATGCCGGATCGGGAGAGCGGGGACGCGGTGATCCGGTCGGAACGGCTGAGCGGAGAGGCCATCGGATCGAGCGTGGTTCGGTCAGGCGCACCAGAATCATCCCTTCTGCTCCGTGTCCGGCACCAGACCCTTTCTGGGGACACGGATCGCGCCACTCCCACTCGAAGCGGCGAACGCGCCAACGAATCGCGCCGTGGCGTGCGCTGAGAGCGCGATCTCGCGTCACTGGGCGGCGCTTCCCCGCCACTGTGCGGACGGCCGCAGGAGCAGAGGCGCGTGGAACGGCAGGAGCCGACGCGGCCGGGCGCGCAGCTCCCGATCCGCACAAGAGGAGGGATGCGGACGTCAACACCCGCGTCGACGTCCCTCCCCCGCGTCCCCTTCCTGGATGGCATCTGTGCGTCCGTCCCCAGTGACCCGACCCGCGACTGCGCGCCGGCAGGGAGCTCCGGCCGCCGGCCGGCTCCGACGTGCCGCATGAGGGGGGCAGAGCACGCGCCGACCCCGACCTATCGTGAACTCCGCTCCACCCGGAAAGCCCGGCGAGGCGCTCCGGGGGGAGGTCGATCGATGGCGAACGCCGACGTGCTCGAACACCCGGGGCGACCTCTCGCGCTCGGCCTCGTGCTGCTCCTGATCGTGAGCATCCTGGTCGTCCTCCCCGCCTCGAAGGCACAGGCCGCGACGGTCCTCGTCCAGGAGGCCTTCACGGGCACCAGCGTCACCGACTCCGCCTGGCAGCCCCTCGACGACGCCTGCCTGACCCGGGCGAGCACGGCGCCGCCGACCGGCGCGTCACGGCTCGGCGCCTGCACGAAGTCCGCGAACGCCCCGACGAGCGGATCGACGACGAGCGGCTTCCTCCAGCTCACCGACAACAGCGCCAACGCCAAGGGCGGCGCGATCTTCAACCGCCCGATCCCGGCGACCGGCGGCCTCGACGTGCAGTTCGACCAGTACCAGTACAGCTCGGCGCTCGGGCTCCTCGGTGCCGACGGCATCGGCTTCTTCCTCACCGACGGCTCCAGGACGCTGACCGCGGCGGGAGCACCGGGCGGCTCCCTCGGCTACGGGCAGTCGGCCACGGTCGACGGCGTCACGGGCGGCTACCTCGGCATCGGGATCGACGCCTTCGGCAACTTCTCGGCCGCTCCGCCCGCCGCCACCGACACCCCCAACGTCGGCCTGGGCACCGGCTGCCCGGCGACGCCCGCGGCCCCCGGGCGGACCGGGAACCAGATCGTCGCCCGCGGCCCCGGGCAGGGCAAGTCCGGCTACTGCTTCATCAGGTCGGCCGCTCCGCCCCTGCTGACCTCGGTCCGCACGGCGATCTCGCTCTCGGCCACCAACCCTCCCGCGAGCTACGGCCGCACGGTGCGGGTCACGGTCTCGGACGCCGCTCTCCCGGTGGTCACCGTCTACTGGGGCACCTCCGCCGGCCTGCCCGCCTCCTCGCTCACGCAGCTGATGCAGTTCACGATGACCACCGCGGCCCCCGCTACCTACAAGCTCGGCTTCACCGCGTCGACCGGCGGATCGACCGACACCCACCTCGTCCGCAACGTGAAGGTCTCGTCGATCAACGACCTCGACGACGTCTCGCTCGTCAAGCAGATCGACCGCAGCACGACGCAGCCCGCGACCTACTCCGAGGGCTCGGTCGTCCCGTACCAGTTCGTCGTGACGAACGGATCGGTCGCCGGCACCCTCAGCGGCGTCGCCGTGTCCGACCCGAAGGTCTCGAACGTCTCGTGTCCGACGACCACGCTCGCTCCCCTCGCCTCCGTCATCTGCACCGGCACCCGGACCGTGACCGCGCAGGACGCCGTCTCGGGGCCCCTGGTCAACACGGCGACGGCCTCGGCGACGAAGACGACTCCCGGCCAACCCACCGTCACCGTCACCAGCAAGGTCTCGTCGGTGACCGCAGCGATCGCGACTCCCGCCCCCTCCCTCTCGCTCAGCAAGGCCGGCGCCCTCACCGACACCAACGGCAACACGAGAGCGGATGCCGGCGAGCGGATCACCTACACGTTCACCGCCCGCAACACGGGCACCGTGAGCCTGCAGGGAGTCGCCGTGACCGACCCGATGGTCAGCGGCATCACCCCCGCGACGGCGCAACTGGCGCCCGGCGCCTCGACGACCTTCACCTCCGCCGCCTACACGGTGACCCAGGCCGACATCGACAGAGGCACTCCCGTCACCAACACGGCGACCGTGAGCGGGCGGACCCTCGCCGCCACGCCCGCCACCGTCAGCGCCACCTCCACCGCGTCCACACCGATCCGCTACGCCCCGTCGATCGCCCTCGCCAAGAGCGGCGCCCTCACCGCGGGCTCGACGGTGGGCGGCACCGTCGCCTACAGCTTCACGGTCACCAACACCGGCAACGTGGCGCTGACCGGAGTCGCCCTCAGCGACCCGCGCGTCACCATCGCCTACGGCGCATGGCCGGGCACCACCGGGCGGCTCGGCCTCGGCGAGTCGGTCACCGCCTCCGCGACCTACACGCTCACCCAGGCCGACATCGACGCGGGCTCGGTGCTGAACACGGCGACCGCCACCGGCACCCCGCCCACCGGCGCGGCCGTGACGGCCACCGCCTCCGCGACCGTGACCGTCGCCCGCACCACGGATCTCGCCCTCACCAAGACCGCGAACCCCGCCTTCATCAGCACCGCCGGCTCCGTCGTCACCTACACCTTCCGCGCCACCAACACCGGCACCACCACCCTCACGGCCGTCGCGATCAGCGACCCCAAGAGCGGCCTGTCGGCACTGAGCTCGAGCTGGCCGGGCACACCGGGGAGGCTCCTCCCCGGCCAGGTCGTCACCGCGACCGCCACCTACACGACGACCGCCGCCGACGTCAGCGCGGGCTCCATCGCCAACACCGCGACGGCCACCGCGACGGGCCCGGTCGGTGGAGCCTTCACCCGCACCGCCTCGGTGACCATCTCGGTGATCCCGGATCCGGTGGCCGACACCGCGACGGTCGTGCAGGGCGGCTCGGTCGTCATCGACGTGCTGGCCAACGACGGTCCCGCCGCCTCGGGTGCGACCTTGTCGCGCGCGCAGCTCTCGGCCACGCCGAAGGTCGTCGGAGGCGCCGCGTCGCCCGCACCCGCCGCGCCTACTCAGGGATCGGTCGCCTGCATCGACAGCGGCAGCACGCGTGGTCAGTGCACCTACCGGCCGATCATCGCCTTCGTCGGCACCGATGTGTTCGACTACGCGCTCTCCGGCCCCGCCGGCACCTGGAACGTGCGGGTGAGCGTGAGCGTCACTGCGGTGGGCCACGCCCCGGTCGCCCGCCCCGACCGCGTGGTCGCGACCGCCGGGGGCGCGGCCGTCGCCGTCGCGCCGCTGGCGAACGACACCGACCACGACGCCGGCACGACTCTCACACTCGCGGGCACCAGCACCCCGACCGGCGTGCGCGGAACCTTCTCCTGCTCCGGCTCGACGTGCACCTACACGCCCGCCGCCGACGGCTGGACCGGCAGCATCCCGATCACCTACACCGTGAGCGACGGCGCACTCACGGCCGGCGGCACGATCACGGTCTGGGTCGACCCGGCCCCGCTCACCCGGCGCGGCTTCACCGGCACCGACACGACGAGCGGAGCGATCGGGCTCGGCGCCTGGACGCGCTCCTCGGTCGTGGCGACCCCGGTCGCGAGCTGCACGGTCGGGCGGCCGAGCACGCTGGTGAGCTGGGCGCCGGTCGTCGGAGCGACGGCCTGGACCGTGGAGCGCCGCCTCGCGGGGACCACGCCCGGCCCGTGGACCGTCGTGGCGACGCCCGCCGCCTCCGCCACGAGCATCACCGACGACCGGGTCGGCGAGGGCCTCAGCTACCAGTGGCGGGTCCGCCCCGATCTCCAGCGCTG
The DNA here is from genome assembly GCF_001634385.1 of Rathayibacter tanaceti. Classification (GTDB taxonomy): domain Bacteria; phylum Actinomycetota; class Actinomycetes; order Actinomycetales; family Microbacteriaceae; genus Rathayibacter; species Rathayibacter tanaceti. The sequence continues at coordinate 1,382 of NZ_LIIN01000138.1, read as the reverse complement.
GCTCGGAGTCTCCTCCGCCGCCTCGACCGCGGTCGCCCAGCCGGCCGCCACCTCGGCGAGGGGCTGCTGATGCGCCCCCACCCCCAGAACCTCCCCTCTCGTCCTGCACCTGTCCTCGTGAGGGAGACCCCGCCCGCCTCGGGCACCACCCACCTGAAAGGAACGGTCGCCATGACCACCACAGCACCCACCCGCCGCACCCCCTGGAAGAAGATCGCACTCACCGGAGGTGTCCTCCTGGCCGCGGGCGCTCTCGCCGGCGCCGGCGCCTTCGCCGTGTTCACCGACTCGGGAACCGCCGTCGGCAACGTGGACGCCGGCCAGACCGACATCTCGGTCACCGGAGCCTTCACCGTTGCGGACATCGCTCCCGGCGACACCGTCCAGCGCCCGATCAGCCTGGTGCTGCCGGACGCGACCAACGACGGCGACCTCGTCTCGAGCGTCCGCTTCTACCAGGACGTCACCAACGACGTCGTCGGCTCGGACACCACCGACCCGGGCCGCGTCGGAGCCTCGCTCGTCACCGGTGCGAACGGGCTCGACTACCGCCTGCTGACCTGCTCCGTCGCCTGGGTCCCCGCCGCCGCTCCCGCAGAGGCAGGCCCCTACACCTGCGGTGGCGCCGAGACGGTGACCGGCACCGGCAAGCTCTCGACGATCGGCGGAGTCGCCAACGCGGCCGACTTCACCCCGGCGGACTTCGGCATCACCCCCACGGACACCGGGACCTTCCCCTCGGACGGCGGCGATGTCGCGCTGAACACGCTGATCGAGCTCGTCCTGCCGACCGCGGCCGACAACGCCTACGAGAACGCGTCCGCGACCGTCACCTTCACCGCCGCCGCCATCCAGCGCGCCGGCATCCAGCAGTAACCCCTCCGCCTCCGCTCCCGCCGATCCCTCGGCGCGGGGCGGAGGCTCCCCTCTTCCCCCGGAGTCACCCCATGCCCCACGCCCGCGCGTACGGCGCCGTCCTCGCGGCGGTGCTTCTCGCGCCCGCGGCGAGCGCCGGACCCGCTCTCGACGTGCGCGAGCTCTCGCGCCGGGCTCCCTCACCGATCTCGCGCCGGGCGACAGCGCCGAGTGGGCCGTCGAGGTCACCAACTCCGGAGCCTCTCCTCGCGGCGTGTCGGTGGGCTTCGCGGTCGACGCGCCGGGCGCGCTGGCCGCAGACCCTCGCGACGGCTTGCAGCTCGTGGTCGAGCTCTGCGACTCCGCCTTCACGGTCTCGGAGGTCGCCGTCGGCGGCGGCGGAGCGTGGAGCGCTACCTGTGCCCCGGCGGCGCGACGCCCCTGGGCGCCGGCCCGGCCGCGGCGCTCGGACGCCTGGACGGCGTGCGCCCCGTCGAGCGCGGAGCGACGGCCGGGCTCCGCGTGCG
>NZ_LIIN01000137.1 GCF_001634385.1 Rathayibacter tanaceti | reverse complement strand
CCCGCCTCGCCTCGCCTCGCCCCGGCCCGCCCCGCCCCGTGAGGTTCCTCCACAGAGGCGGGATCGGCGGTTCTTCCACCGGTAGCGGATCGCACGAGCCGGAGGAGGGTGCGTGTCCGCCAGAGTGGCGGCATGTCCAGCACTGCTCTCGGAGCCTCCACCCGGCACGCGGCGCTCCGCTCCGGGCCGACGGACGCGCAGCTGAGCGCTCTCCCTGGCCAGCCCTGTCCACAGGGTGCGCCCGCGCGTGATGCCGGTCTCCCCTCTCGACCGAGCGCTCGCCCACCTGCCTCGGCGCGTCGGTCCTCGCAGCTCCTCTCCCACCTGATCGCCGCCGAGGCGCTGCCGACGCGACCCGGAGAGGACGATCCGATCCACCTCGCTGCGACGAGGCGGCACCGGCCCCCGAGGACTCGCGGCGTGATCGGTCACACCCTCGCGGAGACCGACGGAGCCGAGCGGCACGGTCTCCCGGGCACGGCAGCGGCGTCGACGTGGATCGGAGCACGACGGCGGACAGCACCGGACGGACGATGTCCAGTTCTCCCGCGACCGCGAGCGGCTGCTCGCCGGTCGTCGTGCGGGCCGGATCATCGTGGTCGTCCGCGCGGAGGGTCTGGCCGGCGGCCGGGCGCGGACGATCGTCGAGCTGCGTGCTGCTCCCGAGGCCCGCGGCCGGCGACCGTGACGCTCCCCGCAGTCCGGTGCTCGCGAGAGCCCCGACGTCGTCGCACCCGGCGCCGACTGCGACGACTCCTGGAATCTCGCGGGCAGGCCTCAGCTGCTCGCGCGGACCACGAGCGTCGTCGGCATCAGCGTGCGGTGCTCCACCGGGAGGCCCTCGATCCGGGCGGTCAGCAGCTCGATCATGCGCGCGCCGAGCTCGTCCGCGAGCTGGCGCACCGTGGTCAGCGCGGGCACGGCGTTCCGCGCGAAGAGGTCGTCGTCGAAGCCGGCCACCGACACGTCCTCCGGGATGCGTCGGCCGGCCTCGCGCAGGGCGACGTACGCGCCCACCGCCATCTGGTCGTTGGCGGCGAAGACACCGTCGAGACCGGGGTCGCGGGCGAGGAGGCGGCGCATCGCCTCGGTCCCGCTGGCGGGCGAGAAGTCGCCCCACTCCACCAGGTCGTCGGCGAGACCGGCGTCGCTCAGGGCGCCGCGCCAGCCGATCAGGCGGTCGACCCCCGGAGGCATGTCGGCCGGCCCCGCGATGGTCGCGATGCGACGCCGTCCCCGCTCGATCAGGTGCGCAGTGGCGACGGCCGCACCGTCGGCGTTGTCGACGTCGACGAAGTACGAGCCGCGCTCCTCCGGCGAGAGCGGCCGCCCGCCGAAGACGACCGGCAGCGAGTCGGAGAGGGCCGCGTAGGAGTGGTCGCCCGAGTGGTGCGAGACCACGAGCGCGCCGTCGACGTTGCCGCCGAGGAGGTAGCGGCGGGTCTTCTCGCCGGAGGTCTCGGAGGCGATCAGCATCGACAGCGTGTAGTCGGTGTCGGCCAGGCGCATCGCCGCTCCCTGGACGATGGAGGCGAAGAACGGGTCGGCGAAGACGCGCGCCGTCGATTCCGGTACGACCAGCGCGATCGACTGGGTCCTCCTCGAGGCGAGCATCCGAGCCGCATGGTTGGGCACGTAGTCGAGCTCGCCGATCGCCTTCTCGACGGCCGCCACGATCTCGACGGCGACCTGGGGCGCTCCGTTGACGACCCGCGAGACGGTCGCGCGCGAGACTCCGGCGCGCGCGGCGACCATCTCGAGGGTCGGAGAGCGCCCCCGCCGCGCAGACCCGTTCCCTCGCTCACCGCTCAGTCCAGCGCCGCTGCGGCACTGCCGCCGAGCAGGCGCGAGTAGACCAGGCCCGAGTCCTTCACGATCCGCTCCTGCGTGCCGTAGTCGACCCGGACGATCCCGAACCGCTTCTCGTAGCCCCAGGCCCACTCGTAGTTGTCGAGGAGCGACCACACGAAGTAGCCGCGGATGTCGGCGCCCTCATCGATCGCGTCGGCGACCTTCTCGACATGGTCGAGTACGTACTGGGTCCGGTCGAGGTCGTGCACTCGTCCGTCGACCACCGTGTCGTCGTAGGCGGCGCCGTTCTCGGTCACGTAGAGCGGAGGCACGTTCTCGTACTCGAGCCCGAGGCGGGTCAGCAGGTAGCGCAGACCGTCGGGATTCACCTCCCAGTCCATCGCCGTGCGCGGGAGCCCGCGCGAGGGGAACGTGATGAACTCCGAGCCGACCCACGGAGAGCCGACCTCGCGGTCGGTCGCCTGGGCGAAGTCGTCGGCGCCGGCGGGCAGCGGGTGGGCCGAGACGTTGTCGTCGTGGTAGTGGTTCACGCCGAGGAAGTCGAGCGGGAGCGAGATCAGGTCGAGGTCGCCGTCGACGATCAGCTCGTCCAGCCCGAGGCCGGCGACATCGGCGAGCAGGTCCTCCGGGTACTCGCCGCGCAGCAGCGGGTCGAGGAAGATGCGGTTCTGCAGAGCGTCGAAGCGGCGCGCTGCGTCGAGGTCGGCCTCGTCCTCGGGGTCGTCCGGCACCGCATTGGAGAGGTTGAGCGTGATGCCCAGGTTCTGAGCGCCGAGCTGACGCAGGGTCGAGACCGCGAGCCCGTGCGCGAGGTGGGTGTGGTGCACCGCGGCGAGCGCGGCCTGCTGCGAGATCACTCCGGGCGCGTGGACGCCGGCTCCGTAGGAGAGCAGCGTCGAGCAGAACGGCTCGTTGAAGGTGGTCCAGTGCTGGACCCGATCGCCGAGGCTCTCGTAGACGGCCTCGGCGTAGTCCCGGAAGCGCTCGGCGGTGTCGCGGTTCGCCCAGCCGCCGGCCTCCTCGACGGCCTGCGGGAGGTCCCAGTGGTAGAGGGTCAGCCAGGGGAGGACCCCGGCGCCGAGCAGCTCATCGACCAGTCGCGAGTAGAAGTCGAGGCCTTCGCCGTTCACAGGGCCGTCGCCCGGCTTCACGCGCGACCAACTCACCGAGAAGCGGTAGGAGCCCAACCCCAGCTCTTTCATCAGCTGCACGTCGGCGGGCATCCGGTGGTAGTGGTCGACCGCTACCTCGGGGGTGTCGCCGTTGGCGACCGCTCCCGGGACGCGCGAGAACGCGTCCCAGATGCTGTCCTCCTTGCCGCCTTCGTGGCCGGCTCCCTCGATCTGGGCGGCGGCCGTCGCCGACCCCCAGAGGAACCCGGCGGGCCAGTCGCGCAGAGCGAGGCGGTCGGCCTTCGCGACCTGCTCCGAGAGGTTCGGTGTGACGGAAGAGGAGGGGGTGCTGGCGACGCTCATTGCGGGCTCCTTCGGCGGCTCTCCGACCATCTTAGGGCGTCGGTGGAGCGCTCTCTCGCAGGACTCGACAGCGCTTCGCCGTGCCCCGCCCGCCGCGGAATCCTGCGCGCTCAGGCCCGGTGGGCGCCGTGACCGTCCTTCGGCGCGGTGATGGGCACGGAGTCGGTGCGCACGTCCGGCTCGATGCTGCCGGCAGCGAGGTCGGCGCCGGCTCGCGCAGCGAGCTGCGGATCGGTCCGGCGCAGTTCGGCGGCGCTGTCCTCTGCGAGGTCGTGCGCCTCCTGGATGGCCGACTTGGCCCGCAGCGGCGGGGTCTTCAGGAACCACGAGAGGACGAAGGCGAGGAGCACGACTCCGAGTGCGACCTGGAAGACGGTGACGGTCGCGTCGTTGAAGCCGGTCAGGAACGGCGCGGACAGCGCCCGGTCGGCGGTCGTCAGGAACGACGTGTCGCCGTCGAGCGCTGAACCGATCGCCGCGGTGTCCTGCGACTGGAGAAGCTTCAGGATCCCGGCGTTCGCGGGGTCGGCAGCGATGCTCGGATCGGCCGCGGCCCGCTGGAGGTCCGAGGTGATCGCGGGGTTCCTGAAGGCTGCGGCGATCGTCTCGGGGATGCGGCTGAACAGCACCGAGAAGATGACGGCGGTGCCGAGGGTGCCGCCGATCTGTCGGAAGAAGGTCGAGGCGCTGGTCGCGACTCCCATGTTCGCCACGTCGACCGAGTTCTGCGATGCGAGGGTGAGCGTCTGCATCATCTGGCCGAGCCCGAGGCCGAGCAGCAGCATCCCGCCCATCATGAAAATCACCGGCTTGTCGATCGAGGCGAAGGTGAAGTAGAAGAAGGCGGCCGACATCAGGAAGGTGCCGACGATGGGGAAGGCGCGGTAGCGGCCGGTGCGCGAGATGATCTGGCCCGAGACGATCGAGGCGATCATCAGGCCGAGGATCATGGGCAGCATCAGGAACCCCGACTCGGTGGGCGTCGCTCCGTTGACCAGCTGCAGGTAGAGCGGGATCGCCATCATGCCGCCGAACATCCCGAAGCCGACGAGCACGCCCAGCACGGTCGCCATCGAGAAGGTGGGGGAGCGGAAGAGCTTGAGCGGGATCAGCGCGTCGTCGCCCATCATCCGCTCGGCCGCGATGAAGCCGACGATGCCCAGTGCGCCGACGATGTAGCAGACCCAGGCGATCGGCGATCCCCAGCCCCACTCGCGGCCCTGCTCAGCGATCAGCAGCAGCGGTCCGGCGGCGACGACGACGAGGGAGGCGCCCCACCAGTCGATCCGCACCGAGCGCTCCCCGGCGGGCTTGGGCAGGTGAAGGAAGCGCACCACGATGAAGAGCGCGACGGCGCCGATCGGCAGGTTGATCAGGAACACCCAGCGCCAGCCGGTGATGAAGAGGATCTCGGGGGTGCCGGCGAGCAGGCCGCCGATCAGCGGGCCGACGACGCTCGAGATACCGAAGACGGCGAGGAAGTAGCCCTGGTACTTCGCGCGCTCACGCGGCGGGAGGATGTCGCCCATCACCGTGAGGGCGAGCGACATCAGGCCGCCCGCTCCCAGGCCCTGCACCGCGCGGAAGCCGGCGAGGCCCAGCATCGAGGTGGCGAAACCGGCGAGCGTCGAGCCGATCAGGAACAGCACGATCGCGATCAGGTAGAGCGGTCGGCGTCCGAAGATGTCCGAGAGCTTGCCGTAGATGGGCGTCGCGATCGTCGAGACGATCAGGTAGGCGGTGGTCACCCACGCCTGCTGCGAGAGTCCGTCGAGGTCGTCCGCGATGGTGCGCATCGAGGTGCCGACGATCGTCTGGTCGAGGGAGGAGAGGAACATCCCCGCCATGAGTCCGAAGATCACGAACAGGATCTGCCGGTGCGACATCACGGCGCCGGAGGGCGTCGCGGTCGCAGCGGATGGAGTGGAGGCGGATTCGGCCACGGTGGTCCCCTTGTCTGGCGGACGCGCCCAGGCACGGCTCTCCGCCGCAAACGTTGCGTGCTGCGCAAAGTTACACCGCGTGCGAGGTTCGCGACAGGGGCGGCGGCGAGCCTGAGCGGTATCTCAGGTCCGTCGCTGACGACGTCAGAGGTGCGCCGGGACCACCTCGTCGGCCCAGCCCGCTTCGCGCAACGCGGCACGCGCCTCCGCCCGGGCCGAGTACGGCGTGCGCACCCCGAGGATGTCGCGGTAGTTCTGGTGGCCGGGACCCGCCCAGAGGATCGCATCGCCCTCGTGCGCGAGCGAGACGGCGACACGGATCGCCCGCTTCGGGTCGTCCACCTCGTGCAGATCGGCGTCCGGCCGGGCGGCGAGTGCTGCCTCGACGAGAGTGCGGCGGATGGAGGCGGGATCCTCGAACCGCGGGTGGTGGTCGGTGATCACCAGGACGTCGCTCCCGGTCACGGCCGCCTCGGCCATCGCCGGTCTCTTGAGCGCGTCACGGTCGCCGTCGGCCCCGAAGACCATGATCACGCGACCCGGAGTGACCTCGCGGACCGCCTCCAGCGTGCGCTGGAACGCGTCGGCACTGTGCCCGAAGTCGACGTAGACGGTCGGCCCGCGATCGCCGGAGACGCGCTCGGTGCGCCCGGGGAGTGAGGCGTCGACTCCGCCGTCGCGGTGCAGGGCTGCACGGATCTCGCCGATCGGCCAGCCGGCCTCGATCAGCATCCCGATCGCCAGCGCCGCATTGGCGGCCATGTGCGCGCCGATGATCGGGACCGAGGTCGTGATGGCCCGCCCCTCGCGGTTCTGCATCCGGAACCCGGTGCGGCCGAACTCCTGCTCGAGAACGGTCACCGTCCAGTCGGCGTCCACTCCCGGCAGCGAGGTGACGGTGGTCACCGGGATGCCGGCGGTGTCGCGCAACCGGGCGCCCGAGGGCGAGTCGAGCGACACGACCGCGCGGCGCGCGCGCTCGGGCTGGAACAGCTGCGCCTTCTCGCCGAAGTAGGTCTCCATGTCGCCGTAGTCGTCGAGGTGGTCGTGGCTGAGGTTCGTGAAGCCCGCGACGTCGAAGACCACTCCGTCGACCCGGTGGCGAGTGAGGGCCTGCGCGCTGACCTCGATGGCCGCAGCTCCCACTCCCTCCTCCTCCATGCGGGCGACGAGCGCGTGCAGCTCGGTCGCCTCGGGGGTCGTGAGACCGCTGGTCACGGAGGTGTCGCCGATGTGGCGCTCGGCCGTCGAGCTCAGGCCCGGCACGACTCCCAGCTGCCGCAGGATCCCCTCGAGCATGTGCACGGTCGAGGTCTTGCCGTTGGTGCCGGTGACTCCGAGCAGCACCGGGGAGCGCTCAGCGGTGCCGTAGACCGCGGCGGCGACGGCGCCCAGGCGGGAGCGCGTCTCCTCCACCACGAGCACCGGCAGGCCGGTCGCGCGCGAGGCACCCGCGCCGACCGGGTCGGTGAGCACGGCGGCGGCGCCGCGGGAGGCGGCCTGCTCGACGAAGTCGGCACCGTGGCGGTGCACGCCGGGCAGGGCCACGAAGAGGTCACCCGGCTCGACATCGGAGGCGATGAGGGTCACGCCGCTGATCGCGGCGGACGAGGCGTCGTCGCTCTCGACCTCGAGCGTCCGCGCGAGCGCGGCGAGAGGAACGGACGGAGCATGGCGGGGTCGGAGCATGGGGTCCTCTCGTCGATGGCTCCGTGGGGGTCGTGCGGCCGGTGGTGGCGGCTGCACGCGGAGTCAGGGGTGTCACTGAAGATAAAGGAATCGCATATGTGAATCCTTAGAGGATATGCAAGAGCGGCATGGAGGGGCACGCGGTGGACAACAGTCGCCCCCGGTGCTGTCCGGGCGCCGGCGGCGGGGCGCTGTCTAGGCTCGGGGGATGACGTCGAACGAGAACGCGCCGACCGGCGGCCCCCCCGTCCGCCGCCGCGCCCTGGTCATCGGGGGAGTCGCGGCCGCTGCGGG
>NZ_LIIN01000136.1 GCF_001634385.1 Rathayibacter tanaceti | reverse complement strand
ACTGGCGACGGGCGTCCTCGGCGAGCCGCTGCCGGCGCTGGCGGCGGGAGCGCTCCAGCTCATCGCCGCGGCCGTGGTCGCCGTCTCGCTCCGGTCGCCGGTACAGGAGGAGCGGCCCGTGTCCGCCTCCCGCGCCGTCATCGGTCTGCTGGCCGGCGCGCTGATGGTCTCCGCGCTCGCGACTCCCGCTCTCGCCGCCACGTCGGGCGGATCGAGTGGGATGGGCGGCATGACGATGCCGGTCGTCGACGGCGGTCACCGGCACTGACCCTGGCCCTGGCGGCCCCACTCGGCTAAGGTAAGGACAACCTAAGTCGTGGAGGGAGGTCGCCGTGTCGAACGTCATCCCGTTCTCGGAGGCGCTGCGCCGACGCATCGGGCAATCGGGCGCCGACGACGAGGGCGCCGCCTTCATGACGTCGCTGATGACCGGCTCCGGGAGCCGCGACGACTACATCGCGCTCATCTCGCAGCACTACTTCGTCTACGAGGCGCTCGAGGCCGTCGCCGACGCCATGTCCGGCGATCCCGTCGCCGCCCCGTTCCTCTCTCCCCAGTTGACCCGCCTGCCCGCCATCACCGAGGACCTGCGGTTCCTCGTCGGTGAGGACTGGCGCGAGCGCATCCGCCCGCTCCCCTCGACGAGCGCGTACGTCGAGCGGATCCGGACGGTGGCGGCGGGGTGGAGCGGCGGCTTCGTCGCCCACCACTACACGCGCTACCTCGGCGACCTCTCGGGCTGCGTGATCGTGCGCACCCTGCTGCAGCGCCGCTTCGGTTTCGAGACCAACGGCGTCGGCTTCTTCCTCTACGCCGAGATAGCGGCGCCGTCGGCGTTCCGCGCCACCTACCGCGAGCAGCTCGACTGCGCGGGCTGGGACGAGGACGAGCGCGAGCGCGTCATCGCGGAGGTGGCGGAGGCGTACCGCCTGACCACCGAGCTCTTCCGCGACCTGGCGCGCACCTGCGCCGCGGCCTAGGGACGCACCTCGGCGACGACGGCCGGCTCCGCGCGCTGCTCGGACATGAAGCGCAGCACATCCTTGTCGACGATGATGTCGCTCGGGCGCAGGGGACGGGTGAGGTAGAGGCCCTCGAGACTCGTGATGCGGCTGAGCGCCACGTAGGTCTGGCCCGGCGCGAAGGCGCGCTGCCCGAGGTCGACCACGGCCGAGTCGTAGGTCTTGCCCTGCGACTTGTGGATCGTGACCGCCCAGGCGAGGCGGAGCGGGAACTGCGCGAACTCGGCGACGATCTCGCGGGTCAGCTTCTTGGTGGCCGCGGAGTAGGAGTAGCGGTAGCGCTCCCAGGTCGCCGGCTCCACCTCGTGCACCTCGCCGTCCACCTCGACCCAGACCGTACCCGCGACCTTCGTCACCCGGCCGATCGTGCCGTTCACCCAGCGCTGATCGGAGTCGTTGCGCAGGAACATCACGTGCGCGCCGATCTTGAGCTCGAGGTTCTGGTCGGCCGGGTAGGCGCGGCCACCGAAGTCGCCGCTGATCTCGGCGGAGGCCGTCTTCAGCGGGCCCTTGAGCTGGGCGAGCGCGGCCTGGTTGATCCGGTTGACGGTGTCGTTGCGGGTCGCCAACGTGATGGCGTCGTCGGCGGGAGGCGTGCGCGCCCCCGCCGCGTTGAGCACGTCGGCGATCTCCTTCGTCACCATTCCGAATCGGACGGCGTTGAGCATCCACTTGAACCGCTCGTCGCTCTGGCGGTGGATCGTGCCGAGCTCGACGATCCGCAGCGGCGCCTCCCGCCAGACCAGGGCATCGAAGAACCACAGCGAGCGGTAGCGGTCGGCGAAGTAGGCGCGTTCCTCCGGATCGCCGGGAACGGGGGCGAGCTGGAAGGGGTCGCCGAACAGGACGACCTGGACGCCTCCGAACGGCTCGGAGCGACGCTGCCGCGCCTGGCGGAGGCTGCGGTCGATGCCGTCGAGGAGATCGGCGTTGACCATCGAGATCTCGTCGATCACGAGGGTGTCGATGGTGTTCAGGAGCTTGCGCAGCTCAGGAGGCTGGTCGAGGTCGGAGTCGGCGATGACGCCGATCGGCAGGCGGAAGAGCGAGTGGATGGTCTGGCCGCCCACGTTGAGGGCGGCGACTCCGGTGGGCGCGCAGATCACGATCTGCTTCTCGGTGTTCCAGCTCAGGTGGTTGAGCAGGGTGGACTTGCCGGTGCCTGCTCGGCCGGTGACGAAGAGGTGCTCGCGCGTGTTCTCGATGAGGTCGAACACCCGCTGCTGCTCGTCGGAGAGGGTCGGCTGGGTCACCGGACCACTGTACCCAGCGGAGCCCCGCGCCCCGCCTCCTCCGAGGTCGCGGCGGGCACGACGGCCGTCTGCGACGGCCTGTGGAGGAGGCGGGACGGCCGGCTCACACGTCGCGCACGCGGGTCGCCACGAGGGCGGGCACGAGTGCGACGAGCGCCCAGCCGAGAGCCCCGGCGACAGCGGCCGCGAGGCCGATCCCGGAGTCGTCCGGGAGGTCGGAGAGCGTTCCGCCCAGGCGCGAGAGCAGGTAGGGGCTCGCGTCGGCGACCCACTGCGCCCGCAGCAGGGCCCCGGCCAGGGCGGCCACGACCGGCAGGACGAAGAGCACGCCGACCGAGATCCCGATCGCCGCCGCCGAACTGCGCAGCAGTGCCCCGATGCCCACGGAGAAGGCGCCGACGACCGCGAGATAGAACGCCCCGCCGAGGAGCGCCCCGAACACCTCACCGTCGAGTACAGGGGCTGCTCCTCGGCTCGCGAGCCCCGAGGAGATGAGAGTGAACGACCCGGCCGTGGTCACCGTTCCGACGAGGAACGCCGCACCGGCGACCACACCAGCGCGCGCGAGCAGGGACGGCAGCCGTCGCGGGACGGCGGTGTAGGTCGAGCGGATCATGCCGGTCGCGTACTCGCCGCCGATCGACAGGGCGCCGAGGACGGCGATGACGAGCCCGATCACCTGCAGATGCACGCTCGACGCCCTGACGGCGCGGGCGGTCGCCAGCTCGGCGATCGGCTCACCGGCGATGTCGGACGCGAGGATCGCTGCGAGGCCGAGAGAGAGAACGACCGCGACGCCGATCGACCACCAGGTCGAGCGGACGGTCACCAGCTTGAGCACTTCGGAGGCGACGACTCCCCCGGGGCGGAGTCGGACTCCGTCGAGCGCGGAGCGTCGGGGGGCGGTGGCGGTGCTCCGATCGGTCATCGGGCGGCTCCTTCCGAGGAGGTGGCGGTGCTGTATTCGAGGGCTCCCTCGGTCATCGCGGTGTAGGCCTCCTCGAGGGAGCGGGTCAGTGGCGTGAGGGCGTGCAGGGCGATACCGCCGTGCAAGGCCAGCTCCCCGATCGTGGGGGCGTCCAGGCCCTCGACGTCGAGAGAGCCCGCGGTTCGGCCGACGCGCGCACCGCGATCGGCCAGCAGTCCGGCGAGCCGGTCGGCCTCGGGGCTCGAGACCCGCACGCGGGGCCTGGCCTCGGCGAGGAAGTCGTTCAGCGGAGCGTCGGCGAGGATCCGACCGCGGCCGAGCACGATGATGTGGTCGGCGGTCTGCGCCATCTCGCTCATCAGGTGCGACGACAGCAGCACGCAGCGACCCTCCGCAGCCTGGCCGCGGACGAAGTCGCGGACCCAGCGCACCCCCTCCGGATCGAGGCCGTTCACCGGCTCGTCGAGCAGGAGGGTCTGGGGGTCGCCCAGCAGGGCGGTGGCGATGCCGACGCGCTGGCCCATTCCGAGGGAGAACCCGCCCACGCGCTTGCGGGCGACGCTCTGCAGGCCGACGAGCTCGATCACCTCCTCGACGCGGGAGCGCGGGATGCGGTGCGTCGCCGCGATCACCCGCAGGTGGTCGCGCAGAGACCGGCCGCGATGCGCAGCCTTGGCGTCGAGGAGCGCGCCCACCTCGTGCAGCGGCGCCGCGTGCTCGGCGTAGTGCCGGCCGTTGACCCGCACGGAGCCCGCCGTGGGACGGTCCAGCCCCATGATCATCCGCATGGTCGTCGACTTGCCCGCACCGTTGGGTCCGAGGAATCCGGTCACCCGCCCCGGCTCGACGGTGAAGTCGATCCCGTCGACCGCGGTCTTCGCGCGGAACCTCTTCGTCAGTCCCCGTGCCTCGATCATGAGGCCTCCCCTCTCGTCCGGCCGCTCCACCGGAACCATCGGAGGACGGTCCGGGCGAACGGCGCGGCCAGTCTAGGAAGACGCCACGGGCCGAGGTCAGGCGCGGCGCAGAATCAGGGGCGCACCCCCGAGAGAGAAAGGGGGAAGACCCCGATCGATCGTCAGCGGCGCTTCTCGAGCGCCGCCAAGCGGTCGTTGTAGGCGGTGAGCTCCGCCTCGCCGGTGCGGTCGGCCTGGCGATCGCGGCGCTTCGTCTCACGGGCGTCGGAGCGGCTCCACATCATCGCGACGATGATGGCGAGCGCGAGTGTCGGTATCTCGCCGATGCTCCAGGCGATGCCGCCCGCCGCCTGCTGGTCGGCGAGGGCGGAGGTGCCCCAGCCCATCGCTCCGTACCAGTCCGCGAGCAGAAGGCCCTCCCCCGTCATCAGCGCGAGGCCGAAGAAGGCGTGGAACGCCATCGTGCCCAGCAGCAACAGCAGGCGCATCGCGTAGGGCACACGGTGCACGCTCGGGTCCACTCCGATCAGGACGCTCACGAAGAGGTAGCCCGTGATCAGGAAATGCACGATCATCCACTCGTGACCGATGTGGTCGGTCGTGGCCCAGCGGAACAGCGGGGAATAGTAGAAGCCCCAGAGCGATCCGACGAACAGCAGCGCGGCGACGATGGGATGCGAGATCGCGGTGGCGAACCGCGAGTGCACGGCGAGCAGCACCCACTCGCGCGGTCCGCGGGAGCCGTCGGTCCGCCGAATCGCCGCGCGCGCGATCAGGGTCACCGGTGCGGCGGGCACGAGCAGCACCGGCACAGCCATGGTGAGGACCATGTGCGCGAGCATGTGCGCGCTGAACAGGTACTTCTCGTAGGCGTTCACTCCACCGTTGGTGATGTAGGCCAGGAGGAGCATCCCGGCGATCCAGAGGATCGTGCGGTGCAGAGGCCAGCGGTCGCCGCGCCGGTGCAGGCGCACCACGCCGGCGACGTAGAAGGCGATGCCGAACGAACACACCAGCAGCCAGACGAGGTCGACGTTCCACAGCGTGACGAAGTGCAGAGCGCTGGGGGGAGGCGGCAGGGGCTCGCCGGTCAGCAGCTGCGCGGGAGTCGGGTCGGTCAGCTGGCTGGCCGCGATCTGGTCGACCGGGGTGGCCGTGCGCGCGAGCGCGGCGGCGACTCCGGAGGCGATGCCCATGAACGCGATCTCGGCGCCGACCAGCCACCAGAAGCTGCGGCCGCCCGCTCCGCCGGCGGAACGCATCCGCTCAAGGAGGAAGCGCCGCTGCACGACGCCGAACAGGCCGAGGGCGACGAGCGCCGCGACCTTGACGAGCACCAGGATCCCGTAGCCGGTGAGCAGATTGTCGAGCGTCGCCAGGCGCAGCTCGGCACTGATGTAGCCGGAGGCGGCGACCACGACGAAGCTCACCAGAGCGAGGCTGGAGTAGCGCTCGATCACCGGCAGCAGCCGCGAGCCCTCGAGCATCGGCCGCAGGGCGACGACCGTGAGCAGGCCACCGAGCCAGACGGCAGCGAAGACGAGGTGCAGGCCGAGCGCGGTGACTGCGGCGTCGTGCCCGCTCGCTCCGGCCGCGTGACCCTGCTGGGCCATCGGCAGCAGGGTGAGCAGGGCCAGGACGGTGACGAAGACCAGGGCCGTCTGATTGCGGACGGCGAAGCAGAGGACGGTGACGACCGCGGCCAGGAGGGTCGTGATGAGCCAGGACTGGCCGACGGGGATGCTGCCGATGAAGTAGCTGAGCTTGGTGCCGAAGTCGCGGTCGAGGCTCAGGGGCGTCTGCGTGACGTTGAGGAAGGTGAAGAAGCCGGTCACGGCGCTCGCGGCGGCGAAGAAGGCGGCGCTCGCGGCGGCCACGTCGAGCGCGATCGAGTACTCGGTGCGCGGCTCGGGAGCAGGGGCGGCGGAGGTGCGCGCGGGAGCCACCGCGGAGCGCGTCGATCCGCCGCGGGCCGAGACGCCGGCGGCCTCGGCGCGGGCCCCTCGCGAGGTCGAGAGGCTGGCCGCGGGGCTGAGGGGCGAAGAGCGTCAGCACGAGGGGAGCCGATCATGCCGGCAGCGCCCAGGTTGACGGCGAGCTTGGCGATCGGGAGCCCGTACCGCACGACCGGGCCCGGGTCGTTCAGCAGCGGGGCGGCGGCACCACCGCCGAAGGCGAGCGCCGCCACGAGGGCGACGAGCGCGGCGACGACGAGCGCGAGCGCGGGGCCGACGATCCGGGCGGTTCGATTCACCAGGACAGCCTACGTTCCACGGCTGATCGGGAGCCGCGCCAGATGACGACGGCCCCGGCACTGCGCCGGGGCCGTCGTCATCGTCGTCGAAGACCGCGACTACTTTGCGGCGGCCTTGAGCTTGGTGCCGGCCGAGACCTTGACCGAGTGGCCGGCAGCGATCTGGATGGTCTCACCGGTCTGCGGGTTGCGGCCGGTGCGCGCGGCGCGGGAGGTGCGCTCGACGGCGATCCAGCCGGGGATGGTGACCTTCACGTCGTTCGAGACGGAGTCGGCGAGGGTGGTGAAGAGCGAGTCGAGGACGCCGTTGACGGCGGCCTGGCTCTGGCCGGAGTCGGCGGCGATCTTCGCGACGAGCTCGGTGCGGTTGAGCGACTTGTCAGCCATGGAGTGTCCTCCCAGGACGTTCACGCTGTCAGGAACAGCTGGTTGTGATGGATCGTCCTCGGCCGGAGACGAATGCCCTCGACCGGTCGGACCGTCGGTAACCTACCAGCCCGAGCCCGTGATCCCCGCGATTCCGGCCTTCTGAGGCCCGGAACGACGCCGGTCGGGGCCACTCGCGCCGTGCGCTGCGTCCTCCACAGGCGAGTAGGAGGCGGATCCCTCCCCCGATCGGGCGGCCGACTCCTCGCGCGGCACGGGCCCCGGGGAGGATCGGCGCATGACGACTGGCACACTCCTCCCTTCCTCCGGCACGGCGCTCGCCGCCCACTCACCCTCTTGGCGCGCTCGGCGGCGCCCCTGGGGCGACCGGCCGCGCGAGCCGGGTCTCGCCGCCCTCGCACTCGGGATGCTCGCGCTGGTCTCGTCGGTGCATCCGATCTGGGCGGTGCCCGCCGTCG
>NZ_LIIN01000135.1 GCF_001634385.1 Rathayibacter tanaceti | reverse complement strand
GGCGACGGTGAGCTTCTGGTTGCCGAGGGCCTGGATGCGGGCGGCGGCCTCGACGGCGGCCTGCGAGTCCGGAGCCGGGTCGAAGGAGTAGGCGGGCAGGGCCGACACGGCGACCAGACCCGCGATCGCCGCGACGGCGACGGTGCTGATCGCCGTGCGCAACGCACGACGGCGGCGCACGGGCCGGACAGGGCTCAGGATCGGCGTGGCGACGCGGGCCGCGGGGAGCGCCGGAGTGACGCGCTGCGCCTCTCGCAGGCTCCGCCGGGTCGGGTGGCGGCCGACCCCGTCGGGGTTCGGGCTCTCGTCCACCTGCTCGTCCGTCACACCTGCACCCTTCACGTCGCGGTCGAGGCTACCGTGCGGACCCACCCGACACACCGTGTGGCACGAGCGTGTCACCGCGTGTCGGGACTCGGTGTCCGATCACCCGCGCGGGGCGTACCTCCGCCGGTCGACAGGCTCAGGAGGAGCGCAGCGGGAGCGCGATCTCGTCCGGCCCCGCCGTGCCAGCGGCAGGGTCAGGACCGCCGGGGGCGATCACCCGCCAGACCACCGACACCGGCCAGACGCCGCTGGACGGCAGCGAGAGAGCGAGCGCGAGCCACCGGTAGCCGACGGTCTCGACGGGCCGGAGCGCGCGGGGCGCGGCACGCCGCGCGACAGGGCTCCTTCGGACTCGATGGTGACGCGGGCAGCCGACCGGAGTAGCGTCCGCGAGCAGGGACACGACGAGGCGACGGGGAAGAAGAGGTCGGCGATGATCCGGTGCGAGCGGGCCTTCAGCGGTTTCAGCGTGGATGACGTGGAGGCGGCCCGCGCCTTCTACGGCGGAGTGCTCGGGCTCGAGGTGGCGGTGAACGCGATGGGGATCCTCGAGATCGAGCTGCCGGGCGGCGGGCACGCGATCGCGTATCCGAAGCCGGGTCACGAGCCGGCCTCGTTCACGATCCTGAACTTCTCGGTGAAGGACGTCGACGCCGCGGTCGCCGAGCTGAACGCCGCGGGCGTGGTCACGGCGATCTCCGACGATCCGTCGCTGCCGACCGACGCGAACGGAGTGATGCGCGGCCACGGTCCGACGATCTGCTGGTTCCGCGATCCGGCGGGCAACGTGCTGAGCGTGATCGAGGGCGACTGAGGATTCGACCCGCGCACCGTCAGCAGGCCGCGGACAACACGTCCGCGCACCCGCGTTAACGACGAAGGCCGGTCCCTCTCGGGACCGGCTTTCGCTTTCTTGTTGCGGGGGCAGGATTTGAACCTACGACCTCTGGGTTATGAGCCCAGCGAGCTACCGAACTGCTCCACCCCGCGGCACAAGAAGAGACATTACACGCGTTCTCAAGCCGGTGCAAATCGGCGGAGGCGAGCGCCGGCGTCAGGCGGGCTTCGCGGCGCTCAGGACGGCGTCGCCGCCGACGGTCAGCCCGACAGCCGTCAGTGCTGCGGCGAGGTCGGCGGACGGGCGGATCCAGGTCCGCACCTGAGCGCCCTCCTCGGGCGCGGAGGTCGCAGGACCGACCAGGACCGCGCCGCCCGGGGCGACGAACCACTCCACCAGCCGCGCCCACTCCTCCAGGTCGGGGAGCCACGAGACGACGCCGGCGCTGCACAGCACGACGTCGAAGGAGTCGGGCTCCGGCAGCATGTGCCGCAGCTCGTAGATGTTCGCGCAGACGAAGCGAGCGGAGCCGCTGAAGTCGAGGTCCGCGGCGGCGGCCCGTGCTCGGCGGACGGCCGGCATCGAGAAGTCGACGCCGACCACGCGAGCGCCGCGCTCCGCGAGGACGAGCGCGTCGCGCCCGTCCCCCGAGCCGAGGTGCAGGACCCGGGGCTCCGGGACACCGATCGCCGCCGCGACGAACTCCGGGTGGAGCGCACCCTCGCCGGTGCGCCCCTCCCAGTGCGTGCGGTTCAGCTCGAGCCACTCCCCCGAGCGGAGGTGCTCGCCGCGGTCGACCTGCACCACCGGGCTACTGCCCCTCGTTCTGCAGCGCGCGCGCCAGAGCGTCCGTCAACTGCTTGTCGGCCGCGGCGAACGCGGTCAGGTCGCCCGACTTCAGGGCCGCCTCCCGCGCCGCCAGAGCGTCGCGGGCGTCGTTCAGGGCCTGCTGGAGCGCCGTCGGGTCGCCGGTCACTCCTCCGGTGCCCCCCGCGTCGCCACCGGTGGTGCCGCCCGCATCGCCGCCGGTGTCGGTGCCTCCGGTATCGGACCCCGTGCTCGGAGTCGTCGGCGTACCGGTGTCGCCCGCGTCCGCTCCCGAGTCGCCGCCGAAGAGGCTGTCGAGCGCGGCATCGAGGGTGTCCTCGAAGGCGATGTCGTCACCGAACGCGACCAGGACCTTCTGCAGGAGCGGGAAGCTCGTGTCTCCGTTGGAGCGCACGTAGATCGGCTGGACGTAGAGCAGGCCGCCGCCGACCGGCAGGGTGAGCAGGTTGCCCCTCGTGACGGTCGTATCGCCGCGCGAGAGGATGTTGAGCTCGTTCGCGACCGTGGGGTCGGTCGTGAACGCGTTCTGCACCTGACCCGGGCCGGGGACCGTGTCGTCCTTCGGCAGCTCGAGCAGGCGGAGCGTGCCGTAGCCGTCGGCCACGGTGCCCGCCTCGGAGCCGGCGTCGGAGTCGGCGACCAGGTAGCCGGTCAGCACGTTGCGGCTGGCCTGCGCGCCCTGGACGCTGGCCGGGATGTACGTCGAGTAGAGCGAATACGACGGCACCTCCTGGTCGGGCGTCTGCAGCGTCAGGTAGTAGGGCGGCTGCAGGCTCGTGCCCGTCGCGGCGGCCGTGGTCGCGGCTCCGCTCGTGGGGTCGTTCGGCGTCGCCCACGCATCCTCACGGGAGTAGAACGAGCCGGCGTCGGTCACGTGGTAAGTGCCGAGGACCGCGCGCTGGACCTTGAAGAGGTCCTCCGGGTAGCGGACGTGGCTGAGCAGCTCGGCCGACATGTCGCTGACCGGCTTGACCGTCGTGGGGAAGATCTTCTGCCAGGTCTGCAGGATCGGGTCCTCGGTGTCCCACGAGTAGAGCGTCACCTTGCCGTCGTAGGCGTCGACGGTCGCCTTGACCGAGTTGCGGATGTAGTTGACGTCGTCGGTCGGGAACTGCTGCTGCGTGTTCGTGTCGGCGATCGCCTGCGAGAGGCTCTGCACCTCCGAGTACGGATAGTCGGCCGAGGTGGTGTACCCGTCGACGACCCACACCACGCGGCCGTCGACCACGGTCGGGTAGGCGTCGGAGTCGAGCTTGAGGTAGGGAGCGACCTTCTGCACGCGCTGCACCGGATCGCGGTCGTAGAGGATCTGCGAGTCGTTGTTCACGCCGTTCGACAGGAAGATCTGCTCCGACTGGAACTTGATCGCGTAGACGAGCTTCTTGAAGACGTTGTCGAGCGCGGGCCCGCCCTCGCCGTCGAAGGTCGTGTAGGTCTGCTGCGCGCCGTCGGTCCCCGAGGGGTAGTCGAGCTCGATGTCGCGCGAGCCGTCGCCGCCGACGATCGAGTACGCGGGCGAGTTCTCGCCGAAGTAGATCCGCGGCTCGTAGTCGCCAAGGTCGCCCGTGGTCGGGACTCCGGACTCGATGAACACCGGCTCACCGTCGGCCGAGCGCTGGTTGCCGTAGGCCGCCACCAGTCCGTAGCCGTGGGTGTAGACGAGGGTCTGGTTGTACCAGGTCTGGTTGGCGCCGAGCCCGCTGAGGTTGAGCTCCCGGACGCCGACCACGGCATCCTGCGTCGAGCCGTCGATCGAGTACCGGTCGACGTCGAGGGCGTTCTGCGCGTCGCCGAACTTATAGTACTGGCGGAACTGCTGCAGCTGCGAGAACGCATCGGTGACGACGGCGGGGTCGAGGATGCGGATGTTCGCCGTGGTCTCGGCGTCGGAGCGGAGGGCGCCCGGCTCGGCGTCGGTCGTCGCGTCGTAGGGGATCACCTGGACGTCGCTCACCCCGTAGGCCTCGCGGGTCATGTCGATGTTGTTCTGGATGAAGGGCTGCTCGAGCGTGCGCTCGTTCGGCTCGACCTGGAACTTCTGCACGATCCAGGGGTAGAGGGATCCGACCAGGAGGCTCGACACGATCAGGAGCGCGGTTCCGATCACGGGCAGGCGCCACCGGCCGATGAAGGCGGTGACGACGAAGAGCACGGCGACCAGGGCGGCGATGCCCGCGACGATCTGCAGCCCCGGGATCGTCGCATTGACGGTCGAGTAGGTGGCTCCGGTGATGCGCGGGCCCTGCTGAGCGAGCGTCGCGTACTGGTCGAGCCAGAAGCTGACCGCCTGCACCGCGAGATAGAGGGCCGCGATGATCGCGAGCTGGATGCGCGAGGCCTTCGAGACGCGGATCTCGCGGCCGTTGACGCGGATCGCTCCGTAGAGGTACCCGGTGGCGAGCGTCGCGAACCCCGAGATCAGCAGGACGGCCGAGGCGAACCCGACGATGCTCTGGTAGAAGGGCAGCTCGAAGAGGTAGAACGACGTGTCGAGCCCGAACTGCGGGTCGGTCGTGCCCGAGGGAGTGCGGTTCCAGAAGGTGAGGCTCGTCTGCCAGCGGGTGGCCGAAGAGACTCCGGCGAAGAGGCCGAGAACCGCGGGGATCCCGAAGGTGGCCAGGCGCCGCAGCGGCTCCACAACCTGCTGGTAGCGGTCGATTTGCGAGTTGAGCTTCGCGTAGACCGGGCGGAGCCGGTAGGCGAGCAGCAGGCTGACGAACACGGGCACGGCCATGGCGACGAAGCCGATGACGAAGAGCCCGCCGGCCGCGGCCCACTGCGTGGTCAGCACGGACAAGAAGCCGAGCTGGTCGTACCAGAGGACGTCGGTGTAGAGACCGGAGAAGACGAAGAACGCCACCACCAGGACGGCCACCACCACGACAGTGACGGCGAGGACGCTCCGTCTCTTCCGCGGCGGCGTTTCGGTTGCTGTGGAACTCACGTAGGGGCCTCTTGCTGTCGAGATGTGAGGGGAGGCCACCCATGCTATGCGACCGGTGTGCGGGTCACCTGTGCGTCACCCCCGCGGGCGGGGTCAGTCGATCGGGGTCGCGGTGCTGCAATCGGGCAGGTCGGCGGTGTCGCCGGCGGCGATCGACCGGAGTGCGGCGAGGGCGTCGTCGAGCGTCGCGACCGAGACCACATCGAGACCCTCGGGCACGTGGCCGACCACCTCGTTGCAGTTGTCGGCGGGAGCGAGGAAGTACTGCGCACCCGCGCCCTGCGCTCCGTAGAGCTTCTGGCGGATCCCGCCGATCGCCCCGACCTCGCCCGCCGCGTCGATCGTGCCGGTCCCGGCGACGTTCCGGCCGCCGTTGAGCTCGCCCTCGGTGAGCTTGTCGATGATCCCGAGCGCGAACATCATGCCCGCGCTCGGGCCGCCGACGTCGTCGAGCCGGATGTCGACCTCGAACGGGAACTCGAAGGTGGCGCCGGGGAGGATGCCGATGACGGCCGCTCCGTTGGAGTCACGGGGCGTGACCTGCACCTCCTCCTGCTCACCGCCGCGCTCGATGCTGAGCTGGACCGGCGCGCCGGTGCCGAGCGTCTGCAGGGTCGCGCGGAGCGCCGTGGCATCCGCGACGGCGGTGCCGGCCACGGCGAGGATCTCGTCCCCCGGCTCCAGGACGCCCTCGGCCGGTGACCCCTCCGGGACCTGCACCACCGACACCTTCTGCTCGACCGGGTAGCCGAGCTCGGTGAGCGCCGCGGCGATCGCCTCCTGCTGCGAATCGGTCATTTCGGCCTGGTTCACCTCATCGCGCTCCTCGACCGTGGTCGAGGGCGGGAAGATCGCGTCGACCGGGACGACGGCCTTGGTGCGGTCGAACCACGCGCTCGCGACCTCGACCCAGGTGGGCAGGCTTTCGGGGTTGCCGACGACCGACACCGTGAGCATGGCGAGCGTTCCACCCGTGGGATAGGTCGTCTCGTCCGGGATGGAGATGAGGGGGACGTCCTTGCTGCTGCCGAGCGTGTCGAAGACCGGGCCGGGCTGCTCGATCACGTACGGAGCCGGCGTGACGCCGAGGCCGACCACGAGAGCGACTCCCGAGAGGAGCACGACCGGGCCGACCCACGCGCGCCTCCGGGAGGAGGACGGGCGCAGGTCGTCGGAGAACAGCGTCACGGGGGCCTTTCTGACGGCGGGCGGAGCGGCTCCGCCGGGATGTTCGCGGCGGGCGGAAGCGGGCTGGGCGCGGGCGGCTGTCTGCACGCCGCGGCCCGGGGCGCTCGGGCTAACGTAGCTTGCACGACTGGGAGTCGCGCCCGAACCGGCGCCCGATGCTGGGCCGCCGACGCGGCGCGACGCCCGACTTCACCAGAACGACGGAGGGCTGACCCGATGGCCGATGGCGACAGTGCGGACCGAGCGGGCGGCGGCTCCGAGGACGACTTCCAGGAGATGCTGCGGCAGTTCCTCTCGGGGAACGGACCCGTCGACGCCTCGCAGCTCGCGGGCGCGGCCGGCCTCCCCAACGACCCGGTCGCGCTGCAGAACCTGCTCGCGCAGCTGCAGAGCGCGATGCAGCAGAACGGCTCGGGGGGCGTCAACTGGACGCTGTCGCTGGAGCAGGCGAAGCAGCTGGCTCGGGCCGAGTCCACGCCGGTGACCGACTCCGTGCGCGCGCCCGTCGACGGCGCCTTCGGAGTCGCGGCGCTGTGGCTCGACGAGGTCGCCTACGTCTCTGAGCTGAGCCGCACCCCGCGCTCGATCAGCCGCCTCGAGTGGATCGCCCTGACCATGCCGGTGTGGACGCAGCTCGCGGAGCCGGTGGCTCTGAGCATCTCGGACGCGCTCACCCGAGTGCTGCGCGAGCAGGCCCCCGAGGAGATGCAGGAAATGATCGCCGGCGCGAGGGCATGATGCGCGGCATCGGCGGGACGCTGTTCGCCCTCCAGCTCGGCCAGGTCGTCGGGCAGCTCGCGGCCGAGGTCGTCTCGGGAGGCGACATCGGCATCCCGCTCCTGGAGGAGAACGACGCGGCGATCCTGCCGCAGAACGTCGCAGAGTTCGGCGAGGGCCTCGACATCCCGATCGACCAGGTGCAGCTGTACCTGGCGGTCCGTGAGCTCGCCCACGCCCGCCTGTTCCGGCACGGCAGGTGGCTCCGCCTGGCGCTGATCTCGCAGATCACCGACTTCGCGCGCGGCATCAGCATCGACACGACCCGCCTTGAGGAGCTGGCCGAGAACTTCGACCCCTCGAACCCGGAGGAGCTCCGGGACGCGATGACCTCGGGCGCGCTGATCCCACCGAAGACCGACGAGCAGCTCGCAGCGCACGGTCGCCTCGAGACGGTTCTCGCCTCATCGAGGGCTGGGTCGACGTCGTGACGGCCGCCGCGACGACCCGCCTGCCCAGCGCGGGAGCCGTCGCCGAGACGG
>NZ_LIIN01000134.1 GCF_001634385.1 Rathayibacter tanaceti | reverse complement strand
CGCGGGCGAGCGCGCTCACGGTGAACGAAGCGTCGCTGCTGCGGCGGCGGATCGTCTCGAGCGCGCGCCGGACGAGGCGTTTCTCGGCGGGTGTGCCGCGGAGCCGGGTTGCCGCGGCGTCGAGGAGGAGCGTCGCGGCGAGGTTCTCGATGGAGGCGACCAGCAGCGGCCACTCCTCGCGCGGATCCTCCAGACCGGTGAGCACCGAGTTGACCAGGGAGGCGAGCATCGGCGCGTAGCGTCCGACCGGATCGACCGGGAGTCCGGGCGGCGAACCGACCGCGAACCGCTCGGTGAAGGCATCGGAGAGGACCACCTCGACGGTCGCGGCCGGCGCATCGAGGGTCAGGGTCAGCCCGTCGTCCCCGCTGAGGAACGCGCGACCGCGATCGAGCGTCAGCGGCCCGGCAGGGCTGCTCAAGCGCATGCTGCCATCGGTGACGACGGTGACCTGCAGCTCGTCGGCCGCCCCATGTGTTCGAGAGGAGTAGGTGCCCGCCGTTTTCCAGACGCGCGCGAAAGAGATCTCCGGAGCCGAGTAGGCGTCGGCGAAGATGCGGAGCTCGTTCGCCCGGCCCAAAAAGCGCAGTCCCCTTCCTTCGAGCCAGTCCAGGGCGGTCTCTCCGGAGAGAGCCAGGCCTCGTGCATGTCTGTGCATCCTTTGATGATTCCCACGGGTGGGAAAGATCGGGGGCGTCGTGGACTGATCGGCATCCGTCGTGCAGAGACCCGCCGAGTCGGGACGTGGACCCGCCGGATGCTCACAGGATCGGCCGGTGCGTCAGGGCGGCTGTCTGAATAGGCGACGCACCCGCACCCCCTCCCCGCCACACCGGCGGGCCGATCTCTCTGGAGAGACATGAGCAACGACCGCGACCGATCCGACACCCGCTCCATCCCGTTCGGAGGCGAGTGGACTGTCCCCGACGAGGCCGGCGTCAAGCGCCGCACCATCGTCCAGGGCGCCGCCTGGACGGTCCCCGTCGTGGCCGCCGCAGTGGCGTCGCCGCTGGCCGCCGCCTCGACCACGCCCACCTACACGCTGGCCTTCGACCAGGACGAGTACCCCGTCGGCAGCGACTGCACGCTCAAGGGCGTGACCCTCACCCTGCGGGACAACGCCGGCGCTCCCGCTGCCGGTCAGACCGTCACCACGACCCTGCCCGCGGGCTGGACCTTCGCCGGCGGCGGACGCACCTACTCGACGACGACCGACGCGAACGGCCTGGTCACTCTGCCGACCATCACCGCCACGAAGGGCGCCGGCACCTTCACGCTGAACTCCTCCGCTCCCGCCGTCAACGCCTCCGACACGGCGACGGCCGACATCGACAGCCAGCCGAACCTCTGGGAGTACAACTCCGAGAACGGCAAGCGCTACAAGCTGACCCGCCTCCCGGCCGGCACGGCGACCGCCCTCGGTGGCGGCTACTTCCAGCTCGAGAACGGCGACATCTACGACTACCGCTCGTCGACCCCGGTGGTCCGCGGCGCGGGCAAGGCGGTCGGTTACAGCGGCCAGAACGGTAACTACTACGTCGACTACATCTCGAGCACCGGAGTCGCGTCGACCCGCAACCTCAACACCGGCACGACGAGGACCTACCCCTGGGTGCCCTCGAGCGCCAACCCGGTCGGCGGCGGTTTCTTCCTCGGAACCGGCGGCGCGCTCTGGGGCTACAACCAGCAGACGCGGATCGCGAGCGGCGTCACCTCGGCGTCGGGCTACATTTCGGCCGATGACACCAACTACTGGGTGGACTTCGTCAACGCGAGCGGAACGCAGACCTACAACGCCAACACCGGTCTGACGACGGTCTACAACTCGAGCCTCACCGCTGCGACGGCCGTCGGATCGGGATACTTCCTCCAGTCGAACGGCGTCCTGCGCTACCGCAACGAGGTCAAGGCGACGAACGTGAAGTCGGCCGTCGGCTACCCGAGCGCGACGACCGCGAACGCCGTGTACTTCGCCGACTACGTCACCAACGACGGCCGTGCGTTCTTCGCCAGTAGCGCCACGTCGAGCACCAGCCTGCCGAACGTGCCGCTCAACTCGAGCCCGCGCGGCGGCGGCTACTTCCTCGCCGGCGACCAGCTCTGGTCCTACCAGGGCGGCGGCAGGCTCATCGCCAGCAACGTGGACAACGCCGTCGGCTACCCCGGCGCCGCAGGCACCAACCGCCGCTACTGGTCGGACTACGTCATCAAGCCCTCCAGCTGCATCTGATGCCGCGGGAACGCCCCCTCGATCTGCGGGTCGAGGGGGCGTTCCTCTGTTAACGAGATACGTCTTACGAGGCGGACGTCTTCACGGGGAGCCCTGCACGGTGCAGGATGCTCCTGGCCGGCGACCGGCGGCTCCCTCCGGACGCTCGGCTGGGGATCGCATCAGCGCTCCGCGACGAAGCGATGTACCACGGAGAGGTCCTCGTCGCCGAGGCCGGCCTCGGTCAGTTCGCGGAACACGGTGCGGAGTGTGGCGAGCAGCGGCGCCGAGGTCGAGGTCGCCTCCGCCTCGTCGGCCGCGGCCCGCAGATCCTTGTTCATGAAGGAGGCGACACCGGTCGGCGTGTAGTCGCGGGCCACCAGCGCCGCACGCTTCGTCTCGAGCACGCGGCTCCCCGCATAGCCGCCCTGAAGCAAGGTGAGCAGCGTGTCGAGGTCGAGGCCCGAGCGCTCGGCGATCACCGCGGCCTCCGCGATTGCGGTCATCGTCGCGGCGACGATCAGCTGGTTGCAGGCCTTGGCCACGTCGCCCGAGCCGAGGGGGCCGAGGTGCACCGCGGTGCCGCAGGCGGACAAGATGGGCAGCGCGCGGGCGACATCCTCCTCCGCCCCGCCGACCATGATCGAGAGGGTGCCCGCCTCGGCGCCCTCGGTGCCGCCGCTGACGGGGGCGTCCACGAGGCGGACACCGGGGTGGCGCTGAGCGAGCTCACGCAGTCCGGAGGCGGAGACGCTGGAGCAGACCGCGAGCACGACGTCCGACTCCGCCGCGAGCACTCCGTCCTCTCCCGCCAGCAGCTCCTCCAGCTGGGGCAGGTCCGGCACCATCACGATCAGCAGATCCGAGACGGCGGCGAGAGAGCGGGCGGAGTCGTGCCACTGCGCCTCGGGCACGGCCAGGCGCGCGCGATCGGCGGAGGCGGGGCGTGCGGTGATCCCGAGCGGGACCCCGGCGGCGGTGAGGCGGCGGGCCATCGGGGCGCCCATGCTCCCGAGACCGA
Source organism: Rathayibacter tanaceti (assembly GCF_001634385.1). Taxonomy (GTDB): domain Bacteria; phylum Actinomycetota; class Actinomycetes; order Actinomycetales; family Microbacteriaceae; genus Rathayibacter; species Rathayibacter tanaceti. The sequence continues at coordinate 4,213 of NZ_LIIN01000134.1, read as the reverse complement.
TGAATCCCGTGCGCGCGGGCGGGAGGACCTCTGAGATCGAATCGGGCATGCGACCAGCATATCGAACACGGTTCACAGGGGTGAAGTACACTGGCCGCGGGTCGATCCGGGAGAGAGCCTCCAGCACCGCCCCGCGAAGGGACACCTGTGACCGATCGCCTCCGCGTCGTCGTTGCCTCGCCGCTCAGCCCCGAGCTGATCGCCCGCATCGTCGAGCTCGAACCGCGCCTGGACGTCGTCGCCGACCAGAGCCTCCTCCCTCCGATGCGCCACGCGGGCGACCACGGAGGCGACCCCGCGTTCCGGCGCACGCCCGAGCAGCAGCGCGCTTTCGACGAGCTCGTCGACTCCGCCGACGTTCTCTACGGAGTGCCCGACGAGACCCCGGCCGCCCTCGCGCGCACGGCCGCCGCGAATCCGCGACTCCGCTGGGTGCAGACGATGCCCGCCGGCGGCGGCGCGCAGGTGAGGGCCGCGGGCCTCGACGACGAGCAGCTGGCGCGCATCGCGTTCTCGACCTCGGCGGGGGTCCATTCCGAGCCGCTCGCCGAGTTCGGGATCTTCGGGCTGCTGGCCGGGGCGAAGTCGCTCCCGCGCCTCCAGTCGCTCCAGCGCGAGCGGGTCTGGGGCGAGCGGTGGACGATGGGACTGATCTCGGAACAGACGATTCTGATCGTCGGACTCGGCACGATCGGCCGCGCGACCGCCCGCAAGCTCCAGCAGCTCGGCGCCCGGGTGATCGGCACGAGCCGACACGAGAGCGCGGTCGAGCACGTCGACGAGATCATCGCCCCGGACGCGATCGCCCAGGTGGCGGGCCGGATCGACGGCGTCGTCGTCACGCTCCCCGGCACCGCCGCCACCGAGAGGCTGGTCGGGCCCGAATTCTTCGCGGCGCTGCGCCCCGGAGCGTCGTTTGTCAGCGTTGGCCGCGGGACGGTCGTCGATGAGGAGGCGCTGCTCGCCGCGCTCGACGAGGGACGCGTCGGCTTCGCCGCGCTCGACGTCGTCGCGCAGGAGCCGCTCGAGCAGGGCAGCCCGCTCTGGAGCCATCCGAGCGTCCTGATCAGCCCGCACACCGCGGCGCTGAACCTCGCCGAGGACCGCCTGATCGCCGAGCTGTTCGCGCGCAACGCCACCCGCTTCCTCGACGGGGAGCCGCTGATCAACCGAGTCGATACGGTGGAGTTCTACTGACACCACCGCCGCGAGAGGACGACATGGCCCGCCCCGAAGCGCCTCCGACGTCGGTCGACTCCGAGAAGGGGTCGGGCGCTCCGGCCGTGTCCCGCGCGATGCGGATCCTCGACCTCCTCGCCGACGCCGGCGGGCCGCGCACGCTGACGGACATCGCCCGCGAGCTCGGCATCGCCAAGTCGTCGACGTCGAACCTCTGCGCCGCGCTGGAGGAGGGGCGGCTGATCCGTCGCGTCGGCTCAGGCTTCCTCCTCGGTCGGCGCACCGTCGAGCTCGGCAGCCACTACCTCGCGGGTTTCGACCCGGTGCGCGAGTTCTACAGGCTCTGTGAGGAGTCGCCGGTGCTCTCGCGGCAACTGGTGCAGATCGCGCTGCTGGACGGCACCCGCGTCCTCTACCTCGCGGTGCACGAGGGCCGCGAGCGGTTCACGCTCTCGGCGAGCGTCGGCGACCGGTACCCCGCCTCCGCCACGGCCGTCGGCACCGCGCTGCTGGCCGAGCTCGACGACGCCGAGATCGCCGAGCGCTTCGCCGACGACCGCGACATCGTCGTCTTCACCGACCGGTCGACGTCCTCCTCGCGCGAGCTGCTCCGGAAGGTCCGGACGGCGCGCGAGCGCGGCTACGCGATCGACGACGGCGAGCTGCACCCCAGCGTCCTGGGCGTCGCCGTCGCCGTGCCCGCGGCCACCCGATCCGATCTCTCCGTCGCGGTGGGCGTCTCGCTGGTGCGCCCGATGGACGAGGATCAGGAGGAGGTCGTCGCGGCTCTCCGCGAGGCTGCGGCGGCACTGGGCCGTCCGCCGCTCGTCGCCGGCGCCCCCGCCTGACGGGTTTTGCGCCGCGGGCGTCCACTCTGTTGAATGCCGTTCACTGGGCTGTTACGCTCGCCTCATCCCGCCGGCGCGGGCCGGAGTGAGCGAGGCACCGTGGCGATCAGCACCAGCGACGAGCCCGGGGGAGACCGCTGATGCGGATCGCCCGGATCCAGGCGGATGACGGCGCCGCGATCGTCGCTCTCGTCGCGGGGGAGTGGCGCGAGATCGAGGACGCCTTCGTCGCGCAGCCGATCGAGACCGGTCGCCGGTGGCCGGTCGAGGGTGCGCGCCTGCTGGCCCCAGTGGAGCCCCGTGTGATCCTCGGGATGGCGCACAACGGCTCCGCGGCCGACCGCTTGCTGCCCCCGCAGGCCTTCCACAAGACCGCGCACACGCTGGCCGGGCCCGGCGATCCGATCACCCTCGACGCCGGCATCGGTCCCGTGAACGTCGAGGGGGAGCTCGCCCTCGTCATCGGGCGCACCGCCCGCCACCTCACTCCCGCGGATGCGCTCGAGCACGTCCTCGGCGTGACCGTCGCGAACGACGTCACCGCGCCCGCGATGATCACCGCAGACAGCCTCTTCCTCCAGGGCAAGAACGGTGACGGCTGGACGCCTCTCGGCCCGTGGATCGAGACCGGGATCGACCCCGACGCGGTGGCGATCACCGTGAGCGTCGACGGCGAGGTGCGCGCCGCCTCCTCCACGGCCCGTCTGGGCTGGAACGCGCGCGAGATCCTCGTGCACCTCACAGCCCACCTGACCCTGCATCCCGGCGACATCGTCCTCACCGGTTCGCCCGGCACAGCCGTCGCCGTCGAGCCCGGCCAGGAGGTGCTGATCGCCCTCGACGGCGTCGGCGAGCTCGTGAACCGCACCGTCGCGGGGCCGCCGCGCGCGGCGCCCCTGCAGCCCTGATCCCCCTCTCCGACCCTGCGCTCCGACCGCCCTCGCCTCGACCCCCCCTGGAGACCCCATGCTCTTCGATCTCACCGACCGCGTCGCCCTCGTGACCGGTTCGAGCCGCGGCATCGGCCGCGCCGTCGCCACCGGTCTCGCCGAAGCGGGCGCCACGGTCGTGCTCAACGGCCTCGATCCGGATCGCCTCGAGGCCGCTCGCATCGAGCTGGCAGAGCGTTTCGTCGACACAGAGGGTCGGACGCGCATCCACGCCCGCGCCTTCGACGTCACCGACGATGCCCAGGCCGAGGCCGGCGTGGCCTGGATCGAGGAACACGTGGGGCCGTTGCGCGTCCTGGTCAACAACGCCGGCGTGCAGCACCGGGTACCCCTCCTCGAGCTCGAGGTCGCCGATTGGGAGCGTGTGCTGCGCACCAACCTCACCAGCGCGTTCGTCGTGGGGCGCGCGGCGGCGCGGCGGATGATCCAGCGAGGCGCCGGCAAGATCATCAACGTCGCCTCGGTCCAGGCCGATCTCGCGCGGCCGACGATCGCGCCCTACACGGCGTCCAAGGGCGGGATCCGCAACCTCACCCGGTCGATGACGGCGGAGTGGGCGCGGCACGGGATCCAGGTCAACGCGATCGCGCCCGGGTACATCCACACCGAGATGACCCAGAACCTCGTCGACGACGAGGCCTTCAACTCGTGGATCCTCGGCCGCACCCCGGCCGCGCGGTGGGGCCGGGTCGAGGACCTCATCGGCCCGGCCGTCTGGCTCGCCTCCGACGGCTCCGACTACGTCAACGGCCAGGTCGTCTTCATCGACGGCGGCATGACCGTCGTCGTCTGAGCATCGCCCCTCCTCCACCCGCAGCGAACGAGAGCAGCATGAGCGCACCGAGCACCTCCCTCCCCGCCACGACCACCCGCGTCGTCGTGCACGCCGCCGGCGACCTCCGGGTCGAGGAGGCGCCGCTGCCCGCGCGCGCCGCCTCCGAGGCCCTCGTCGCGATCGCCTACGGAGGGATCTGCGGCTCCGATCTGCACTACTGGACACACGGCGCGGCGGGAGAGTCGATCCTCCGCGAGCCCCTCACGCTCGGGCACGAGGTGGTCGGCACAGTCGTCGAGGCCGCGGCCGACGGCTCCGGGCCGAGCGTCGGAGCCGAGGTCGCTGTGCACCCCGCCACGGCGCACGGCGAGTGGCCGCCCGGCCGGCCGAACCTCGCCTCCGAGGGCACCTATCTCGGCAGTGCGGCCCGATTCCCGCACGAGCAGGGCGCGTTCGCCCGG
>NZ_LIIN01000133.1 GCF_001634385.1 Rathayibacter tanaceti | reverse complement strand
CGACGTCTCCGCCGTGATCGCCTCGTCGCGCACCAGCACCCGCGTGCGCGCGCTGCTGGCCGAGCGCGCCCTCGCCGACGATCCGCAGTACCGGCCTCGGGTGCTGAGCACGCCGCAGCTCGCCGAGCTGCGCGCGATCGCCGACCGCGTGGTGCCGCAGGAGCCCGCCGTGCCGCAGGAGCGCGTCGCGCCGGAGGAGGGACGGATCGACTTGGCCGCGCGGGTGGACGCACAGCTCGCCGACGGCGAGGGCGACGGCTGGCGCAACGCGGGCCTCCCCGCCGACCCAGTGGCCTACGGGCTGGCACTCGACGCGCTCGCCGGCTTCGACGCGCTCTCGACCGACGAGCAGGACGCGCGATTGCGGGCCCTCGCCGACGGCGCGGTCGCGGTCGGCGCGCTCACGGCCGACCAGCTGACCGCCTGGTTCGAGGACTGCCGCGTCGACCTCGTCCGGCACTGGCTGGCGCATCCCGCCTCGATGGCGCGGATCGGCTACGACGGCTACGCGACGGGCGGTGACACGCTCCCCCTGATCACCGGGTTCCGGATGCTCGCGGCCGACGACCACGAGGCGTGGGAGCCGGGGAGCGCGCGATGACGACCACCACCGGCATGCGCCGCTTCGCCCTCGACGAGACGGTCGACGCCGTCGTGATCGGCACCGGAGCCGGCGGAGCGCCTCTGCTCTCAGTGCTCGCGGCGCGGGGGCTGCGCGTGGTCGCCCTCGAGGCCGGTGCCCACCTCGATCCGCTCCACCACACCGCGGACGAGACCGCCGCGACCGAGATCAACTGGATGGAGGAGCGCCTCAGCGCAGGCACGACCCCCACCGCGTTCGGACCGAACAACAGCGGACGCGGCGTCGGCGGCTCGACTCTGCACTGGGGAGCGTTCACGCCGCGGCCCGACCCTCGCGACCTGCGGTTGCAGAGCGAGGCGGGCGTCGGACGAGACTGGCCGATCACGTCGGCGGAGCTCACTCCGTACCTCGAACGAGTGGAGGCGGACATCGGCGTGGCGGGGCCGACGGAGTACCCGTGGGACCGCTCCCGCCGCTACCAGCAGGGACCGCTCGCGCGGAACGCCTCGGCCGACATGATGCTCCGCGGCTGCGCGGCGATCGGGATGCGCGCGACCGATGCCCCCACGGCCGTGCTGAGCGCGGCGCGCGGCGGCCGCCCCGCCTGCGTCAACTGCGGCCAGTGCCACCAGGGCTGCCGCACCGGTGCCAAGGCGAGCATGGACACGACCTACCTTCCGGAGGCAGTGCGCGCGGGCGCCGAGATCCGAGCCGACTCGTTCGTGCACGGCATCGAGCTCGACGCAGCCGGGCGCGTCAGCGCCGTGCTCTACACGACGGAGGGCGTCGAGCGTCGGCAGCGCTGCTCCGCTCTCTTCCTCTGCGCGGGCGGAGTCGAGACGCCGCGCCTCCTGCTGCACACCGGTCTCGCGAACGGCAGCGGGCAGGTGGGGCGGAACTTCCTGGCGCACGGGGCGACGCAGGTGTGGGGAGCCTTCGAGAGTGAGATGCGCGGATACCGCGGGTACCCCTCCTCCGCGATCACCGAGGACACCGTGCGCCCGACCGACGCGGACTTCGCGGGCGGCTACCTGATCCAGAGCCTCGGAGTGATGCCTCTGACCTACGCGACCTCGCTCGCGCGCGGCGGCGGGCTCTGGGGCCGCGAGCTGATGGCGGCGCTCGACGGCTACCGCTTCGCAGCGGGAGTCGGGATCAACGCCGAGTGCCTCCCGGCCGAGGGCAACCGGCTGGAGCTGAGCGACGAGCGGGATGAGCACGGGGTGCCGAAGGCGCGCATCACGTTCTCGGCGGGCTCGAACGAGGAGGCGATCGAGCGGCACGCGATCCGGACGATGACCGCGATCGTGGAGGCGGCAGGCGCGACCAGCACGCGAGTGCTCGCCCGGACGGCGCACACCCTCGGCACGGTGCGGATGGGCGCCGACCGGGACGACGCGGTGGTCGACGCGGACGGGCGCAGCTTCGACGTACCGAACCTGTGGGTGTGCGACAACTCGGTGTTCCCGAGCGCGCTGATCGCGAACCCGGCGCTGACGACGATGGCGCTCTCGCTGCGGACGGCGGACCGCTTCCTGGCGTAACGGTCTCCGCTATGGTTCCGCCGAAACAGCGGCCTCGGATGGGATCGTGCCGAGGACATCGCCGTCGCGGAGTATCCGCGCGATCCGGGCGAGCCGCCCGTACGCCCCCAGCGCGACCGGCGCCGGGGAAGAGCGCAGAGCATCACCATCCCGTTCCTCCTCGGAGCTCAGCCACACGGCGCGGTCCTCGCGGGCCCGGCGGTGGTGGGCGTGGCGACGCTGCTCAGGCAGCTCCTCGCGGAGCCGCGCCAGGGCGCGTCGCGTCCGTCCCCTACACGTCGTGAACCAGGGACCCCGACATGAAGGGGGCGGAGCCACCCGATCCCGGCGATCCGCGACCGGGGGAGCCCTGTGGAGGGACGTTCACCCGCCGAAGCCTCGGCGCAGCAGCCCGCGCCGAGGCTCAGCAGCGCGCCTGCGCCGCCCCTACTCTCCCTCCGGGTAGTCCGTTCCGCGGCTCAGCGACTCCCAGGCGTCGGCGTCGGCGCGGAGGGCGTCGAGCGCCGAGCGGAACGCGTCGGAGGCGTCGGAGCCGAGTAGGAGCAGGGACGGCGTCGATTCGGACTCGACCACCCGGATCAGCGCCTCCGCGGCTCGCGCAGGGTCGCCCTTCTGCGTCCCGTGCACCGTGTCGTTCTCCTTCCGGCGCCGGCCCGCGGTCTCGGCGTAGTCGGCGATCGGAGTCGCAGACTGAGTGAGGGAGCGGCCCGCGAAGTCGGTGCGGAACCCGCCCGGCTCGACCGAGAAGGCCCGGATGCCCAGCGGCGCGACCTCCTTGCGCAGCGACTCCGTCAGTGCCTCGATCGCGCCTTGACGGCGGAGTAGTAGCCCGAGCCCTCCGGCGAGAGGCGCGCGCCGATCGAGGACAGGTTCACGATCGTGCCGGAGCGGCGCTCGCGCATCCCCGGCAGGACGGCCTTGATGGTGCGGACCGTGCCGAAGAGCTGGGTGTCGAAGAGCTGCCGAACGGCCGGCTCCTCGCCCTCCTCCACAGCGGCGCGGTAGCCGTAGCCGGCGTTGTTGACGAGGACGTCGATCCCGCCGAAGCGCTCCTCGGCGGCGGCGACCGCGGCGGCGACCTGCGCGTCGTCGGTGACGTCGAGCGGCAGGGCCAGGGCGGTCTCCGCGAACGGCCCGGTGATGTCGCGCACGGAGTCGACGTCGCGTGCGGTGACGACGGCCCGGTCGCCATGGGCGAGGACGGCGGTCGCGAGGGCGCGGCCGAGGCCGGTCGAGCAGCCGGTGATGAGCCAGATGGTCATGGTTCCTTCTTCCTGTGAGGTGGGATCCTGCCCGTCCAGCATTCCAGTGCTCCCGAGCGATCGGCCGACAGGGGTGGACGGCTCACATGTACCGCCCCGCCACCTCCGCGAGGCACTCGCGGAAGACCCGCACCGCCGGTGACGCCAGCTGCGCCTCCCGCTGCGCCGTGAAGATCGTGCGGCGGGGAGCGCCCGGCAGCTCCAGCAGACGGCAGTCCGGCTCGGCGCCCGCCCAGACCAGGTCGGGCATCAGCGCGACCGCGTTGCCGGACGCGGCGAGACGGATCTGCGCCTGGAGGTCGGCGGTCTCGAAGCGGACGTCGGGCTCGAAGCCGGCCACGCGGCAGGTCTGCTCGGCGAAGTGGCGGCTCGCGGTGCCGCGCGGCTCCATCACCCAGGCGCAGTCGCGGGCCGCGGCGAGGTCCACGACGGCGGAGTCCCGGCTCACCGCGAGCCGGATCGCGTCGGTCGTCAGATCGCTGCGCACCAGGCCCGGCAGCCACGAGGTCGAGTGCCCGGGGTACTGCTCGGCGACGACGAGGTCGAACTCGCGCGCCCACGAGGTCTCGTGCAGCGCTCCCTCCGGCTCGCGCTGCACCATCTCGACCCGCACCTCCGGGAAGCGCTCGGCGACGGCCCGGAGAGCGCCCGGCATCAGCGCGAGCGCCGCGGACTGGAAGACTGCGACCCGCACCCGCCCGGTGACCGACTCCCCCGAGGCCGCGAGCGCCGCCTCCGCCCGCTCGAGCAGGGCCAGTACCTCACCGGCCGCCGCCACGAGGATCTCGGCCTGCGGCGTCAGCTGCACGCGCCGGCCCGCCTTGCGCAGCAGTTCCACTCCGGTCTCGCGCTCGAGCACCGAGAGCTGCTGCGAGACGGCGGAGGGACTGTAGGCCAGAGCCTCCGCGGCGGCGGCGAGGGTGCCGCGGATGGCGACCTCGCGCAGCAGGACCAGGCGGCGGACATCGAGCACGGCACCGCTCCCATCGTTCAGCAGAACTGACCGGTACCGGTAAGGAACGGTCGCTTCTGCTCAACGGTACCCGGTCGAATACTGGAGGAACCGCTTCCCTCGCAGCAGAAGGACCGCACCATGACGGATCTCGCCAGCCCCGCACTCGGCACCGGCCCCGGCAGCACCGGCCCCTCGCCCGACTCCGTCGCTCCGCGGCTCGTCGACGAGAGCATCGCCCTGGTGCGGCGCTGGCTGCGCGAGGCCGCGGCGATCCCCGTGGACGCCTCCGGTGCGCGGCTGGCCGGCGTGCTGAAGGACCCGTCGGGCCTGGACTTCACGGTCGGCTTCGTCGACGGAGTCGTCCGCCCCGAGGACACCAGGGTCGCCGCGGCGGCGCTGAAGGCGATCGCGGGCGGCGTGCCGGGCTTCCTCCCGGCTCCGATGCGCGCCGCGGTCGCCCTCGGCGGCGTGATGGCGCCGCTTCTCCCGGACGTCGTAGTGCCGATCGCGCGCCGCGTGCTGCGGCGGATGGTCGGCCACCTGATCATCGACGCGACCGACTCACGGCTCGGCCCGGCGATCGCCGCGATCCGCCGCGACGGCGTGCGGCTGAACATGAACCTGCTCGGCGAGGCCGTGCTCGGCCGCGCGGAGGCGCAGCGCCGCCTCGAGGGCACGCACCGCCTGCTCGCGCGCGACGACGTCGACTACGTCTCGATCAAGGTCTCCTCGAGCACCGCTCCGCACACCCCGTGGGCGTTCGACGCCGCGGTGGACGACATCGTCGCCGAGCTGGCGCCGCTGTTCGCGCGGGCCGCCGCCGCCTCGCCGCAGAAGTTCATCAACCTCGACATGGAGGAGTACAAGGACCTCGACCTCACCATCGCGGTCTTCACGCGGATCCTCGACCGGCCCGAGTTCGCGGGCCTCGAGGCCGGCATCGTGCTGCAGGCCTACCTTCCTGACGCGCTGTCGGCGATGATCCGCCTGCAAGAGTGGAGCACCGCCCGTCGCGCGCGCGGCGGCGCCGGCATCAAGGTGCGCCTGGTCAAGGGCGCGAACCTGCCGATGGAGCAGGTCGAGGCCTCGGTGCACGGCTGGCCGCTCGCCACCTGGAGCAGCAAGCAGGACTCGGACACGAACTACAAGCGTGTGCTCGACTACGCGTTGCAGCCCGAGCGGATCCGCGCCGTCCGGGTCGGCGTCGCCGGGCACAACCTCTTCGACATCGCCTACTCGTGGCTGCTCGCCGGCGAGCGCGGGGTCCGCGACGGCATCGACTACGAGATGCTCCTCGGCATGGCGCAGGGCCAGGCGGAGGCCGTGCGCCGCACGGTCGGGTCGCTCCTGCTCTACACGCCCGTCGTCGCGCCGGCCGAGTTCGATGTGGCGATCGCTACCTGATCCGCCGGCTGGAGGAGGGGGCGTCGAGCCAGAACTTCATGTCGGCCGTCTTCGAGCTCGAGGCCGACCCGGCGCTCTTCGCGCGGGAGGAGGAGCGGTTCCGCGCCTCCGTCGCCGGCCTCGACACAGCGGTGCCGCCCGCGCATCGCGTGCCCGACCGGTTCGCCGCGAGCGGCCGCCCGGGGCTCGGCGACTTCCGCAGCACACCCGACACCGACCCGTCGTCGCGCGAACGCGAGTGGGCGCAGGGGATCCTCGCGCGCGTCCCCTCCTCGCGCGCAGGCGTCGAGGCGATCGAGGCCGCCACGATCACCACCCGCGGCGAGCTGGAGTCGGTGCTCGCCGGAGCTCGCGCGAGCGGCTGGAGCGGCGTGCCGGCCGACGAGCGCGCCCGCGTCCTGCACCGCGCCGGCGACGAGCTGGAGGCGCGCCGAGCCGAACTGCTGGAGGTGATGGCGGCCGAGGGCGGCAAGACGATCGACCAGGGCGACCCCGAGGTCTCGGAGGCCGTGGACTTCGCGCACTACTACGCCGAGCGCGCCCGCGAGCTCGACGCGGTCGACGGCGCCCGCTTCCACCCGTCTGCGCTGACGCTGGTCGCTCCGCCGTGGAACTTCCCGGTGGCGATACCGGCCGGCGGCGTACTCGCCGCGCTGGCCGCCGGCTCCGCTGTGGTGCTCAAGCCCGCAGGTCCCACCGCGCGCTGCGGTGCCGTGGTGGCCGAGGCGCTGTGGGCGGCGGGAGTGCCCCGCGAGGCGCTGCGACTGCTCCGTCTGCCGGAGGAGGAGCTGGGACGGGACCTGATCGCCTCCCCCACGGTGGACCGCGTGATCCTCACCGGCGCCTACGAGACAGCAGAGCTGTTCCGCTCGTTCCGCCACGACCTGCCGCTGCTCGCCGAGACCAGCGGCAAGAACGCGATCGTCGTCACGCCCTCGGCCGATCTCGACCTCGCGGTGAAGGACGTGGTGGCGAGCGCCTTCGGGCACGCCGGACAGAAGTGCTCGGCCGCCTCGCTCGTGGTGCTGGTCGGCTCCGTCGCCCGCTCGACGCGGTTCCGCGCGCAGCTGCTCGACGCGGTCTCCTCCCTCACGGTCGGCTACCCGACCGACCCGGCCACGCGGATGGGCCCGGTGATCGAGCCCGCCGGGGGCAAGCTGCTCCGCGGCCTGACGACGCTCGGCGCGGGCGAGAGCTGGCTGCTCGAGCCACACCGGCTCGACGACTCCGGCCGGCTGTGGAGCCCGGGCGTGCGCGACGGCGTGCGCCGCGGCTCCGAGTTCCACCGCACCGAGTACTTCGGGCCGATCCTGGGGATCATGACGGCGGCGACCCTCGACGAGGCGATCGCGCTGGTGAACGAGGTCGACTACGGGCTCACCTCGGGCCTGCACGCGCTCGACCCGGACGAGATCGGCACCTGGCTCGACGGGATCGAGGCCGGGAACCTGTATGTGAACCGCGGGATCACCGGCGCGATCGTGCAGCGCCAGCCGTTCGGCGGCTGGAAGAAGTCGGCGGTCGGGCCCGGCACGAAGGCGGGCGGGCCCGATTACCTGCTTGGGCTGGGCTCGTGGAGCCCGGCGCCGGCGGAGGCGACGGCTCCGGTCGTCGGGCCGGCCGCCCGGCTGCTGGCGGCGGCTCGCGGCGAGCTCTCGGAGGAGGAGTACGCCGGTGTCGAGCGGACGGCCCGCAGCT
>NZ_LIIN01000132.1 GCF_001634385.1 Rathayibacter tanaceti | reverse complement strand
GAGCGGAGCGGGCTGCTCGGGCTCGGCCGGTTCACCCGGCAGGCTCGGCTCCACGGGACCGCCCGGGACGGGCTCCGGTCCGCCCGGCTCCTCAGGGACGCCGGGGTCACCGGGCACTCCCGGTTGCTGGGTCGAAGTCTGCGGCTCGAACGCCGCGGCCGACGTCGGGCCGGCGGACGCCGCAGCGGCTGCGCTCGGGAGGGCCAGACCGACCACGAGAGCCGCGAGTGCCGCGGACGGCACGGCGAGTCGACGGAATGACGGCATGGCGGACGGCTCCTTCCTCCGCGGGCGACGATCCGCGTCCGCGCACGGAGGAACGCACTCCCCCGGGGGAGAGCCTAGAGCGCAGAGACGAGCTATCACAGGCGACGTCCTCCCCCGTCAGAGGGTCGAGGAGACCGCGCATCACCGTGAACCGCGTCGGGCGGTGCCTCGCACGGCGAGCGGTCAGGCGCGCTCGAGCAGGGCGCGACGAAGGCGAGCCGCATCGACGCGCCAGTAGGTGTGGACGCGACCGTCGATCAGCACGACGGGGATCTCCTCCACGAAGCGCTCGTGCAGCTCCGGATCCTCGAGGATCGAGGCCTCGTTCAGCGTCACGCTGGGCGAGGCCGGCTCACCCTCGATCGCGGCGAGCACCCCGTCGATGACCGAACGCGCATCGTCGCAGAGGTGGCAGCCGGGCTTGCCCACCAGGGTCAGCTGCACGTCCACCATCCAGCCAGTGTAGGACGGGCGCGGAGGACGGGCAGCGGAAGTCGGCGCGATCGCTCCGAGACCTCCCCCTTCTCCCCCGCGGACGAGCTCCAGCACAGCCGAGCGCCAACCCGGCCGAGCGCCGACCCGGCCGAGCGCCAACGCAGACGAGCGCCCGACCCCGTGGGGGGCGGACGCTCGAGAGGGAAGAGGCGCGAGCCTACTTCTTGTTGCGACGCTGGTGACGAGTCTTGCGAAGCAGCTTGCGGTGCTTCTTCTTCGCCATACGCTTGCGACGCTTCTTGATGACAGAACCCACGAAGACCTCACAACGTTCAGGGGGTCGACCGCCCGACGGGCGGCCGCTTACGAAAAACTGGCTCCCGCGAGCTTACACGACCCGCACCCGCGCACGATTCGGGCCTCGGAGGCGGCACGAACGGCTCACTTGCGGATGCGCAGGGCCTCGGCCACCTTCGTCGCTCCTTCGCTCACGCCGCGCTGGATGTCCTGGACGACCGTGCTGACCTGGTGCGTTCGCTCCGCGAGAGCGCGTCCGAGCGACTCCGCCCGGGCCGCGGTCGGCGCATCGAGCAGCGCGCCGATCGCCGCCTCGTCCTCGGCGACGAAGGGCAGGAGCCAGTCCTCGACCTGCTCCAGCGGCGCGTACTCGAGGGTGTAGAAACGGTGCTGGCCGCTCTCGCGCACCGTCACGAGCCCCGCCTCCCTCAGCACCTTCAAGTGCTTCGACACCATCGGCTGGCTGAGCTCCAGGCGCGCCACGATGCTCGAGACGCTCATGCCGTCGGACTCGCCCTCCCGGCGCCGCTCCAGCAGCAGCGAGAGGATGTCGCGCCGCGTGCCGTCCGCGATCACTCCGAAGATGTCGGCCATGCGCCCAGGGTAGCCACGGCCCCGCTCGCACGAGGCGCCGCGGCGCGGACCAGCGCCGAGCGAGCCGGTAGCATGGCCGCGATCGAGTGGAGGATCCGCCGTGGTGGTTCGGCAGCAGTTCCGCAGCCCCGTGGGCGTCTCGCCCGTCTCGCCGTGGTCGGGCTTCGAACGGGCCCGCGACCTCATCGACGACTTCGCCGGGCGCTCCCCTTCGCGCTTCGCCATTCTCATCTTCTCGGCGCTCGTGCTCGTCTTCACCCTTCTGTTCTCGCTGCCGGTGTCGAGCACGAGCGGCACCGTCACACCGTTGCACGACGCCTTCTTCACCGCGATGTCGGTCATCTGCGTCACCGGCCTCGCCACTGTCGACATGGCGACCCACTGGTCCGCGTTCGGCCACAGCGTCATCTTCATCGGCGTCAACATCGGCGCGCTCGGCGTGCTCACCCTGGCCTCGATCATGGGTCTGGCCATCTCGCGCCGCCTGGGGCTGCGCGCCAAGCTGATGGTCGCGAGCGATTCGAACCCGCTGCGGATCCACTCCGGACCGGTCGCCGAAGGACAGGCCGTGCGCCTCGGCGAGATCGGTGGCCTGCTCGCAACGGTGGCGATCAGCGCCGCAGCGATCGAGATCATCGTCGCCCTGCTCCTCTTCCCCCGGATGCTGATCGACGGCGTCCCGATCGGCGAGGCGGTGTGGCACTCCTTCTACTACTCGGCGATGGCGTTCACGAACACGGGCTTCACCCCCAACGCGGCGGGCCTCACCCCGTTCGAGGACGACTACTGGTTCCTCGGCATCCTGATGGTCGGCGTCTTCCTCGGCTCGATCGGCTTCCCCGTGATCTACGCCTTCTCGCGCGGCTGGAGACGCCCGCGCAAGTGGTCCGTGCACGTCAAGCTGACGCTGGTCACCTCGGTGATTCTGCTGGTCGCCGGCGCCGTCCTCTATATCGTGCTCGAGTTCGACAACCCGAAGACCTTCGGCACCCTCGACGCCGGCGACACCGTCTTCCAGTCCTTCTTCCTGTCGACGATGACGCGCTCAGGCGGCTTCTCGACCATCTCCGTGCCCGACCTCAACGGGTCCAGCCTTCTGGTCACGGACATGCTGATGTTCATCGGCGGCGGCTCGGCCTCGACCGCCGGCGGGATCAAGGTGACGACGCTCGCGATCCTGTTCCTCGCCGCGTTCGCCGAGGCCCGCGGCAACAACGACATGGAGGCGTTCGGCCGGCGCATCCCGAACGACGTCCTGCGTCTCGCGGTCTCGGTGGTGCTGTGGGGAGCGACGACCGTGGCCCTCTCCTCCATCCTGATCCTGCATATCACCAAGGCCTCGCTCGACCACGTGCTCTTCGACGTGATCTCGGCCTTCGCCACGTCGGGGCTCTCGACCGGTCTGACCGCCGAGCTGCCCACCTCCGGCGTCTACGTCCTGGCGCTGACGATGTTCATGGGCCGCGTTGGTACCGTGACTCTCGCCGCTGCGCTCGCCGCCAGCCAGCGGAGGCAGTTGTTCAGACGACCGGAAGAGAGGCCCATCGTTGGTTGACCGCATCAGGTACGACGCCCCGGTGCTGGTGATCGGCCTCGGGCGTTTCGGGGCCGCCACGGCCGGCCAGCTCGACCGTCTCGACCGAGAGGTGCTCGCCGTCGACGCCGACGCCGGGCTCGTGCAGAAGTGGTCGGAGCGGGTCACCCACGCCGTCCAGGCCGACGCGCGCTCGCTCGACGCCCTGGCTCAGATCGGTGCGCAGGACTTCCAGGTCGCCGTCGTCGCGGTCGGCTCGTCGATCGAGGCGTCGGTGCTGATCACGGCGAACCTGGTCGACCTCAAGATCCCGCAGATCTGGGCGAAGGCGATCTCGCGCTCGCACGGCAAGATCCTCGAGCGGATCGGCGCGAACCATGTGATCTACCCCGAGGCGGAGGCGGGCGAGCGTGTGGCGCACCTCGTCTCGGGTCGGATGCTCGACTTCATCGAGTTCGACGACGACTTCGTGCTCGCCAAGATGTACCCACCCAAGCCGATCCGCGGCCTGACCCTCACCGAGTCGGGGGTGCGCCGCAAGCATCGCGTGACCGTGGTGGGTGTCAAGAGCCCGGGCAAGCCGTTCACCTACGCGACCGAGCAGACCGTGGTCTCGAACCACGACCTGATCGTCGTGAGCGGCACCCCGAGCGATATCGAGCGCTTCGCTGCCCTCGGCTCCTGACGGCGGGCGTCAGGAGGCGGCGAGCTCGCGGGCGCGGGCCAGCGCCGCATCGGTGGCGCGCGTGAAGAGCGCCTCGAGGTCCGCCTCCTGCAGCACAGCGATCGCGCGCTCGGTGGTCCCCTTCGGGCTCGTGACCCGGCGGCGCAGCTCGGCCGGATCCTCCCCGGAGTGTGCGAGCAGCTCGGCGGCACCGCGGACGGTGCCGACCACCATGGTCGACGCCTGCTCGGGCGTGAAGCCCTTCGCCACGGCGGTGGCGATCAGCTCCTCGATCAGCAGGAACACGTAGGCCGGGCCCGAGCCCGAGATCGTCGAGAGCGCGTCGAGCTGCGCCTCCGGGACCTCGACCACCTCGCCGACGGTCTCGAAGAGCCGGCGCACGAGCGCGAGGTCCTCGTCGCTCGAGCGGGTTCCGGCGCTGAGGCCTGTGACAGCGCGGCCGACGACGGCCGGGGTGTTGGGCATCGAGCGCAGCACGGCGACCGACGGGGGCAGGTGTCGCTCGAAGGTCTCGACCGTCACCCCCGCCGCCACGCTCACGACGATCGTCCCCGGAGCGAGCGATTCCGCGATCTCGTCGAGCAGGTCGGCGACCATGTGCGGCTTCACCGCCACAAGCACGACCGCAGCGCCCTCGACCGCGCGACGGTTCGCCTCCGGATCGTCGGCGACGGCAAACGCCGTCACCACCGGGTGGCCGTCCCAGGCGGCGGCGTTGGCGGGGTCGCGGTTGGTCACGCGTACCCCGCCCTCGACGCGGACGCCGGGGGCCAGGAGCCCGGTGAGGATCGCGCCTCCCATCGAGCCGAGGCCGAGAACGGCGATGGACGGGAGCAGCACGGGTGCATCGGTCACGCGCTCATCCTACGAAGCAGCCGCCGAGCAAGGGCTCGGCGAGCCGTCCCCCGACTCATAGGATGGCCCGACCATCCAGCGGCGAGCCCGAGGAGACCACGTGAGCGCATCCGGAGGCGTCCCCGGGATCACGCACGACTCCGGCGTCGCCCGGACCCACCCCGGAGGCGCGGTCCCCACCGCGCACTCGCCCGCCGAGAGCGCCTGAGATGCGGACGGCGCTGGCGATCGTGAACGAGCGCGGTGCCGGGCTCGGAGCCCTCGAGCCGATCCTGCGCGACCAGGGGTTCAGGGTCGACGCGGTCGCCGGCACCGACCTCGGCTCGATCGACATCCTCGACCCCGACCTCGTCGTCACGCTGGGCTCGAGCGCGGGGGTCTCCGAGACCTACCGGCACCCCTTCATCAGCCCCGAGATCGCGCTGCTCCAGGACAGGCTGTACCACCGCCGTCCCACCCTCGGCGTCTGCTTCGGGGCGCAGCTGATCGCGACCGCCCTCGGCGAGACGGTACGGCCCCAGGCGATGCGCGAGGTGGGCTTCCGTTCCGCTTCCCTCACCGAGGAGGGAGAGCGATCGCCTCTGCGGCACCTCGCCGGGGTCGCGGTGATGGAGTGGCACGGCGACACCTTCGACCTGCCGCGCGGCGCCGTGCTACTCGCCTCGTCCGGGACCTCGGAGGTGGAGGCGTTCGCGGTCGGCGGCTGGCTGCTGGGGGTGCAGTTCCATCCCGAGCTGACGAGCACGATGGCGGCGCAGTGGCTGGAGGGCGACGCGGAGTACGCGGGAGCGGCCGGCTACGACTCCGCCGTTCTGCGCCAGGACGTGGCCGCCGGCCGCTTCGAGCGGATGCACGCCGCGACCAGGCTCGCGCTGTCCGAGTGGCTCGACGCGCTGGAGTGAGGCGCGCGGCTCAGCGGCGCTCGGCGAAGAAGTCGAGCAGGAGCCGCGAGCTCTCCTCCGCCCGCACTCCCGGGTAGACCTCGACCAGGTGGTTGTGACGCCGGTCGCGAAGGAGGTCGTGCACCGAGCCGGAGGCACCCGCCTTCTCGTCCCACGCCCCGAACACGACGCGCTCGACCCGCGCCGCGAGGATCGCTCCCGCGCAGAGCACGCAGGGCTCGAGGGTGACGATGAGGGTGCAGCCGTCGAGGTGCCAGTCGCCCCGGGCCGCGGCCGCAGCGCGCAGAGCCACCACCTCGGCATGCGCTGTCGGATCGGTGCGCAGCTCACGCTCGTTGCGCCCGTGCGCGAGGACCGTGCCGTCGGCGTCGACGACCACCGCCCCCACCGGGACGTCCCCCCAGCCGGCGGCCCGTCGCGCCTCCGCGAGCGCGAGCCCCATCCACTCCTCGGAACCGCGGGGGGCACGGAGGTCGCTGTCACGCATCGCACCCCTCCTCGCGGGCCACCGACCGCGTCCCGGCCAGCAAGTAGATTGAGCTTATGCGCGTCCACGTAGCCGACCACCCGCTAATCACGCACAAGCTCACCGTGCTGCGAGACAAGCGCACACCGTCGCCGACCTTCCGGCAGCTCGCCGAAGAGCTGATGACCCTGCTCGCCTACGAGGCGACCCGCGGTGTCCGCACCCGCACGGTGACGATCGAGACGCCGGTCACGCGGACCACCGGGCTCGCACTGAGCGACCCGCAGCCTCTCGTCGTGCCGATCCTCCGCGCCGGGCTGGGGATGCTCGAGGGAATGGTCAAGCTCATCCCCACAGCCGAGGTCGGCTTCCTCGGCATGGCGCGCAACGAGGAGACGCTCGAACCCACCACCTATGCCGAGCGCCTCCCCGAGGACCTCTCGAACCGCCAGTGCTTCGTCCTCGATCCGATGCTGGCCACCGGCGGCTCGCTGATCGCGGCGATCCAGTTCCTCTTCGACCGTGGAGCGGTCGACGTCACCGCGGTCTGCCTGCTGGCCGCCCCCGAGGGCCTCGCCGCCGTCGAGAAGGCGTTCGGCGACCGGGACGTAACGATCGTCCTCGGCTCGCTCGACGAGAGGCTCAACGAGCTCGGCTACATCGTGCCGGGCCTCGGCGATGCGGGGGACCGTCTCTACGGTCTCGCCGGCTGAGCACCTCGCGGCCCGTCTCTCCGGCCGTCCTCGCGCGGGCGAGACGCGAGCACGTCCCTTCTCTGTCAGGGGAACCGTGCGCACAGGGAGGCGCGACGACGAGGATCGTGCACGACCGCGAGGAGTCTCGCAGCGGTCCTGGCGCCGGCGAGTGGCGCGCTGAAGGACCGTTCGATCACCCGCTGCGGAGCGGGAACCCGGCTTTCAGGCAGCCCGAGGATGCGATCCCGGCGGAGACGCAGGGAACGTCGCCGACGACCGCACCCCATTCGGACTGATATGCCTTTGTCCCGGGTTCCACTCGCCTTGCCCACCGTCTGCGGAGAAGGCGGCCGAGCCCTCCTCTCGGGCCTCGACACGGGAGCCGCAGACGCCCCCGCAGGACGTCCCCGATCGGCCTCGCTGCGCTGCCGAGGCCCGGAAAAGTATTGACTCGCGGCCCTCGACTCCGCTTTACTTGCCACCATGACTGACACCCTGCACGCCCTGACCTCCCTCGAGGCCTTCGGGAATGCCGGCATGATGGTGGCCGCCGGCCGCGTCATGTGCTGTCGAATGTGTGCATGAGGAACTGACCTCGCCGGATCCCCGCACAGCCTCCGCCCGTCGATCCTCCTGATCGAGCCGATCTCCTCGATCGGTGGGCGTCCGAGGCGCGGACGATCCCCTGGATGCCCCGCATCCGTCCCTGCCGGGACCGCAGTCCGCGGACCGGCTCGATTGTGCACACCCGGATCCGCTCCCCCGGACACTCGTCCCGGATCGACCAGCCCCAAGGATTCGTCATGACCCTCCTCCACTCCCG
>NZ_LIIN01000131.1 GCF_001634385.1 Rathayibacter tanaceti | reverse complement strand
AGGCGGACGCCCTCCGCGCGACGTCCGGAGCGGAAGCCGAAGCCCTGCGCGCCAAAGGCCGCCGCGGAAGCCGAGGCTCTGCGGGCCAAGGGCGAGGCGAGCGCGGCGGCGATCCAGGCCGAGGCGGAGGCGCTGCGCGAGAACCAGGAGGCGGTCCTCGGCCGCGAGCTGATCGGGCAGCTCCCGGCCCTCATGGCCGAGTTCGCCAAGGGCTACCAGAACGTCGGCACCGTCACCCTGATCGGCGGCGACACCGCCGGCGCGCACATCGCCCGGGAGCAGGCCGCGGGCCTCGCCGCGACGTTCGACAGCGTGAAGTCGGCGACCGGCGTCGACCTCGGGGCGATCCTCCAGGGCCAGGCCTTCGGCCGCGGAGTGGCGTCCGCGACGGGGACGGCCGGGACCGGTGACGCGACGCGTCCGTCCGGCAGTGGCGACGCGACGGTCATCCCCTCGACCAGCTGACGACGCCCTCCCGTCCGCCTCGCGCGGCCGATCCGGCCCGCCCGCCGGCGGGGGCGCTGCTCAGAGCGGCTTGCGCAGCTGCAGAGCGGTCGGCTCGTAGCCGAGCGACGCGTACAGGGCGCGAGCCGGAGTGTTGAAGCCGAAGACGTTCAGGGCGAGCGCCGACCCACCGCGGGAGCGCACGTGCGACTCCGCCAACAGCATCGCCGCCCGGCCGAGGCCGCGGCCCCGCTCGGCCGCGTCGATCTGCACGTCCCACACCCACCACACCCCGTCGAGGTCGCTCGGGTGCGGCCCGAGCCACAGCGAGCCCACCGGTCGGCCCCCGTCGAGGACGCTCAGCACGTCGTGACCGGCCGCGGGGGAGCCGTCGGGGAAGTACGTCTCGTAGGAGGCGTCGGCGGTGCGGGTCGCGGCCGCCTCGTCGTCGCCGGCGCGCATCCGATCACTGATGTACGCCGCGCGCTGCACTCGCACCCACGCGGCGAGGGCGGAGGCGGGCATCGGCGCGAGCGAGACGGTCATCGCTCCACGATGCCAGATCGGCGCTCAGCCGCGGTCCGACGCACTCCGGTCCGCGTGCGCCTTCTTGCCGAAGCGCGTCGCCAGGAACAGCAGCGTCCCGACCACCACGTACCCCGCCGTCGCCAGCCACACCACGCCGGTCTGCTGCGTCAGCAGCACGACGCTCGCGATGGTCGCCAGCACGGGTACCGCGCGCGGCACCGAGAAGTGCGGGTGGTCGACGCGGTCCTTCTTCAGCACCAGCACCGACACGTTCGCCGCGATGAACACCAGCAGGAGCAGCAGCACGGTCGTCTCGGCGAGCGTGCCGACGTCGCCGATCAGGGTGAGCAGCATCGTCACGCCCCCGACGACCACGATCGACACCCACGGAGTCCGGCGCCCGGGCAGCACACGGCCGAACGCGCTCGGCAGCAGGCCCGACGTCGCCAGGCCGAAGCCCACCCGGCTCGCCATGACCATGAACAGCAGCGCGCCGTTGGCGATGGCGACCAGCGCGATCAGGCCGAACAGCCACGGCGGCACGGCCACTCCGCTCGCCGCGACCACGTCGAGCAGCGGACCGCTCGACGAGGCGAGCTCCTCGTTGGGCAGCACGATCACCGCGCCGAGCGCGATCAGGAGGTAGACCACGGCGGCCGTGATCAGCGCGCCGAACAGGGCTCGCGGATACACCTTCGACGGGTTCCGCACCTCCTCCGCCATGTTCGCCGCGGCCTCGAAACCCAGGAACGAGAAGAAGGCGACGATCGAGGCGGCGAACGCGCCCTGCAGGGGAGCGACGTCCGGGTTGAACTCGAGCACGCGGGAGGCGTCGCCGTTGCCCCCGCCGAAGAAGACCGCCGCGCAGACGATCACGATCACCAGGCCGCTGACCTCGATCACCGAGGCGACCAGGTTCGCGGTCAGCGACTCCTTCACGCCGCGCAGGTTCACCAGGGTGAGGATCGCGATGAAGACGATCGCGGTCGGCGCAGGAGGCACCTCGAGCAGGGCGCCGAGGTAGTCGCCGGCGAAGGCGTTGGCAAGCGAGGCGGCGGTGGTGATGCCCGACGCCATCATCAGGAAGCCGACGAGGAACGACAGGTACGGTGTGCCGAACGCGCGGTCGACGTAGCGGGCGGCGCCGCCGGCGTGCGGGTACTTCGTGATCAGCTCGGCGTAGGTGCCCGCGGTCAGCAGGGCGATGACGAGGGCGATGAGCAGCGGCAGCCAGATCACGCCGCCGACGTCCGCCGCCATCGTCCCCACCAGCGTGTAGATGCCCGCGCCGAGGGTGTCGCCGACGATGAAGGCGAACAGCAGCGGGCCGGTGATCACCTTCTTGAGCGATCGGGTGCCGGTGTCCGGTGAGTCCTCGCCGGTCGTGCTCGTCGTGTCGGTCATCCGGCAACTCCACCGATCCGAGGAGCTGAACGCAAGCCAGCACGCGGAGGAGCTGCGAGATTTTTCAGAGTCGAAACACTCGCGACCGCTCCCGGCACCTCCGCGCGGGTGTTCAGGCGGGCGCGACCGACGGGTAGAGCGACTCGATCGGACCGGCCAGCCCGGCCTTCACCTGCGCGGTGAATCCGTCGGCGACGATCTCGAACGCCCCGTGCTGCACGCCGGTGACGACGGCGGCGACGAGCGCGGCCGGCGTGAGTTTCGCCTCATCGGTGTGCGCGGCCATCGCGGTGTCGACGTAGCTCATGTGCACGCCTGTCACGTGGATCCCGCGCGGAGCCAGCTCGAGGCGGAGCGAGTTCGTCGCCGACCAGAGTGCCGCCCTCGACGCGCTGTAGACGCCCGCTCCGGCGTACCAGCTCGCCACGGAGTGGATGTCGACGAGCACACCGTCGGCGGCCGCAGCGAGGGCCGGAACGAAGGCGCGCGCCACGAGCAGCGGAGCGAAGAAGTTCACCTCCATCGTGCGGCGGAGGGCCTCCTCGCTGATATCGATCAGGCTCGCTGTCGGCGGCAGAACGCCGGCGTTGTTGATCAGCACCGAGACATCGGGTGCCTGCTCGGCGGCAGCGGCGAGCGAGGCGGGATCGGTGACGTCGAGGGCCAGCGGGACGACGCGGTCGTCGGCCCAGTCGCGGGGCGTTCGGGCTGAGGCGTAGACCGTCGCGGCACCCGCGGCGAGAGCGGCGTGCACGAAGCGGTGCCGATGCCGCCGTTCGCTCCGGTGACGAGGACGACGGCGTCAGTGAAGGAGGGCATGGGATCTGCTTTCTGGAGAGGGGTGCGAGAGAGGGGCGACGTGGAGCCGGCTCAGCGGCGCAGGGCTGCGGCGAGCACGCGGTCGAGGACACGGTCGGGCATGCTCCGCGCGAGTCGGGTGAGCAGGGCGGCGTCGCCGCCGATCGTGTAGCGGGTCCGCGGCCGGGGGCGAGTGGCGGCATTGGCGATGATGCGCGCGGCGTCCTGCGCGTCGACCCCCGTGCGGAGGAATCCCTCGGACTGCGCGAGGACCGCGCGCATCAGCCCGCCGTAGCGGCGCTCCTGGTCTGGGGTCATGTCGGCGATCAGCGTGCGCGCGGTCACGCCTCCGCGGCCGACCATCTCGGTGCGCACGGCGCCCGGCTCCACGAGCACCACCCCGACACTCTGCGGAGCGAGCTCGCGACGCAGCGCGTCACCGATCGCCTCGAGCGCGTACTTCGATCCGGAGTAGGCACCGTAGGTGGGCTGGGCGAGGCGCCCCGCGACGGAGCTCATCAGCACGATAGGGAGTCGGGTTCAGGTGACATTGTCATCTCAGAACCAGAGCATGTGGGCTGACAATGTCAACTGTAGAATCGGAGCATGGTCAGTCGCTCCGAATCCACCGCCGCCACGCGCCGCGCACTGCTCGCCGCCGCTCGCGAGCTGCTGAACGAGGGCGGCCCGCAGAAGGTCACGCTGCGCGAGGTCGGAGCGCGCGCCGAGCTCTCCCGCGGAGCCCCGTACCGGCACTTCGCCGATAAAGAGAGCCTCCTGTCGGCGGTCGGCGCCGAGAGCTGGGACCGCATCACCGCGGTCCTCGAGCACCTCGGGCGGTCGGACGCCCCCCCCGGGGGCGCGCGGAGCCGCTGCGGGCGGCGCTCGCGGCGCTCCTCGCCGTCGGACGCGACGAGCCCGAGGTCTACCGGATGATGTTCACCGTCCCCGCCGCGGACCCTGAGCTCGCGATCGAGGCCGCTTCCCGGGCGCAGGCCGAGTTCCTCCGCATCGTCGGTGCAGTCGTCGGGGCCGAGCGCGCGCACCTCGCCGGAGCGATCCTCCTGACCGGCGTGCACGGCGTCGCGAGCATGGAGGCGAGCGGCCACCTCTCGTCCGAGATGTGGAGCGCGACGCCCGACGCGGTCATCGACGCGCTGGTCGCGCTCGTCGCGGCGGAGCGCTGAGGGCGCCGGCATCGTCGAGGATCCCGGGGCCGTGCATCGTCCGACGCATCGTCCGACGCACCGTCTCCGCACCTGCACGGGCCCGATCGTGACCGTCCGCGGCCGGGGTCCCGACGCCGCCGCTCCGATAAGGTAGAGCGCTTCGTCGGGATGTGGAGCGGTCGCGGAGGAATCATGGGCAAGAAGCGCAATCAGGGACGATCCGGCAGTGGCCGGTCGGGCGACCAGGGCGGGTCGGGAGGCGGTCGGACCGCCGAGACCGCGCTGATGGTCAGGTTCCGCAGCTGGTACCGGAAGCATCTCGCCGATGTCGGTGCTCTGCACGAGCACCTCGAGGTCGACGAGACGGTCGAAGTGCTGACCGACCTCTTCGCGATGACCCGGGATCTCCGGCCCCGCGGCTCCTTCGCGCAGCCCGACGCCGAGCTCCTCGAGGCCGTCTTCGACCAGATCGAGGCCGACCTCTCGGGGGAGGAGAACGAGGCCGATCTCGACGACACCCTGTTCACCGTCGCCGAGGTCATCGAGCACTTCCTCGACTTCCTGAGCGACGAGGACCTCTGGACCGGCACCGACGAAGAGTTGGACGAGTGCCAGGCCGTGCTCGACGAGGTCCTCGACCTCGCCGGCTCGTTCGTCGAAGCCGTCCTCGACGACCTGTCCGACCTCGAGGAGGTCCCCGCCGAGGAGCAGCTGTCGGCCGTGCGGGCGACCGTCCTCGTGCACGCCGCCGATGTCGTCGTCGAGCACCTCGCCGCCGCCGAGGAGGCGCGTCTGACCGAGCGCACCGCCCGCGAGATCGCGGTCGAGGCGGGCATCCCCTCAGCCGGATCGACCGAGCGACGACGCCGTGCGCATCCCAGTCTCGGCCTGGTGGGACGCCCTGGTCGGCTCGGCCGTCCTCGAGTCCGAGGGCTCGGGTGCGAGCCTCGGCGAGGCCGCCGTGCTCTGGCGCAGCTCCGACGCGCACGAGGCGGTGGCGGAGCGTGTCGCCTACGTCGCCCGGTTCCTCGAGCTCTGGACCCTCAGCGCGCAGGCCGCGCTCATCGCCTCGGACGACGAGGAGGGAGCCTTCTCGCCCGCCGAGCGCGCCGTCACCACGACCGACGCGGTGCTCGTGCGCATCGCCGTCGCCTGTCAGGCCGCGATGCACCCGGGCCTGGTCGTGGGCGAGCTGGTCGACGAGCTCGCCGCCGAGATCGGAGTCGCGCTCGACGAGGCGCTCGACGAGCGCGAGCGCGCGGTCGGCTCGGCCGAGCGGATGCTCGACGACGCCGCCGAGCTCGGCCTGCTCCTGCACTCTCCCGAGTTCGGCTACGTGGTGCCCGAGGGCCTGGCCCCCGTCCTCGCCTCGGTCGTCCGCGCGACCGTCGTGCTCCTGGGCGAGCGCGAGGCCACCCGCCTCGAGATCCTCGACGAGGCGACGCAGGACACCGCGACCGCCTACACCCTCCACGTCGCGCTCCTCGGCACCAAGCCCGTCGTCTGGCGCCGCCTCGAGCTCTCGTCCGAGTCGTCGCTGCGCGATCTGCACCTCGCCCTCCAGCTCTCGCTCGGCTGGACCGACGCGCAGCCGCACTACTTCAGCGTCGACGTGCCCGACGAGGAGCAGGCGCCGATCGGCTCACCCTCGGACGCCGAGGAGCTGGGCGCCGCGATGATCGACGAGTCGTCCGTCGTGCTCGCCGAGGTGCTCGAGGCCGAGCAGGACGAACTGTTCTACGTGTACGACCTCGAGGACGAGTGGCGACACGTCATCCGCCTCGAGGCGATCTCTCCGCTCACGGCCGCGCTCCCGCGCTGCACGCAGGCGCGCGGCGCCGCTCCGCTCGACGCCTCCGGCGGGCCGGCCGCCTGGGCCGACACCGTGCGCGCGCGACCGACCCGTCCTCGCCCGACCACGCGGAGGCGCTCGACGCGCTCGGTCTCGCGGCCGGCGCCTCCTTCGATCCCGCCGCGGTCGATGTCGACGGCATCAACCGCTCGCTCGGGCTGCTGCGCTCGGGGACCTGAGCCGGCCCTGCACGCCCCGCGGCTACGGGGTCAGCAGCAGCTTGCCGATGTGCCCGGACGTGCGCATCCGCTCGTGGGCCCGCTCGACCTCGGCCAGCGGGATCACCTCGTCGACCACCGGGCGCACCGTCCCGTCGGCGACGAGCGGCCAGACCCGCGACCGCACCTGCTCCACGATCTCCCGCCGCTCGTCGAGCGGCCGGGCGCGGAGCGTCGTGGCGTGCACGGACCCTCGTGCGCGCATCAGCACGCCCAGGTCCAGCGAGCCGAGGCCGCCGGACTGGTTGCCGATGAACACCACCCGCCCGCCCGTCGCGAGCGCCTCGAGGTCGCGGGCGAGGTAGTCGCCGCCGACCGGATCGAGGATCACGTCCACCCCGCGGCCGTCCGTCTCGTCGCGGATCCGGTCGACGAAGTCCTCGGCACGGTAGTCGATCAGGATGTCCGCACCGAGCGCGCTGCAGGCGTCCAGCTTGCGCGGGCTCCCGGCGGTGACGGCGACCCGAGCGCCGAGGGCGGCCGCGATCTGGATGCCGGTGGTGCCGACGCCGCTCCCGCCGCCGTGGATCAGGACCGTGTCGCCCGCACCGAGCCCGGCGACCATGACGAGGTTCGACCAGACGGTGGCCGTTGTCTCCGGCAGCGCCGCGGCCGAGACCAGGCCGACCCCCTCCGGTACCGGCAGGAGCAGCCCGACGTCGACGGCGACGTACTCCGCGTAGCCGCCTCCTGAGAGCAGCGCGCACACCTCGTCGCCCGGGCGCGGCCCCGTCGTGCCGGCTCCGAGCGCGACCACCGAGCCCGACACCTCCATGCCGAGGATCTCGGAGACGCCCGGCGGCGGCGGGTAGACGCCCGCGCGCTGGCCCAGGTCGGCGCGGTTCACCCCCGCCGCCGCGACCCGGAGCAGGACTTCGCCGGGGGCCGGGCTCGGCGTCGGCACCTCCTCGAGCACGAGTCGGGAGTCGGGGCCGAGGTTCTCGACGCGGATCGCCTGCATGTCGGCGATGCTACGCCGCCCGTCAGCCCCGCTCGGCGAGGAACCCCAGCACCGCGTCCTTGAATGCGCGTGCGGGCACGGTGCTGGTGTGGTCGCGGCCCGGGACGCTCACGAAGCGCGCCCCCGCCTCCTCGGCCAGCTGCTCGCCTCCGGGGGCGATCGGGTCGGCGCCGCCCGTCACCAGCAGCGTCGGCACGCTCGGGTGCCGGCCGAGCTCGGGAT
>NZ_LIIN01000130.1 GCF_001634385.1 Rathayibacter tanaceti | reverse complement strand
TCGGCCGGGGCGCCGCTGATCAACGCGCGGATCGAATCGGTCGCCGAGAAGCCGTCCTTCCGCGAGTCGTACAGCGCTCGACGGGCCATCGTCCCGGCCTCCGGATGGTACGAGTGGCGGATCGCCGCGGACGGCGCGAGATCGCCGGTGTACGTGTCGCCCGGTGAAGGGTCGCTCGTCCTCTTCGCCGGACTCTACGAGTGGTGGCGCTCCTCGCAGCCGGGCGCGCCCTGGCTCCTCTCGGCGACGATCCTGACGCGGCCCTCCTCCGGTGCGGTCGCCGACGTGCACGAGCGGATGCCTGTGCTGCTCCAGCCCGAGCTGATCGAGGACTGGCTCGATCCAGGCTCGACGGGCGACGGCGACCTGCTCCGAGCCGCGGCCGAGGGTGCCGCCGAGCTCGCCGAGGAGTTGGACGTGCGCACCGTCGGAGCCGCGGTCGGCTCCGTCTCGGCGAACGGGCCGCAGCTCATCCAGCCGGCCTGAGCCGAGAGGGCGCGAACCCGGCCGCGGCACTCGTGAGAGCGCGATCCGCGGGGGTGCGGGCATCTGACAGACTGGACGGATGCCGCTGACGCCCGAGAGCAAGCCCCTGAGCCCGGGCAAGGCCGAGGTCATGCACCGCGCCGCCCGCCTCGAGGACCGACTCCACGCCTTCCGGATGCGTCGCGTGCGGCGGAAGGGGCATGTCCCGCGGGTGATCCCCTACACCGGCTACGGCACGACCGAGCAGCTGCGGGTTCTCGCCCGCGTTCTCTACACGCCTCCGACGCCTCCGGGCGCGAGGAGGTGCGCCCCGTCGAGGGCGTGCGCGGCTGGCGCAGCTTCACGAGCGTGTTCGTCAGCGGGGCGGTCGTCTCGGTCGAGGTCGACGGGCAGCAGCACCGGGTGACCGCCGATCGCGGCGGTGTGGTCGACGCCGATCTGCCGATCACGCTCTCCCCCGGCTGGCACACCATCACCTTCTCCACGGCCGGGTCGAAGCCCGTCGCGGCGCCGGTGTTCATCGTGCGGCCGGAGGCACGCCTCGGGATCGTCTCTGACGTCGACGACACCGTCATGGTGACGGCGCTCCCCCGCCCCTTCATCGCGGCCTGGAACACCTTCGTGCTCGACGAGCACGCACGGATGCCCACCCCCGGGATGGCGGTCTTCCTCGACCGCTTCGCCCGCCAGCACGAGGGCTCGCCCGTCATCTACCTCTCGACGGGAGCGTGGAACGTCGCACCGGCACTCACCCGCTTCCTCTCGCGGCACCTCTACCCGGCCGGCGCCCTCCTCCTGACGGACTGGGGGCCGACGCACGACCGCTGGTTCCGCAGCGGCAAGCAGCACAAGGAGGTCAACCTCCGCCGTCTGGCCGACGAGTTCCCCGATGTGCGCTGGCTGCTGGTCGGCGACGACGGCCAGCACGACGAGGAGATCTACGCCGACTTCGCGAACGAGCACCCGGACCGGGTGGCGGCCATCGCGATCCGGCAGCTCTCGACCGGTGAGGCCGTGCTGGCCGGCGGGCGCTCGAAGGCGCAGGACCGCTCAGAGACGAGCGGCACGCCGTGGGTCTACGCACCCGACGGCGCCGGCATCTCGGAGCAGCTGACGGAGCTCGGCGTCCTCTGAGGCCCGACGGTGGCTCCGCACCCCGAGCTCACCGTGCACCGAGCTCGCTGCAGGCCTCCTGCCCGAGACGGGGCCGTCCCCGGCACGACGGAGCCGTCCGCTCCCCGAGGGGAGGGACGGCTCCGGTCGACCGCTGCGGACTACGCCTGGTGGGCGGCCTGGAGGTCGAGGGTGATCGTGACCTTCTCGCCGATGAGCACGCCGCCGGTCTCGAGGGCCGCGTTGTAGGTGAGGCCGAAGTCGGTGCGGTCGATGGTGGCCTTGGCGGTGAGGCCGGCCTTGTAGTTGCCGTAGGGGTCGGTGCCGAAGCCGCCGAACTCCACCTCGAAGGTGACGGGCTTGGTGACCCCCTTGATGGTGAGGTCGCCGTCGACGAGGAAGTCGCTGCCGTGGGGGCGGACCGCGGTCGACACGAAGCGGATCTCGGGGTACTGGTCGGCCTCGAAGAAGTCGCCGGTGCGGAGGTGTCCGTCGCGGTTGGGCTCGTTGGTGTTGACGGAGGCGACCTCGGCGGTGGCCTCGACGGTGGAGTCGAGGGGGTTCTCGCCGGTGGTGAAGGTGGCGGTGAAGCGCTCGAACGTGCCCTTGACCTTGCTGATCATCAGGTGGCGGACGCTGAACGCGACCTCGCTGTGGGTGGGGTCGATGACCCAGGTGCCGGCCTTGTAGCCGGGGATGGTGATGGTGTCGGTCATGGTTTCTCCTCGAGAGTGATGGTCGTCGCGGGGAGAGCGTCCCCGTCGGATGTATGCAAGTGCATCGTCGCGGCCCAGTATTCCATGTAGCGACAACTATTTCACCCTCGAGTCCTCGAAGGTTCGGCACCGGCCGGTGAACATCGGGTACCGCACCCCCGGAAGTGGTACTGGATCAGCGGCCGCGGCGCGCCGAGTCGGCCGGGGCGGGATCGAGCCGCTCCGGATTGCGGATGCCGACGAGGGAGACGACCCCGCCGGCGACGAGCAGCACCGCCGTCGTCACCGCCGCCCGGGAGAAGCCCTCGGCATCGAGGGAGTCGCCGACGACCAGCGATGTGGCGGCGATGGCGACCAGACCGGCGATGCGCGAGACCGCGTTGTTGACGGCGGAGCCGACTCCGCTGTGCCCGTCCGTCACCGCGCCGAGGATCGTGGAGGTCAGCGGGGCGACCGTCACGGCCAACCCCAGCCCGAACAGCAGGATGCCCGGCAGGAGCTGCGTGACGTAGTCGGCCGACTCCCCCGCGAAGGAGAGGAGGAGGAAGCCTGCACCAGCCACCAGCGGTCCGACCCCCATGAACAGGCGGGGCCCGACCCGCGCCGAGAGCGAACCGGACACCTGCGAGAGCAGGAGCAGCAGGACGGTCGGCGGCAGGGTCGCCAGCCCCGCGAGCGTCGCCGAGTACCCGAGCGTCTGCTGGAGGAAGAGGCCCAGGCGAAGAAGCCGAACGAGAGAGCGCCGTAGACGAAGGCGGTCGAGATGTTGCCAACGGTGAAGGTGCGGGAGGAGAAGAGCGACAGGGGCAGCATCGGATGCGGTGTGCGGCGCTCCCAGAGCACGAAGGCGACCAGCGCGGCGACTCCCCCGATCAGCGCGGCCAGCACGAGCGGATGCGCGAGGCCCAGCCGCTCCTGCTCGATGAGCGCGAACACCGGACCGCCGAGGCCGATCACGCCGAGGACCGCGCCCACGCCGTCGATCGGCACGCGGCTCCCCGAGTCGACGGGGCCGAGCCGGCGCAGCAGCACGAGCGTCACAACGATCGGCAGGACGTTCAGAGCGAAGACGTAGCGCCACGAGCCCGCATCGACGAGCAGACCGCCGATGACCGGACCCGCGATCGTCGCCGTCCCTGTCCAGGCGGTCCACGCGCCGATGGTGCGCCCCTGAGCGGCGCCGTGCACGGTCGCGATGATGAGCGCGAGGGAGCTGGGGACCAGGATCGCGCCCGCCGCGCCCTGGAGCATCCGCGCCACGATC
The DNA here is from genome assembly GCF_001634385.1 of Rathayibacter tanaceti. Taxonomy (GTDB): domain Bacteria; phylum Actinomycetota; class Actinomycetes; order Actinomycetales; family Microbacteriaceae; genus Rathayibacter; species Rathayibacter tanaceti. The sequence goes on along the minus strand of NZ_LIIN01000130.1, from coordinate 4,082 downwards.
AGCACCTCCGCCGTGGGCGCGAGGGCGCAGAACAGCGAGGTGACACCGAAGCCGACGAGGCCGATCGCCATGCTGCGTGCCCGCCCGATCCGATCGGCGAGCGAGCCCGCCACCAGGATGAGCGCGCCGAGCGTGATGAGGTAGCCGTCCACCACCCACTGCTGAACGGCGAGCCCGCCGCCGAGCTCCCGCGTGATCGCGGGCAGCGCCACGGTGACGACCGTGCCGTCGAGGAAGGCGACGAAGGAGGCGAGGACCGCCACGACGAGAACCGCCCTGCGGCGCGCCGCGGAGGAGTCGGCAGCGGCGGTCATGCGCGGACTCGGATCACCCGCTCACCGTACTCGGGAGGCACTCTGGCGCGGGCGGCACGCCGGACTCAGGCGCGTCGCCTACTCTCGTAGCCATGTCTGCGCAAGAAACCGCCCGCGGCGGCATGCTCGCCCGGGTCCTCGGGATCGTCGGAGCCAGTGTCGCCGGGGGTCTGCTGATCACCGTGGGAGTCACTCCCGCCCTCGCCGTCACCGGGCTCGCCGAGAACAACCCGATCGGCCTGTTCGAGACCGTGCCCGAGTACCTCGAGCTGGGCCAGCTCGCCCAGAAGACCGAGATCTACGCGAAGCGGACGGACGGCTCGAACGAGCTGCTCGCCTCCTTCTACGCGCAGAACCGCGAGGAGGTCGCCTTCGACCAGGTGAGCCAGTTCGCCAAGGACGCGGCGATCGCCACCGAGGACCCCCGCTTCTACGTCCACGGCGGAGTGGACCTGCAGGGCACGATCCGCGCGGTGCTCAGCAACCTGGTGGGCGACGACCTCCAGGGCGGCTCGTCGATCACCCAGCAGTACGTGAAGAACGTGCTGGTGCAGAAGGCGGAGTCGCTGAGCGAGACCGACGAGGCCGCCTCCCAGGCCGCCTACGAGGAGGCGACGGCCACCACTCCCGGGCGCAAGCTCAAGGAGATGAAGCTCGCCGTCGACCTCGAGAAGAAGTACAGCAAGGACCAGATCCTGCTGGGCTACCTCAACATCGCCGGATTCGGCGGACAGGTCTACGGCATCCAGGCCGCCGCCGAGTACTACTTCTCGACGAACGCCGCCGACCTCAGCCTCGCGCAGGCCGCCAGCCTGATCGCGACGGTCAACAATCCGAACAGCCTGCGCATCGACGACCCCGAGAACATTCCGGACAACAAGATCCGCCGCGACTACGTCCTCGGTCAGATGCTCCGCGAGGGCAAGATCTCGCAGGAGCAGCACGACGCGGCGACCGCCGAGGAGGTCGTGCCGGCCATCACGCAGACCCCGACCGGCTGCCAGACCGCGGGGAACGCCGCGTTCTTCTGCGACTACATCACCCGCGTGGTGCAGAACGATCCGGCTTTCGGCGACGACGCGGACACCCGCCTCGCCAACTTCCAGCGTGGTGGCTACAAGATCTACACGACCCTCGACCGCGACCTCCAGGACACGGCGGCCAACGCGACGAACAACGCGGTGCCGAAGGTCCCGACGAACGACACCAACATCGGCAGCTCGACGGTGTCGATGGAGGTGGGCACCGGCCGGATCCTGGCCATGGTGCAGAACAAGGACTACGACGCGGCCGGCTCCGTGAACGGCGAGAACTTCTCGGCGCTGAACTTCAACACCGACACGGCCTACGGAGGCTCGACCGGATTCCAGGTCGGCTCGACGTACAAGGTGTTCACGCTGGCGCAGTGGCTCGCGAGCGGGCGGACGCTTAACGAAACCGTGAACGGACGGGTACGCACCTTCGAGGGGTTCCCCGCGAAGTGCCTGCCCGGCGGCGAGGACGACAGGCCCTACAAGGTCGGCAACGACGACGACGAGGACGGCACCTTCAGTGTTCTCAACGGCACGATGAGGTCGATCAACACGGTCTACCTGGCCATGGCGCAGCAGTTGGACCTCTGCTCGATCCGCGACCAGGCCGCGGCCTTCGGGGTGAAGGCGGCCGACGGTGGCGACCTCGGCATCAAGCCCGCCTCGATCCTCGGCTCCGACTCCAACATCTCGCCCCTGTCCATGGTCACGGCCTTCGCCGGCTTCGCCAACAACGGCAGCGCATGCTCCGCGATCGCGATCGACTCGATCACCGACGCGACCGGTGCCGCCGTGCAGCCTCCGGTCTCGACCTGCAACCAGGCACTGAGCCCCGAGCTGACCGCAGTGGCGAACTACGCGCTCCAGCGGGTCGTCACCTCCGGCACGGCGGCGCAGTCCGACCCCGACGACGGGATCGAGCACATCGGCAAGACGGGTACGACGGACAACGCCGAGTCCACCTGGATGGACGGCGCGAGCTCGCGCGTCGCCACCGTGGTCTGGGTGGGCAACATCGACGGCCACACCTCGATGCGGGAGGTGCGGTTCCCGAACACGGAGCTCGACAGCCGTCCGTACGCCTCGAACATCCGGCACTACATCTGGAACTCGGTGATGACCCGGGCCGACCAGAAGTACGGAGGCGACGACTTCGCCGAGCCGAGCAGCGCGCTGCTGAACGGCCGCCAGATCGTGGTGCCGGACGTCTCCGGACGCTCGATCGACGATGCGACCGAGACGCTCGACGACCTCGGCTTCGACGTCGACGAGGGCGCCACTGTGGACTCGGCCGCTCCCGCCGGCACTGTGGCGGGCACCGACCCCGGAGCGGGCACCACCGTCGCCCGGTACTCGGACATCACGCTGCTGATCAGCAACGGCTCGCAGGCTCCCGCGCCGCAGGCTCCTGCTCCGGAGACGACCGGGACCGCCGAGCCCGGCACGGAGGACCCCGACTCGCCGCTGCCCGCAGAACCGGTCGCGACGCCTCCGGTCGGGGCCGCGGAGTGAGCTTCGACGCCGGATTCCTCGGCGTCGACGCCGCCGCGCCGCGGCCCTCTGCTGAGCGTGCTGTGCGGCTGCTGCCGTACACGCACTTCGAGGTCCTCCTCGATCCCGAGCGGCGCCTCGCGCTCTCGACCGCGGTGAACATCGACGGCGCCCGGCTGGTGGAGCTCGACCGCGGAGACGACTGGCACCTCGACGACCGCGTCCCCGCCTCCGAGCAGACCGGCTCCGAGGTCTACGCCCGCAACGACCTCGACCGCGGTCACCTCGTGCGCCGCCGCGACCCGGTCTGGGGTGAGGCCGCCGAGGCGCGCGCGGCCAACCGCGACAGCTTCTGCTACACGAACGCCGCTCCGCAGGCGAGCGGCTTCAACCAGTCGCAGGAGCTGTGGCTGGGCCTGGAGACACTGGTGCTCGAGTACGCGCAGACGTGGCGCACCCGGCTCAGCGTCTTCACCGGGCCGGTGCTCGCCGGCGACGATCCCGTCTACCGCGGTGTGGGCATCCCCCGACGCTTCTGGAAGATCGCGGCCTGGAGCCCCGACGGCGCCTCCCTCGCCACCAGCGCCTACCTGCTCGACCAGTCCGAGCTCATCGAGCCCGTCCGCGAGGGGCTCGTGCCGCTCGGCGGCTTCCGCACCTTCCAGCTGCCGGTCGCCGAGATCGGCACTCTCACCGGGCTCGACGTCTCGGCACTCGCCGAGGCCGATGTGTTCGGTGCTCCGGGGGCCCGGGCGGAGCGTGGCGGGAGCTCGCGAGCGCCGACGACGTCGCGAGCGGCCTCCGCCCCCGCTAATCCCTCGACCGGGGCAGGATGGGGGCATGAGCTCCCCCGTCCTCGTCGAGATCGCGTCCGGCTCCGCTCGGCTGCGAGACCCGAGGGCTCCGCTCGTGCACGTCGACGAGGCCGGCTACCTCCGTGGCGACGGCGTCTTCGAGACCGTTGCGGTCCTCCGCGGACGACCGCGTGCGGTGACCGAGCACCTCGACCGCCTCGCGCAGTCGGCGCGCGCCGTCGGGCTTGCCGTCCCGGAGGCGGCGCTGTGGTCGCACGCGCTCGAGCTGGCCGTCTCGGAGCACGACCGCGTCGAGGATCTGACCGTGCGCTTCGTCGCCGCCTTCGGCCCGGGCGACCTGGCGCGCTGCACCGTCCGCGCGGCGCCCACTCCCGATGCGAGCCGGCTCCGCGACGCGCGCTGCCGTGGTGGTGCTCGACCGCGGCTACGCG
>NZ_LIIN01000129.1 GCF_001634385.1 Rathayibacter tanaceti | reverse complement strand
CCGGCAGCGGCTCGCCGAGGACGCCCGTCGCCAGTGCGACCGCGATGGCGCCGAGGGAGGCGAGCGCTGCGGCGAGCGCGGTCCGCGGCAGCACGATCCGTCCTCGGGCGAGGCACCAGCACGGCCCAGAGCAGCTCCGCGGCGCCGAGCGCGCCGAGTAAAGGGGCTTGGACGCCCTCGCCGCCTGCCGCGAGCGAGAGGTGGACGAGCCCCGCGCCGAGGCCGGCGAAGGCGGCGTTGCAGCGGGTCACGGTCGTCATGGCTGCTCCGATCGCGCGAGAGGAAAAGGAGGCCCCGGATCGACACACCGCATCGTGTCGTCCGGGGCCGTTCAGTCCGTCCGCCGTGGAAAACGGCGGGCCCACGGCGGACGGAGTCTCAGGGGGGGGGGGCGAGGCCGCCCGGGTCAGGCAGTCGCGGCGGTCCGCGCCCGCGCCACCTTCTCGGTGCCGAGTCCGACTCCCAGGAGCACCAGCGCGCTGGCCAGGTGGAGGAAGTGGTCGGCGGTGTTCAGTGCCAGCACATTCAGGGCGGTGTCGACGAGGAAGAATCCGACGACGCCCAGTGCGAGGTACACCGCGCCGACGGTGATGTTCACCGTCTTCGCCGCGGACACGGTCGACAGGCCCGCGATGAGCAGTGCGCCTCCGATCAGCAGGTGGGCGATGTTGTGTAGCGGGTTCACCTCGAAGACGCCGAGCAGAAGCCCGCCCTCGGTGGCGAGGAACTGCACGCCGCCCGTGACGACGAAGCCGAGAAGACCGACGACGACGTACACAGCTCCGAAGAGAGTCGCCAGCAGCCGGTTCGGTGATCTGCTCATGGTCGTCGACCTCCTTCGAGCAGCGCCTCTGCTCTGTACTGCCTCTTCGTAACCCGGCGCCTGCCGGTTTGGAAACAGTGCGGACTCTGCCGGTCACGGTCAGGACACGAAAGCCCCCGGGGCCCGGATCCTCCGTCTCGGCGCGGCAGACGCCCCCGTACAGTGGGTGCCATTCGCAGGCGACAGAGGAGTCGAACGGCATGGTGGGGATCCGTACTCTGACGCGGACGGGGCTGCTGATCGTCCCCGTCCTGGTCCTCGCGCTCGCCGGTTGTACCGGCTCCTCGTCCTCGAGCGTCCCCGACGCCCCCGGCGGGCCGGTGCCCGAGGAGCTTTCGGCGGCCCTCACCGCAGTCCTCGACGAGGCGATCGGCGTCGCGGGCGCCACGGGAGCGGTCGCGGGCGTCTGGTCGCCGTGGGCGGGCGGCTGGGAAGCGGCGATCGGCTCGGAGTCGGACGAGCGCACCACCCCGCTCACCACGCAGGCGCACGTGCGTCTCGGGACGGGCGGCACCGAAGCGATGACCTGCGACGTCGTGGCCGGCCTCGCCGACGAGGGGCGGCTCGACCTCGACGCCGACATCGGGCTGGCGCTCCGCTCGCTCCCCGGAGTCGACGGGCTCACGCTCCGCCAGCTCTGCTCGCACACCTCCGGTCTGGCCGACTTCCGCTCGGCGCTGTGGCCCGCCGTGGTGCAGAACCCCACCCGTCGGTGGCCGACGCTCGAGCTGCTCTCGGCCGCGCAGGTGCGTGCCGAGTCGGCTGACCCCGGAGAGGCATGGTCCGACTCGTCGACCGGCCCGCTGCTCGCCGGCCTCGTCGCCACCCAGGCGACCGGTCGCAGCATGAGCTCGCTCTACGGCGAGTACGTCGTCCCGCGCTACGGACTGCGCAGCACGACGCTGCCCTCCGCCTCCCAGATCGACCTACCCGCGCCCGCCCCGCGCGGCTACGCGGCAGGCCTCGATCCGCTGACCGGAGCGCTGCGCTGCGACGTCCGCCGCGACGTCGGCACCGCCTCCCCGTCGTCCCTGGGTGCGGCCGGGGGAGTCGTGACCGACCTGGAGGACCTGCGGCGGCTCGCGGTCGGACTCGCCGTCGATCCGGCGGGCGACGCGATGTGGCTGGACCCGGTCCCGCAGGGCCAGGGGCGTCCGGAGTGGCTCCTCGCCGGGCTCGGCGGGCACCAGGCCGGTCCGCTGCGGGGTTTCGCCGGCATCGCTCCGGGCTTCCTCACGGCCGCCTACTCCGATCCTGACTCCGGGCTGACCGTTGCAGTCTCGTTCAACAGCTCCATCCCGGGTCCCGATCTCGTGGCGACCGTCGCGCGCGGGCTCGCGGCGGTCGCCGTCGAGCAGGGTGCCGCCGCCGGTGCAGCAGGACTGCCGCAGCTGCCCTGGACCGCGGAGGGTGAGCGCAGCGCCGTCCAGGCGACGCAACCGCGCTGCTGATCCCGCGGTCCTACGCTGGTGCCATGGCGATCACTCCCGACACCAAGGACTGGACCTGGGTGCTCGAGCGCCCCTGCCTCGAGTGTGGCTTCGACGCCTCGCTCCTCGACGCGGACGAGATCTCGGAGCTCCTCCGCGAGAACGCCGCGGCCTGGCCGTACGTCCTCGAGCGCGAGGATGCGGGCGGCCGCCCTGACGACGAGACCTGGTCGCCGCTCGAGTACGCGGCGCACGTGCGCGATGTGCACCGCATCTACCTCACCCGCCTCCGGCTGATGCTCGAGGGTGACGACCCGCTGTACCCCAACTGGGATCAGGACGTCACCGCCGTGGAGGAACGCTACGACCAGCAGGACCCGGCGACCGTCGGCCGTGAGCTGGTCGAGGCGGCCGAGAGCATCGCCGCTCTCTTCGACAGAGTCTCCGGGGCGCAGTGGCAGCGCCGCGGACGCCGGAGTGACGGCGCCTCCTTCACGGTCGACACGATGGCGCGCTACTACCTGCACGACGTGCAGCACCACCTGCACGACGTGCAGGGCTGAGCGCTCACGTGTCGATGAGCTGCGGATTGAGGAAGGAGAGCGTCCGCGCGTAGGCGAGCGCCGCGGAGGCGGGGCTCACCGCCTGGCGCAGGTTCCCGTTCGCGAAGTGCCGCCGAGTGTCGGGGTAAGTGTGCGCAGTGACGGGCGTGCCCGCCTCCTTCAGTCGGCCGACGAACGACTCCGGGTCCTCGTCCTCCGCCCACTCGTCGCGCTGCGCGTAGTGCAGAAGGGTCGGGCACGGCACCAGCACGTGCTCCTCGGTGCCGAGCACGGCGTAGTAGGCGACCACCGCGTCCACGAGGCCGGTGCCCGCGGCGAGCAGCCCGAGTCGCCCGCCGAAGCCGAAGCCGATGATCGCGCTGCGCTGCGCTCCCGCCGCAGTGCCTGCGCGCACCGCCTCGGCGACGGAAGCGAGGGTGCGGTCCTGCGGCGCCATTGCGGCGAGGTCGCGTGCGTCGTCCGGGGCGAGCGTCGCCCATCCGTCGTACAGGTCGGGGACCAGCACGTGGTACCCGTGCTTCGCCACCGCCTCGGCGAACGGCTCGAGCCACGGCAGCCGCCCGAACACGTCGTGCAGCACGACCACCACGGGGCGGCCGGGCTGCCCGTACTCGAGGGCGACGCCGGGCGACGGGATCTGCACGAGCTCGCTCACCACTCCACCCTGCCCTGCGGAGGAGCGGATGCGGCGCGCTGCCGCGGGTCCACTCGGCGTGTCGCGGCCGATCGGGGTCAGTGACGGTCTCTCCGGGCGGGCACGGTGCCGGTGACGTCGGGCAGCGCCCCCGCGGTTGAGAAAAAAGAAGGCGGCTCCGGAGCGGCGCTCGGTCTCGCTCCGGCACGCGGGCCTCCTCGACGGTGTCAACGCATCCGTCGATGATCGTCTCGACGACCGCTCTGCCCTCCGTGCGATCACGGTGGAGCAGGAGCCGTCGCCTTAGCGGTCCACGGATGAACGCTTTTTGGCCGGCGCCCCCGACCGCGCCTAGCGTCGTGCGTGCCGTCCACCGCTGATTCACGGACACCGACGAGCGGGCGTCCTGTCCACCCGAGGTCCACGAGCGTACGGCCGTTTCTTCGCCGCGCGCTTGCGGATGGCGGCAGGTGCGGGGAGCGACCCGGCCAGAGCGGCACGACTCGCTTCCGCTCTCGCGGAGCGCAGCACCGAGTTCCTGCGACTGGGGGAGCTGCACGAGGTGGCCCTGCGCTACGACGATTGCAGGACGCTCGTGCATCCGGAGGTCGGCCGGATCGACGTGGACGCGCAGGTGCTCTTCACGGACAACCGCGCGCAGCCCCCGTCGTGCTCGCGGCTGGCCGAGGGGGGCGACAACCGCGCGAGGCTGGACCTTCTGAAGGTGATCGAGCGCCAGCGGCCCACAGCCTGAGGCGGAGCGTCGGCGGCGGGACCGTCGAGAGCGCATCGCCGCCGAGCGGCATCCGGGCGCAGGGCGATCCCGGCGCGGACAGGACGCGGCCGACAGGGAGGGATCGGTCGAAGGTGGCGTGGAGAGCGAGTGACGGGAATCGAACCCGCGCCATCTGCTTGGGAAGCAGAAGTTCTACCATTGAACTACACTCGCGCGGCGCCGCTCAGGCGCACCCGGATATCGTAGCAAGGCCCGCGCCGCCCCCACGCACCGGGGTCGCCCCACGCCCTAGGATCGCCTGGTGCTCCTCTCCGATCGCGACATCTCGCTCGAACTCGCCTCCGGCCGCGTCGGGCTCGCCCCGCACGATCCGTCGATGCTCCAGCCGTCGTCCGTCGATGTGCGACTCGATCGCTTCTTCCGACTCTTCGACAACCACCGCTACCCCTACATCGATCCGGCCGAGGACCAGCCCGAGCTGACCCGCCTGGTCGAGACTCCGAAGGGCGAGCCGTTCATCCTGCACCCCGGCGAGTTCGTGCTCGGCTCGACCTACGAGCAGGTCTCGCTTCCCGACGACATCGCGGCGCGCCTCGAGGGCAAGAGCTCGCTCGGGAGGCTCGGGCTGCTCACGCACTCGACCGCCGGCTTCATCGATCCGGGCTTCACCGGCCACGTCACCCTCGAGCTGAGCAATGTGGCGACGCTGCCGATCACACTGTGGCCCGGGATGAAGATCGGCCAGATGTGCTTCTTCCGCCTCAGCTCGCCGGCTGAGAAGCCCTACGGCTCCAGCGAGTACAGCTCGCGCTACCAGGGCCAGCGCGGCCCGACCGCCTCGCGTTCGTCGCTCCGCTTCCATCGCACGGACGTGTACGCCGACTGACCTCGCGGACGGCGGTGGAGGCGCGGTCAGCCCAGCAGGCGGGGGAGCTGCAACACGAGCCAGGGCGAGAACGCCCACGGTGTCGCGCGCACGGCGGCGAGCATCGCCTCCGGATCGACCCACTCGTGGTCCATCACTTCGTCCGCCCGCGGGTCGAGCGCGTCACGGCTCGACAGGACAGCCGTGTAGACGGGGCAGATCTCGTTCTCGACGATCCCGGAGGCGTCGACCGCGCGATAGCGGAAGTCCGGCAGAGCGACTTCGAGGGCGTCGAGCCGTGCCCCGAGCTCGCGCTCGGCGCGGCGCACCACGGCGTCCTCGACCCGCTCGCCCGGGGCGGGGTGGCCGCAGAACGAATTCGTCCACACTCCCGGCCAGGTGCGCTTCTCGAGCGCGCGGCGGGTGACCAGGAGCGCCCCGTCGGGAGCGAAGACGTGGCAGGAGAACGCCAGGTGCAGGGGGGTGGCCGTGTCGTGCACGGTCAGCTTGTCGGCGACGCCGACGGCGCTCCCCATCTCGTCCAGGAGGACCACCTGCTCGATCCGGTCCGTCTGCACGGCGATGCCTGGCGAAGTCATACCTGCAAGTGAAGCACGCCGCAAGACATCAGCCGGCTTATCGTTCTCGAACGGTGCTTTGTTAGCCTTCCCCCGTGGATACGCGCGACCCCGTGGTTCTGTCCCGGTTGAGACAGGAGCACGTCGATGCCGTCCTGGACCGTTTCTTCTCCTTAGCGAGGTCACGGGCATCGCGTCTCGGACCCCGCTATCTCACTCTCTGGCAGACCCTGGAGGCCAATACCCGGGGAGGCAAGCGCTTCCGCCCGCTGATGGCGATCTCGGCGTACGAGGCCCACGGTGGTCAGGATCCTGAGGCGGCCGCCCACCTCGGTGCCGCGTTCGAGCTGCTGCACACCGCGCTGATCGTGCACGACGATGTGATCGACCGCGACTTCGTGCGGCGGGGCGGCCCGAACGTCTCGGGCAGCTACCGCGACGAGGCCACCACCGCAGGCCTCTCCATCCCGATCGCCGAGCACCGCGGCACCTCGGTCGCCGTGATCGCGGGCGACCTCGCTCTCACCGGTGCCCACCGCCTGGTCGAGGGAGTCGGCGCCTCCGACGGCGTGCGCGCGCGCCTGCTGACCCTGCTCGACGAGGCCGTCTTCGCCTCCGCCGCCGGCGAGCTGGCCGACGTCGACTTCTCGCTGATGCCGGGGATGCCCTCGGTGGAGGAGGTACTCGAGATGGAGCGCCTGAAGACCGCCGTCTACTCGTTCGAGGCGCCGCTGCAGGCCGGCGCGATCCTCGCCGGCGCCTCCGATGCCGCGGTGGAGGCGCTGGGAGAGTTCGGGCGCTGCATCGGCATCGCGTACCAGATCGTCGACGACCTGCTCGGCGTCTTCGGCTCGGAGGGACAGACCGGCAAGACCACCCTGGGCGATCTCCGCGAGGGCAAGCGCACCGTCCTGATCGCCCATGCCGCCGGCACCGACTGCTGGCCCGAGATCGAGCAGCTGATCGGCGACGAGCACCTCGATCCGTCCACCGCCGAGAGGGTCCGCGCGATCCTCGAGGAGTGCGGGGCCCGCGGTTTCGCCGAGGCGCTCGCGGACGAGTTCGCCGACAGGGCGTGGGCCGCCCTCGAGTCGCCCGCGGTGACGGAGGCGTTCCGCACCGAGGTCCGCCCGCTCGTCGCGAGCGTGGTCGGTCGCACGCGATGAGCGCCGCGATGTCCGCGAGCGCCCCCCGCTCCCTCCGTTCGACAGCGCTCGCGTCGTGCATCCAGCCGCAGCCCCGTACGGTGGCACGATGAGCCGCCAGAGCGAACTGTACGACCGCGTCGCACACGAGTCGTCCGCGCAGGTGATCCGGCGCTACTCCACCTCCTTCGGGTTGGCGACCCGCCTCCTCGGCGCGGGCGTGCGCGAGCGGGTCGAGGACGTTTACGCCCTGGTCCGCGTCGCCGATGAGATCGTCGACGGGGTGGCCGAGGAGGCGCGGCTCGACCGCGCCGCCGTCGAGGAGTCGCTCGACGCCTTCGAGGCCGAGACCGAACGCGCTCTCACCACCGGCTACAGCTCGAATCTCGTGATCCACGCCTTCGCACGCACCGCCCGCGCGACCGGCTTCGGCAGCGAGCTAACCCGCCCGTTCTTCGCGTCGATGCGCGCCGACCTGCGCGAGAGCGAGCACACCGCCGAGTCGTTCGAGGCCTACGTCTACGGCTCGGCCGAGGTCGTCGGCCTGATGTGCCTGCACGTGTTCCTCGCCGCTCCCGACGCAGGCCTCGTCTCGGAGGCGGACCGGGACCGCTTGGTCGCGGGTGCGCGTCGTCTGGGTGCGGCGTTCCAGAAGGTCAACTTCCTCCGCGACCTCGCCGCCGACGTCGACGGCCTCGGCCGCAGTTACTTCCCGGGAGTCGACCCGCGCGCCTTCTCGGAGCGCGACAAGGCCGCCCTGCTTGCCGATCTCGACGCCGATCTCGAGGCCGCCGGTGCGATCGTGCCGGAGCTGCCGCGCTCGAGCCGCCGAGCGGTGCTGCTCGCCCACTCGCTCTTCGCCGCCCTCGCCGACCGGATCCGCGCGACACCGGCCGAGGAGCTCCTCCGCGCCCGCGTCAGTGTGCCGACCGCCACGAAGGCGGCGCTCGCGGCGAGGGCGGCCGTCTCTACCCTTGCGCCGAGGCTGGGCCCCGGACCGGCCAGGGCGACC
>NZ_LIIN01000128.1 GCF_001634385.1 Rathayibacter tanaceti | reverse complement strand
GCCCGCGGAGCGTGTGGCTGCGCCTCCGACCCCGCCCGCGCCCCCCGTCGAGCGCCCCCGCCTACGGAGAGACCTCGAGCGGAGCGGCGACCGGCTACGGCCAGACCGCCTCGGGGCAGTACCCCCAGCAGCCGGCCGCCGCGGAGCCGCAGCAGAGCTACGGACAGCACGCGCAGCAGCCCTCCGCGCAGCAGCCGTACGGCGAGCAGGTTCCGCAGCAGCCGTACCAGCAGCCCGCCTACCCGCAGCCCTCGCCTTCGGCCGGCGCCGCGCCGCAGCAGCGCGATACGAGCATCGTCACCGCCACTCCGTGGATCTGGGTCGTCGTGCTCCTGCCCCTGCTCTCGGCGCTCTCGATCTTCCTGCTCCCGCCGAGCGCGATCGTGGACTCGTCGATGTCCTCGACCTACGGGCCGCGCGCCTCCATGGGGATGTCCACCGCCTACTTCGTCGGCCTCGGGGTGCTCCAGGTGGTCGGTTTCCTGATCTACGCCGCCGAGGTCGTGTTCGCCTTCCTCGACTGGCGCCAGCTCAAGAGGGCCGGCCTCCAGCGTCCGTTCCACTGGGCGTGGGCCTTCCTCGCTGCTCCGTACGTCTATGTGATCGGCCGGAGTGTCATCGTCAAGCGCGTGACCGGCGGTGGTCTGCTGCCGCTCTGGGTCTTCCTCGGAGTCGTGGTCGTCTCGTTCGTCATCGCGATCGGCTGGGCCGCCGCTCTCTTCACGGAGTTCTCGCAGACGTTCTCGCCCACGGGCTTCTGATCCGTTCAGCGCCGACCACTCGGACGGGGGCCGGTCCGCGGACCGAGGTCACGGCAGGGAACCGGGTGCACAGCCCGGCGCCGGTGATCGTCCGGATCTCGCGAGAGCAGCGTGCCCGGCACCGGATCGACGGCGGGCGCGTCCCCGCCGCGGCGGACGCGCCCGCCTGATCGGGCGCCGCTCAGCAGGTGAGCGCGCCGCCGATGATCCCGGAGAGCATTCCGCCGGTCGCGGTGACGATCGCTCCCGCGCCGGTGATCGCGCCCATCACCCCGCCGGTCGCCGCTCCGCTCACGCCGCTCCCGGCGACGCACTGGCCCCACTCGTCCGACGCCCAGTCGCTGTCGAGGTGTTGGCCGCCCTTGGTCGTGCCGGACGAGTCGTCCGCGGCGAAGTGGAAGGTGACGGTGTCGGAGTCGTCGATCGACCAGTGACCCGAGACGGTGCGGTCGCGGCCCACCTCGATCCGCTCGGGGAGCGCCTCGGAGGTCTCGGATCCGTTCGTGAATCCGACTCCGCCGCCCGTCAGCTCGACGATCCGCGTGCCGTCGGTGACGTCGAACGTCACCGTGGACGCGGATCCGCCCCTCGCCTCGAGATGCACACTCCTGCTCGCCCCGTCGTTCCCCGGCTCCGCCTGCGCGGTCTGAGCCGTGAGCAGTGGCACCGCCAGCAGAATCGCCATGGCGGCGATCAGCGCCGTGCTCGTCGTCGTTCGTTCCCTCATCGTTCCCTCCATCGGGTTCCGATCCAGGAGGAGGGGTCAGCGCGGACGGTCGAGGAGAACGAGGGCGGCGGCCGCCACCACTGCAGAGACGGCAGCGTTGACGACCACGTTCCACGGATCCTCGGCGCCCACTGCGATCGCGACTCCGCGGCCGGCGAGCACACCGACGAACATGATCGGCAGCATCAGCCAGATGCGCCGCCTCCGCCGTGCCGCCGTCTCCGCCTGCTCGCGATCACTCATGCTCCGCCCTCCCGGAATGACCATACACGTATGGAATACCCTTTCGGTGAGTAAATGTCGAGGGCGTGGCACGATCCATCAGGGCTCGCTGCGCTGGATGAGGCGCGAGAGCACGATCGCCGAGCGGGTGTGGTCGACGTTCGGCGCGATCCGCACCTTCTCCAGGGCGAGCTCGAGGCTCGGGATGTCGCGCGAGCGGATGTGCACGATCGCGTCGGCCGAGCCGGTCACCGTGCCGGCGTCGACGACCTCTGGGACGGCCGACAGGATGCGACGGAGCTCGTCCGGAGCGACGGTGCCCCGGCAAAACAGCTCGACGTACGCCTCCGTCGCCATGCCGTCGACCGCGGGGTCGACCTTGATCGTGAAACCGCGGATCACGCCGTCGGCGACGAGGCGGTCGACGCGGCGCTTCACGGCGGAGGCGGAGAGGCCCACGACTCCGCCGATGTCGCCATAGCCCGCTCGGGCGTTCTGGCGCAGCAGATCGAGGATCTTCCGATCGATGTTGTCCATCCCCCGAGGATACGGGCGGGCGGGCGCGCTGCCCGCCGGTGTCGGTGGCCCGCTGGAAATTAACCTCGCTCGGCTATATAGTTGCAGTCGGTCAATAGTTGATCCGGGTCAACTAGAACCGCCGTCGTGCCGAAGAGGAGCCCATGTCACACCCCGAACACCGCGCCGCAGCGCGCGGAACAGCCGAACGCCACGCCCCCGCCGGGCCGGACGGCGCCATGTCCCACCGCCAGGTGCTCGAATCGCTCAGCGGACTCCTGTTGGGCATGTTCGTCTCGATCCTCGCGGGCACGGTCGTCTCGACCTCGCTGCCCCGGATCATCTCCGACCTCGAGGGCGACCAGAACGCCTACACCTGGGTCGTGACCGCGACCCTGCTCGCGACCACGGTGTCGACTCCGCTCTGGGGCAAGTTCGCCGACCTCTTCGACCGCAAGCTGCTGATCCAGCTCGCGCTCGGTCTGTTCGTCGTTGGATCGGCGTTGGCCGGCTTCTCGCAGGACACGAACACGCTCATCGTCTTCCGCGTGTTCCAGGGCCTGGGCGCAGGCGGCCTCGCCGCGCTGAGCCAGATCATCATGGCCGACATCATCAGCCCCCGAGAGCGCGGCAAGTACGCCGGCCTCTTCGGCGGAGTGATGGCGATCGGCACCGTCGGCGGCCCGCTCCTCGGGGGCGTCGTGACCGACGCCTTCGGCTGGCGCTGGAACTTCTTCATCGCGATGCCGGTCGCGATCGTCGCCATCGTCCTGCTCCAGATGACCCTCCGCCTGCCCGCGCAGCCGAAGCGGAAGGTGAAGATCGACTACCTCGGCGCCGTCCTGATCGCGGGTGGAGTCTCGCTCCTGCTGATCTGGGTGTCGCTCGCCGGCAAGAACTTCGAGTGGGCGTCCTGGGAGACCGTGCTCATGGTCGGCGGAGCCGTCGTCCTGCTCGTCGCCGCGGTGATCACCGAGCTGACCGTGGCCGAGCCGATCATCCCCCTCGGGATGTTCGCGAACCGCACCTTCAGCCTCGCCGTCGTCGCGAGCATCTCGGTCGGCGTCTCGATGTTCGGCGTCGCGGTGTTCCTCGCGCAGTACATGCAGCTCGCCCGCGGAGCCACGCCGACCCAGTCGGGACTGCTCACCATCCCGATGATGGCCGGCCTGCTGATCTCCTCCACGATCTTCGGAGGCGTCATCTCGCGCACCGGCAAGTGGAAGGCGATCATGATCAGCGGCGGCGTGCTCGCGGTCGTCGGCACCTTCCTCCTGAGCACGCTGCGCTACGACACCGATCTCGTGCTCGTGGGTGTCTACATGGCCGTGCTCGGTGCCGGGCTGGGCATGCTGATGCAGAACCTGGTGCTCGTCGTGCAGAACTCGATCGAGGTGAAGAACCTCGGAGTCGCGACCAGCGCGGTCACGTTCTTCCGCAGCCTCGGCGGCACCGTGGGCGTCTCGGTCCTGGGGTCGATGCTCGGCACCGTGATCGCCGACCACATCACGACCGGGATCGCCGGCCTCGCGCCGGCCGATCAGGCCCTCGCCGCGCAGGCGCTCGGCAGCGGCACGATCCCGCAGCCGGCTACCCTTCCCGACGCCGTGCGCATCGTGGTCGAGAGTGCCTACGGGATCGGAGTGGGCGACGTGTTCCTGTACAGCATCCCGCTGGCCCTCGTCACGCTGATCGCCGTGATCCTGCTGCCCAATGTCGACCTCGGCTCCAAGAATGCCGTCCAGCTGAAGGCGGAGCCCGCCCGCACGATCCAGGACGCGGAGGACGCGCTGATCGCCGCCTCCGACGGGCAGGCCGGGCTGCGTCCTGTCGGCCAATCGCGTCCGACCGGCTCGGTCGACGTGATCGAGCGGCGCTGATGCCGGCTGTCGCGGCCTCGGTCGGGGCGCTGCTCGAGGTCGAGGAGCGGATCACCGCGCTCGCCCTCCAGGTGCGCGTCGCCGTCCGGGACGCGGCGGCGTCGATCGACCCGACGCTGCCGCCCTTCGGCCTGCGGCTGCTGCGGATGCTCGAGCGCTGCGGTCCCGTCCACTCCGGCGCTGCGGCCGAGCGTCTCGGCGTCGATCGCAGCGCGATCAGCAGGCAGGCGCGCCAGCTCGCAGGACTCGGCCTGATCGAGATGGCGGCGGATCCCTCCGACGGTCGCGCTCGATTCCTCTCGCTCAGCACCGCGGGGTCCGCCCGGATCCGCGACCTCGGCGGGCGTCAGAGGCAGCGGATGCAGGAGGCGCTGAGCACCTGGCCCGAGGAGGATCTGCGCGCCTTCGCGGGATACCTGGAGCGGCTGACCGCGTCGAGCTGAACGGCCGACTCGTACTGAGGTGCGATTCTGCGCCAGACGTCGGCGGCGGGATCCGATCGCCTACTGTTCCTGAGTAGTGCTCGCTCCGGGGGTGGACATGTCGACGATTCCGTTCGTCGAAGCGGCAGCGACGACGTTCGCGCGGGCGCTCGTCACAGCCGCGCTGCCCGAGGTGATCGGGAACCTGGAGGGCGTGCCCTACGGGGCGCGTGCCCGGGCGAACGAGAGCGTGCTCCGGGCGAGGATCGCGGTGCTTGAGGAGGAGCAGCACGCGCTGCTCCGGGGTGTGGCGGGGCCTGGCGAGAAGGACTTCCGGGAGGTATCGGTGCAGCTCAGGGCGCTGCAGAACATCGCGGACTCGTTGGAGGAGATTCTCGGAGGGGCGAGCGCTTCCTGATCTCCCTCACGGACGATCATCCCCCTCTCGCCGCGGTCTCGATCGGCGATCTGGACACCGCGACGAGCGTGACCTATGCGGTGCCGGGGATGGGGCAGACGACGGACAGCATTTCGATACGGGTGCGGCTGCGGGGACGTATCGGATCGGTGCGGTCGCGCGGTGTGCTCCGGGTTATGCGGCGGGGATGTCGCGGGAGGACAATGCGCAGCGTGAGGCGGGTGTTGTTTTTCCCGGTGATGAGTGGGTTCGAGAGAAGCCGAATCCGCGGAAGCAGCCGCCGACGCCGTCTGCCGCCGCAGGGTGACCTCTGGTCGTGTCGAGGGTGTCGAGTCGCGGTGGCGGCGGGTCGACGGACGGTCTCCGAGGCCGAAACGCGGATCCACGTATCGGCGCGGCGCGCCAGCTCGCGTCGACGATGGCCGGGTGCTGCCACTCGAGGACCCGCGCCTCCCGGGCGGGCACGCCTCCGAGGCGCTCGCCGACCTCGTCCCCGACGCCGGCGCCCTCCAGCCGACCAGGCGCCGTAGTAGGCCTACAGCTACTCCGGTGTCGCGGCGGAGCGGCCCGAGTGGGAGCTGCGCGCATTCGCGGGGTACCTGGAGCGGCTGACCGCGGGCAATGGGCGGGCGGCGCGGACTGGTGCGGTCCGCATCACATCTGCGTCTGCGTCGCGGAGTGGCGGCTCCCCGTGGCGCGGAATGCGCGGCGTCCCGCGCCAGCCGCGCGCTCTGCCGCGGCCGCCGGTTTACTGTTCCGAGATATTCTCACTCGAAAGGCGATGATGGAGTTCCCCTTTGACGATGCAGCGGCGGTGGCCCTCGTCGACGCCGCTGAGCGGGCGGCCGTCTCGCTCTCGACCCAGGGCCTGCTGCGGTCCGCCGCCATCGAGTACGCGCTCCGGGAGTTCCGGGGCGCCTACTCGGAGCTGTTCCGGCAGGTCTGCCGCTGCGAGGCAGACAATCGCAACCGGCTGAGCGGCGAGCTGTACGGACTCGCCGACACGGTGCGGCTCGTCGCAAGGCTCGCCGCGGAGGAGCGTCGACGCCGCGAGGAGTACGCCGCCTGGGAGCAGCGAGCGGCCGAGCGCGAGGAGCAGCGTCGTGCCGATCCGGTGGCGGCCCTCGCGGCCGGGGTCGATGAAATCTTCGATCGGCCGCCCTCCGACCAGCCGATCGTGCCGCCGCCGATCTGCGCGCTGTTCTCCCCGGACTCGGCGAGCCGCACCTCTGTCGGCGGGGCTGCCGTGGGAGGCGCGACTTCAGCCGACCCCGAGCACCTGGACGTCTTCGTCTCCGAGACCCGGCAGGCCAATGAGTCGATGCGGTCGCGGCTCGAGGAGCTGATGACAGCCTGGGGAGCGTTCCGCAATCACTGCCCGTGGGCGCCGGTCGAGTCCTTCTCGGTGCTCCGGGGCTTCCGCGAGCTGCTGTCGATCGGCGCGGCCGATGTGAGCTGGGTCGAGCAGATCTCCCTTGCTTTCGCCGCCGCCGGGGGAGGAGCGCTCTCGACTCCTGTTCTCGACGTCGTCGGCACCATCGCGCGGCCCCTCGGTGGCCGGAGCCTGCTCGACTCCCTCGCGACGCTCTCGGCCGACGACCTCGCGACGCTCCTCGCCTCATCGCCCGACCTCCCGGCGCGGCTCGGACGGCTCGCGCCGGCTCTCGTGAACGAGTGGTGGCGGAGCCTCGACCCGACCGACGGTGCGCCGTTCTCGCCGCAGCAGGAGGCGCTGGTCGCCGGTCTGCCGGAGGTGATCGGGAATCTCGAGGGGGTGGCCTACGGCGCGCGGGCGGAGGCGAACGAGAGTGTGCTCGTGGCGCGGATCGCGGCGCTGGAGGGCGAGGCCGCGGGACTGCGCGGGGAGGCGAGCGACGGTGCGGCGGAGCGGCTGACGGCGGTGCGGTCGCAGCTGGCGGCGCTGACGAACATCCGGGCGTCACTGTGGGCCAAGTCCGGCCGGGCGCCTCGTTTCCTCATCTCCCTCACCGATGACGAACCTCCGCTCGCCGCCGTCTCGATCGGCGATCTCGACACCGCGACGAACGTCACCTACGCCGTCCCCGGGATGGGGCAGACGACGGAGGGCATGACCCAGTGGACGAAGGCGTCGCAGAACCTGCAGTCGCTGCTCCCGCCCGGCAGCGCTGTCGTCGCCTGGATCGGCTACGAGACTCCGCCGATGCCGGAGGACGGCTTGGAGGTCCTCTCCTCGACGGACGCCGTCGCGGGCGGCGCCGCTCTGGCCTCGGCCGTGCAGGGGCTCTCAGCGGTGCGTGGCGACGACATCCCGAAGCCGAACGTCGTCGCGCACTCCTACGGCAGCACCGTCATGGCGGCCGCCGCCTCGCGCTCCGACGTCGACCTCGGGGTCGTCGTGACGCTGGGCTCGGCCGGTCTGCCGGACAGCGTCGACGAGGCGAGCGACCTGCATGCCGAGGCCGTCTACGCGGGCCAGGCGCGATCGAAGCTCGTAGGCGAGACCGAGAGCGGCGACGAGGCCGCCTGGATGGGCAGGGAATTCAGCACGGATCACCACACGAATCCTGCCGACGAGGACTTCGGAGCGCAGGTCTTCGGAGTCGAAACGGGGGGCGAGGCGGGCCGCGTCGTCACGAACCATGATGTTCTGAAAAGCGATGTCGGTGATCTCGCGGGATACCTCGACGAGCAGACCGAGTCCTTGAGGAACGTCGCGCGGGCCGTCTCCGGGCGGGCGGATCTGCTGACTGAGAATCGCCCACTCGGTCCTACCGATTTCCAGAAGAAACTGAGGCAGGCCACTGATGGCGCATACACGCTGTAACCGGCGGAGAGGTGTCGCACTGATCCCCGCTGTTCTGTTGGTGGTGACGGTGTCCGCGTGTGCGGGAGAGAGTGAGGGGGCGGGTCC
>NZ_LIIN01000127.1 GCF_001634385.1 Rathayibacter tanaceti | reverse complement strand
CGCGCCGGACTGCAGCGCACGCTCGACGCCATCACCGGCGGCCCCGCGTTCGTGCGCGACCGGCGGCAGAACCTGGTCGCGACCAACGCTCTCGGGGCCGCGTTCTACTCGCCCGTCATCGGTGCGGGAGGCGGAACGCCCAACCTCGCGCGGTTCCAGTTCCTGGATCCGGCCGCCCGCGACTTCTACCCCGACTGGGATCTCTTCGCGCACATGTGCGTCGGGATCATGCGCGTCGAGGCGGCCCGCGACCCTCATGACCGGGCACTCCAGGACCTGGTGGGCGAACTCACGACCAGGAGCGAGACGTTCGCACGGTTGTGGTCGGCGCACGACGTCCGCACGCACGGCGGCGGCACGAAGCGCTTCCACCATCCCGTCGTCGGCGATCTGGCCCTGGTCTACGAGGAACTGGCGGTCACCGCCGAGGACGGCCTGCGTCTGCTCGTCTACACGGCCGAGAGCGGGACGCCCTCCGCGGAGCGCCTCCAGCTCCTCGGCAACTGGACAAGCGGCAGCGACGTCCGCGCGGGAGCCCTCGAGTGAGCGTCGCGTCCGCAGACCCGTACCAGGAGGCGTCGCTCGCCGAGCTCCTCGCCGCGCTCGACGCCGGCACCACCGTCACGGGCGGCTCGCCGCTGCACGCCGTCATGCACGCCACCAGCCAGGAGGCGCTCCGCATCGCGGGCGAGCTGAACGGCGGCTACCGCGAACCCGCGGAGGTCCGCGCGCTCCTCGTCCGGCTCACGGGCAGGCCCGTCGACGAGAGTGTGACGCTCTTCCCGCCCTTCACCGCGGACTTCGGCAGGAACATCACGCTGGGCAAGCGCGTCTTCATCAACTCCGGCTGTCGGTTCCAGGACCAGGGCGGGATCACCATCGGCGACGACTGCCTCCTCGGCCACAACACCGTCATCGCGACACTCCAGCACGGCCTCGCGCCGGCCCGCCGCGCCGACCTCCTCCCCTCGCCGGTCGTCCTCGGCCGCTCCGTCTGGCTCGGCGCGAACGTCACGATCCTCCCGGGAGTCGTCATCGGAGACAACGCCGTCATCGGCGCCGGTTCCGTCGTCACCCGGGACGTGCCCGCGAACGCGATCGCGGTGGGCTCGCCCGCGCGGGTGGTGCGCCGCCTCGAGGAGTGAGGCGACTCGATCGGCGTCAGCGGCGCAGCGGCTCGCGGTCTCGGGTGAGGGGGGCCGATCGCAGGGCGCGGGCGTAGATGCGGTAGCGGTGCACCTGCTGCGCGGACGCCTCCGCGCGCGTCGGGCGGAGCGACGAGAGGTGGTAGACCAGCCTCCGCGAGGCCATCCCGGCGAGCACGACGGCGCGCCACAGCCGCTGCTGGAGGTCCGAGCGCGCCATCCGCCAGCCGTAGAGGTCGAAGAGGTTCACGATCCAGGCGGTGCTGACGCGGCCGTCGACGTCGCTCGAGGAGCCGCCCATCGCGTGCAGCGCGTGCAGCCGCGGGTCGAGGACCACACGCAGGCCCTCGGCGCGCAGGCGCAGGCAGATCTCGACGTCCTCGGCGTACATGAACCAGCGGTCGGTGAGCCCGCCGATCCGGCGCCAGAGGGCGAGCGGGACCATCAGGCAGCCGCCGCTCACCCAGTCCACATCGCGCGGCTCGCCGTGCAGGTCCGCGGCGAAGAGGTAGTGGCCCTCGAACGCCGCGAAGCGGCGGCCCAGGCGCGAGAGTCCCGTCTGGTGCAGCAGCATCCGCGGGATCGTCGGCGCGTGGCCCGCGGCGACGATCACCACGTCCTCCCCCTCGTTCTCGAGCAGGGGCGAGACGGCGCCGATGGTCGGGTCGGCATCGAGGAGCGACGCGAGGGAGGCGACGACGGCGGCCGAGATCTGCGCATCCGGGTTCAGGAGCAGCAGGTGGCGGCCGGAGGCGTGCGCGGCCCCGAGGTTGACGGCCCGCGAGAAGCCGGCGTTCTCGGTGTTCTCGACCACCTGCACGGCCGGGTACTCGGCGCGCAGCACAGCGACCGTCTCATCGCGCGAGAGGTTGTCGACCACCACGATCTCGATGCTCTCGTCGCGGCCATCCAGCGCGTCGAGGCAGGAGCGGATCACGCCCACGCTGTTGTAGGTGACGATCACGATCGACACGGCCAGGGCGCCGCTCACGGCAGCACCTCCAGCATCGCCGTGCGCAGGCGCTGCACGACCGCGTCCCAGCTGTAGTGCTCGAGCACCGGAGCCGGGTCGAGGGCGGGCCGCGGATGCGCGACGAGCTCGCGGATCGTCGCGGCGATCGCCTCCCCGTCGCGCGGATCGACGAGGTGCGCGTGCTCGCCGAGGATCTCGCGGAACACCGGAATGTCGCTAGCCAGCGTCGGCGTTCCGCAGGCGAGGGCCTCGAGTGTCGGCAGGCCGAAGCCCTCGTCGAGGGTGAGGAACAGGAACAGCGCGGCGTTCTCGTAGAGCCAGCGCAGCTCCTCCACCTCGATCCGGCCGAGGAGTCGCACCGAGCCGTCGTCGAGCGCCGCGCGGACCGCAGGCAGGAACTCCGTCCGCACCCCGGAGGCCTCGCCGACGACGAGCAGCGGAAAGGCGGGGGAGAGCACCCCGGAGGCGAGGGCCGCCTCGATCGCGGTCGCGAGGTTCTTGCGGGCGTTCAGCCGCCCCACCGCGAGCAGGAAGCCGTCGAGTCCGTCGACGCCGGCGGGCGCGACGGGCTCGGCGCTCGCGAAGGCGCGGCTCAGCCCGAGGCCGACGGGCACGGCGGAGCGGGCGGCCGACGTGCGGACGATGCGGCGCGACTCCGCCGCACTGCTGGCGATGACGAGGTCGGCCCGCCGGATGCTGAGCGGCATGAGCGAGAAGTAGGCGCGCTCGGTGCGGGTGAACCACTCGGGATTCGTGAGGAACAGGAAATCCTGCACGAACACGGCCGAACGGCCGAGGAGGGGCGTGAAGTTGTGGGCGAGCGTGATGTCGGGCCGCAGCCGCAGCGCGAGCAGTGCGAGCTCGAGAACGGCGCTCACCCCCTGCGGGCGCAGCCGGGTCGCGACGACGCGAGCACGGTGTCCGAGTTCGCTCCGCGCTGTCTCCACGGCCGAGGAGGGCACGGCGACGACAAGCGAATCCTCGGGAAAGGAACGCGCCCAGGAGAAGACGATCTCGCGCATGACGTCGCGATTCGAGATCGGTCCGCGGATCCACCAATTACCATCGAGCAGGATCCGAAGGGATCCTCGGTGCGGACCTTTACCGGGCATTCGACCCCTGTCTCGGAATGGGTTCTCTGATGGATGTTCCGACTGTAGCGAACGCCCGCGAGCACTGACGACTCCGGCTCTGGAGCAGGCCGCCGCACTGAGGAGAGGTCCTATGAGAACCCGACGCCGCATCGCACTCGTCCGCTGGGCGGTCGCCGCTCTCGGCGCGGTCGTCGTGCTCAATGCGGTCGTCGTCGCGCAGGTGCAGGTGGGCTGGGACGCGGCGACCGACTTCCTGAGTTCGGTCACGGCGCTCACCAACATCCTCTCGGTCGTCGCGTTCACGATCGCGGGCCGCAGCGCATGGCGCTCGGCGCGATCTGGCGGGCGGAGGCGCGCACGCGCGGGGCGCACAGAACCGTCCCGGATCACGGTGCTGCGCACCCTCAACGCCGCGACCCTGGTGAGCATGTCGGGCCTGTTCCTGGTGATCTACGGCCCCACGGTGCTCGGCGATCCGGCACAGATGAACGCGAGCACGGTCGTGCTGCACGTGCTCGTCCCGGCGCTCGCGCTGGTCGAGCTGATGGTGATTCCTGGCGCGGGACCAGTCGATCTGCGACTGGTCTGGCTGGTGATGGTGTTCCCCGTCGTCTGGTTCGCGTACACCTTCGTACGCGGCGCACTGACGTCGCGGTATGTGTACGAGTTCCTCGATCCCGAACTCTCCGGAGGCTCCCGGATCGTGGCGAGCATGACCCTCCTCATCCTCTCGATCTTCTTCCTGGTCGGAGTAGCGACCCTGTCGCTGCAGCGGTGGCGGACGGCCCCCTGAGAGTGGTTAGTATGAGCGCCGATGCCCGCCTTCGGGGGAGGGGTTATTCCTCCGGATCGAATGCCGTGCACTGTCGCATCGAGCGGTAGGGCGATGTCGCAGATCACCGGGAGAACGCCTTCTCGACGGGTGTCCGCACAACAGGGGGAGAAACGGGACATGGGCAGGTCCGTCGTCATTATCGGCACGCGCGGCTATCCCAGCTATTACGGGGGATTCGAGACAGCGGTCCGACGTCTTGCGCCTTTCCTGGCACAGCAGGGCTGGGATGTCACCGTCTACGGGCGTCCGGGCACAACGTCGCTCGACGACCCGGACCGGGACGCGCGGGTCCGCACCCGCCAGACCCGGGGCGTCGAGAGCAAGTCGCTGAGCACCCTCTCGTACGGCCTGACCGCCGCGCTCGACGCCGCCGCGCACAAGCCCGACGTCGCCCTGGTCCTCAACTGCGCCAACGGGTTCTGGCTGCCGATCCTCAAGAAGCGCGGCATCCCCACGGTCGTCAACGTCGACGGCATCGAATGGGATCGCGCCAAGTGGGGCCGGTTCGCCAAGTTCGTCTTCCATCAGGGGGCGGTCTGGACCGCCCGCTACGGCGACCGCCTGGTCTACGACGCGGCCGCGATCGAGGCGCGCTGGAGGTCCGAGTTCGGCCGCGAGGGCGATGTCATCCCCTACGGCGGTGACGTGCCTCCCGATCACCCGGTGGAGCCGGGGTTGACCCACCGCGGCTACGCCTGATCGTCGCCCGCTTCGTCCCCGAGAACACGGTGCCCGAGTTCGTGGAGGCCGCCTCCCGCATCGCCCGCACGCGGGACGTCGTGATCGTCGGCTCCTCCGGCTACGGTGGCCCGATCGACCAGGCCGTCAGCGCGCTCGCCGCGCAGAACCCGCGGGTGCACTGGTTCGGCCACGTGAGCGACGACACCCGGCTGCACTCGCTCTGGCAGCACGCGGGCGCCTACTTCCACGGACACAGCGTCGGAGGCACCAACCCGGCGCTCGTGCAGGCCATGGCCTGCGGCTCGCCGGTCGTCGCCCGCGACACGGTCTTCAACCGGGAGGTGCTCCGCGACGCGGGGCGCTTCGTCGCGCCGACTCCCGACGCGATCGCCGAGGGGATGCTCCGCGTGCTGAACGACCCGATCGAGCAAGAGCGGCTCTCGTACCGCGGTCATGAGCGGGCCCTGCACTCCTACTCGTGGGCCGAGGTCAACGCGGGCTACGAGCGCTCGCTCCTCAGCGTCATCGCCGCTCGGAGCACCGCGGGAGCGGGCAGGAGCCGGGCGTGACCGCCCCGCGCGATTTCGGCTACGACGACCTCCTCATCAGCTACTACGTCGGTCCGCTGACGGGGGTGACTCCGGAGCGCGTGCGGACCGCCCTGCGTGATCTGCTGCTCTCACCGCGCGGCGCTCCGCTGCTGCGGCGTCGGTCGCGCTCGGGCCGGTGGCGGAGGATCGACGCCGCCGCCGCGCTCGACGCGGCCGGGCGCGCGGTGCGGATCCTCGACGAGCGGCTGGAGCGCGAGGTGCTGGCGCGCCGCCTCCTCTCGTCGCGTTTCACCGCGGGCGAGCTGCCCCTCCGGATCGTCTTCGACGGCGCGTCGCTCGGCTTCACCCTCCCGCACACGCTGTTCGATGGCACGGGGGCGACGGCGGTCGTGGCGCTGGTGATCGAGAAGCTGGGGGCTCCAGGTGTCGATGCGGTCGAGCCCAAGCCGCTCGCGGAGGCTCCGCTCCGGGAGGCGATGGCGCGTTTCGAGCTCTCGGGCCTCGCCGCCGCCCGGACCGCTCGCGATACGTTCCGCTCGCTGATCGCCGAGACCGAGACGGGCTACCAGCTTGAGCAGACCCTCGAGAAGGAAGAATCGGAGCGCCGCGCGCGGCTGGTCACCCTCGTGCTGACTCCCGAGACCCTCCGCGCCGTCGCCGCGACTCCTGAGCAGGCCCGCGACGGGCGCCGCCCGGCCCGGCCCCCGGTGTCCCTGAAGGCCGCGAGCCTCGTCCTGCGCTGCCTCCGGGATTGCGCCGCGGAGGGACTCGACTTCCGCGTCGTCGTGCCGGTCGACGGTCGGCGCTGGATCGCCAAGGGCACCGAGGTCAGCGGCAACTTCTCGCCCTCGCTGCCGATGGGCCGTCTGCGCGCCGACGACTGGTCGGCGACCTCGCTGCTCGACCGGCTCTCAGCGGCGACCAAGTCGGGCCTCCCCGTGACGTGGCTGCTGGCCGGCGCGCTTCTGGGCGTGAAGAACGCCGTGAAGGACGCCGTGCGGCTCCCGATCTCCCGGTGGCGGCCGCCCGTCGGCACTCCGCGCGTGCCCTTCGAGATCCACGTCTCGCTGCCCGCGACCGAGGTGCCGGTTCCCGAGGAGCTGCTGCCCCGGATCGAGCCGGACACCATGGTCGGCGGTGTGCCCGGGCACCTCCGCTTCCCCCTGGGCGTCTGGGTCGAGGTGGCGCCGATGCGCGAGAGCATGCACGTGACGATCCACGACGAGACCGGCACCTTCGCTCTTGACGGATTCGAGGAGCGGCTGCTCGCCGCGGTCGGCGCCCGCTCCGTGGACGCCTCGTGAGCCGCCTGCTGCGCCTGCTCGACTCCCCGATCACCATGCTGGCGAGCCGGCTCTCGGTCGCTGCTCTCGGCCTGGTCAGCGCTCCGATCATCGCGCAGTCCCTCGGCCCGAGCGGCCGCGGGGAGACGGCCGCGGCCCTCGCGTCGATGTACCTCGTCCCGATCGTCCTCGCACTCGGCATGCCGCTCGAGATCCGGCGGCGTGTGCTGGCCGCCGGCGACCTCGGGGCGGTGCGCACCGCCCGCCGGCTCGCGCTGCTCACGGCGATCCCCGCGGCGCTCGTCGCCTGGCTGCTCGCCTCCACCCTGCTCTCGGCGCTGGACGAGGCGGCCACGATCGCGGTCGTCGTCGCGATCACCGGCACGCCGCTGATGGTCTGCTGGATGATCGACATCGGCGTGGTCGGCGCGCAGCGGCGCTTCGGGGCGGTCGCCCTGCTCCAGGCCACCCAGCCGCTGGTGTACGTCGGCGGGATCGTGCTGCTGTTCCTCCTCGACGCGATCACGGTCTCGGGGGTGCTCTGGTCGAACTTCGCCGGCTCGGTCATGACGGCCCTGATCGGCTCGCTGCTCAACCGCACCCGGGGCGCCGCGCCCGCTCCCTGGCGCCCGGTCCTGCGCGGCAGCGTCACGTTCTACGGCGCCCAGGCCTCGGACGCGGCGTACCAGCGCCTCGACCAGGTGATCATGCTGCCGCTGATCGGCTCGCACCAGGCGGGGCTCTACTCGGTCGCCGTGACCATCGGCACCCTGCCGGTGTTCCTCGCGCACGCGATCGCGGCTCCGGTGTTCTCGGACATCACCCGCACCGCGGGCGTCGCCCGCGTCACGGTGACCGGGGATGCGCTGCGCTCGGCGTTCGCCGTGGGGGTCGCCTCGGCGCTGTTCCTCGCGGCGGTCTCGCCCTGGGGTGTGCCGTTCCTCTTCGGCTCCGAGTTCGCGGAGGCGCTGCCCGCGGTGATCGTCGCGATCATCGGCTCGATCTTCGTGGTCGTCACCGTCAGCGCCGGCGAGGTGCTCTCGGCGCGCAACAAGGGCCTCCGCCTGACCCTCGCGCAGGGCGCGGGCCTGATCACCTGCCTCGCGCTGCTGTTTGGTTTCGGCCCGGCGAACGGGGCGATCGCCGCCGCCATCGCCAACGCGAGCGGGATCCTGATGGCGCTCGTGGTCATGCTGCTCGCGATCCGGCCGCCGGCGCGTACGCTCGTTCCGCGTCCCTCCGATGTGCCGCTGGTCGTCCGCCGCCTCACCACCAGGGGCGGAGCGGCGTGACCCGCGCGGCGCCCGTCGTGCCGCGCGCGGGCGTGCAGAGCGTCGC
>NZ_LIIN01000126.1 GCF_001634385.1 Rathayibacter tanaceti | reverse complement strand
ACGCCGTGACCACCTCCCCCCACCCGCCCGCGCAGGGCTCGATCCTGAAGCAGCCGCTCGCTGTGTGGGCCGTCGCGTTCGCCGCGGTCATCGCCTTCATGGGCATCGGGCTCGTCGACCCGATCCTCCCGGCCATCGCCGAGAGCCTGCACGCGACACCGACCGAGACCTCGCTGCTGTTCACGAGCTACCTCGTCATCACCGGCGTCGTGATGTTCTTCACCAGCTGGCTCTCGAGCCGCATCGGAGCCAAGAAGACGCTGATGATCGGCCTGGTGCTGATCGTGGTGTTCGCCGCGCTCGCCGGCACGGCGGGCAGCGTCGAGGGCGTCATCGGCTTCCGCGCCGGCTGGGGCTTCGGCAATGCGCTCTTCATCTCGACCGCGCTCTCGACCATCGTCGGTGCGGCGAGCGGAGGCTCCTCCGCGGCGATCGTGCTCTACGAGGCCGCGCTGGGCATCGGCATCGCCGTCGGCCCGCTGCTCGGCGGGCTCCTCGGCAGCGTCTCGTGGCGCGGTCCGTTCTTCGGCACCGCCGTGCTGATGGCCGTCGGCTTCATCGCCATCGCGACGCTGCTGCACGAGGACGGTCCGAAGCCGACCCCCACCCCGCTGTCGGCGCCGTTCGCCGCCCTGAAGGTGCCGGCGATCCGCACGCTGGCCGCAGCAGCCCTCTTCTACAACATCGGCTTCTTCGTCCTGCTGGCCTACACGCCCTACCCGCTGGGCCTGGATGAGATGGGCCTGGGCTTCACCTTCTTCGGCTGGGGCCTGGGCGTCGCGATCACCTCGGTGTTCGTCGCTCCGCTGCTCACCTCTCGCCTGCCGCGGACCGTGGTGCTGCGCTCGGTGCTGGTACTGCTCGCGCTCGACCTTGTGGCCGGTGGGCTCGCGATCTCGTCGCGGGTCGGACTGATCGCCTGCATCATCGTCGGCGGGCTGTTGCTCGGTGTGGTCAACACGGTGCTGACCGAGTGCGTCATGGAGGCGACCGACCTGCCTCGCTCCGTCGCCTCCTCCGCCTACTCGGGCGTCCGCTTCCTCGGCGGCGCGATCGCCCCGCCCGCCGCCTCCGCCCTGGCCGCCGCGATCTCGCCGGCCTTCCCGATGTACGCCGCGGCCGGAGCAGTGGCGGTCGCCGCGCTGATCGTTCTGCTCGGCCGACGCACCCTGGCACGCGCCGACGCCCACGAGGCCGAGCCGGAGCTCGTCGAGGCGCAGGCCATCACGCTGGGCGAGTAGCCGTTCAGCACGTCGGCCGGGAGCGGCCCTCAGCCACCATCGTGCGCGAGGGCCGCTCCCGGCTGCCGTCGTGCAGGAGTCAGACGCCCGCCAGCTGCGGGTAGACCGCCTCGAAGGGCGCGGTCAGCCCGGACTTCACCTGGCGGCTCGTCTCGTCCGCCAGCACCTCGAAGGCGCCCGCCTCGAGACCGTCGTAGGCCTGGCCGACGACGTCGACCGGGCTCGCCTTCGGGCCCTCGGCGCCCGCGGCCATCGGAGTGTCGATGTAGCCGACGTGGAGGCCGAGCACGTGGACCCCCTGCGGAGCGAGCTCCAGGCGGAGCGAGTTCGTCGCCGACCACAGGGCCGCCTTCGACGCGCTGTAACCGCCGGCGACCGCGTACCAGCTGAGGGCCGAGTGGACGTCGATGATCGCAGCGCCCTCGGCCGCCGACAGGCGCGGCGCGAACGCCGTCGCGAGCAGCACGGGACCGAAGAAGTTCGTCTCCATCACGTCGCGCAACTCCTGGGCCGAGAGCTCGAGCAGGCTGTGGCTCGCTCCCGAGACACCCGCGTTGTTGATCAGCACGGTGACGTCCTGCGCAGCCTCGACGGCCGCGGCGATCGACTCCGCGTCGTTCACGTCGAGCACGAGCGGAACGATGCGCTCGTCGCCCCACTCCTTCGGGCGACGAGCGGCGGCGTAGACCTTCGACGCACCGCGCGCGAGCGCCTGGGCGACGAACTCGGACCCGAGGCCTCCGTTCGCTCCGGTGACGAGGACGACGGCTCCGTGGAGTGATGTCATGGTGGGGACTCCCGTTCTGCGGGCCGCGGCGATCGCGGCCTCTCCATCGGGCAACACCATCCTGGTGAGTAGGAATTCCCAACTGACCCGATCAGGCGCAGGACGCGCCGGAGTGGAGACCCCGTGACGACCCCCGCCATCACTCCCCGGGACTGTCCCATCGCGTCGGGACTCGAGGTGCTCGGCGAGCGGTGGAGTCTGCTGGTGCTGCGAGAGATCGCGTTCGGCGAGCGTCGATTCGACCGCATCCAGGCCTTCACCGGCGCACCCCGCGACGTGCTGACGGCGAGGCTGCGCAGCCTCGAAGAGCACGGCGTGATCGAACGCGTGGCCTACTCCGACCGCCCGCCGCGCTTCGAGTACCGCTTCACCGAGGCGGGCCGCGACGCCGTGCCGGTGCTGATCGCTCTCGCTGCCTGGGGCGAGCGCTGGGCGTGCGCCCCCTCGGCCCGGCAGCCCTACGAGCACCGCTGCGGGGCCCGCCTGGATCCGCAGCTGCACTGTGCCGAGTGCGGCGAGCGGATGGACGCCGACTCGGTCTCGCTCGCCCCCTGAGCGGCGTCCCGGGAGCGGCACCCCGGGAGCGGCCGTCCGGGACAGCGGCGTCAGCGCGCGCCTCCTCGACCAGCCAGTCCAGCGCCTCCTCAGTGAGCGGGCTGCCCGGGAACACCGCGAGGCGCCCGAGCGGCATCGAGCCGAGCAGCGCGGCCATGCCGGGGTCGGTGACGGCCGCGCCGAGCGCTCCGTCTCCGGAGCTGAGAACCTGCCGGAGCCGCGCGCCGGCCAGCGGATGCGCCAGCCATTCGGCGACGGTCGAGGACGCCGTCAGCGGAAGGGCGAGCGCGTCGCCCTCCACCTCGGCCCGCACGCTCTGTCGGAGGTCGCGGCTGGAGGCGCCGACCTCGATCGTGTACTCGCCGCCCTCGACCACCCAGCGGCCGGCGCCGGGGTGGAAGTACGCGAGCTCCTCGCGCGGGACGTCGAGGACGACCTCGGCCGCGCCTCCGGCCGGGATGTCGACGACGGTGAACGCGGCGAGCGCCCTGACCGCCCGCGGGATCGCGGAGCCCGGGAGCCCCGTGTAGACCTGCACCACCTCGCGCCCGTCCCGCCCGCCCTCGTTCGAGACCTCGAGCCGCACCCGGAGCCCGCCCTCGCGCTGCTCGACCACCAGCCCGTGGTACTCGAAGCGGGTGTACGAGAGTCCGTGGCCGAACGGGAACGCGACCTCGGCGGCACGCGCGTCGTAGCCGCGGTAGCCGACGAACACGTCCTCGCCGTAGCGCACGTGCCCGAAGGCGCCGGGGAATCCGAGGTGTGCAGGGCTGTCCTCGAGCCGCAGCGGGATCGTCTCGGTGAGCCGACCGGAGGGGTTCACCGCGCCGGTCAGGACGTCGGCTATCGCGCCTCCACCCGCCTGGCCGAGCAGCCAGCCCTCGACGATCGCCGGCACCCGGTCGTGCCAACCGGAGGTGCGGACGACTCCGCCGTTGGAGAGCACGACCACCGCGCGCGGAGTGCGCTCCAGCACGGCGTCGAGCAGCAGGATCTGCTCGGCGGGGAGCTCCAAGTGAGTGCGGTCGAAGCCCTCGGACTCCTCCTGGGCGGGCAGCCCGAGGAACAGCACGACCGTGTCGGCGTCGGCGGCCGCCGCCACCGCCTCCTCCCGCAGCGCGGCGGCATCGCCGGAGCCGTCGGTCGTGAAGCCGGGGGCGAACACCATCCGCTCGCCGAGAGTCCCGCGCAGGGCGTCGAGGGCGGAGTCGAGGCGGGTCGGCACGATCTGCGAGCTGCCCGCTCCCTGGTATCGCGGCGTCCGCGCGAACTCGCCGATCACGGCGACACTCCCCCGCGGTGCGAGGGGCAGCACGGCGTCGTCGTTCTTGAGGAGCACCACCGCGCGCGACGCGACCTCGCGGGCGAGCTCGTGGTGCGCCTCCTGATCGACCGCCCCGGCCAGGCCCGCGCCCGCGGCGACGCGGTCGAGCAGCTCGAGGGTGCGGCGGGCGGCGGTGGTCACGTGCGCCTCGTCCAGCTCGCCGGAGCGCACGGCCGCGACGAGACGCGCGGGGTTGCGGCCTCCGCTCGAGGGCATCTCGAGGTCGAGCCCTGCGGCGACTCCCGCGACCCGGTCGTCGACGGCACCCCAGTCCGACACGACGAGGCCCTCGAAGCCCCACTCCTCGCGCAGCACGCTCGTCAGCAGCCAGGGGTTCTCGGAGGCGAGCACGCCGTTGATCCGGTT
Organism: Rathayibacter tanaceti; assembly: GCF_001634385.1. Lineage (GTDB taxonomy): Bacteria > Actinomycetota > Actinomycetes > Actinomycetales > Microbacteriaceae > Rathayibacter > Rathayibacter tanaceti. The sequence continues at coordinate 3,661 of NZ_LIIN01000126.1, read as the reverse complement.
GTACGAGCACATCACGGTCCACGGCTGCTGCTCGGTGACCACGCGCTGGAACGCGCGCAAGTAGATCTCGCGCAGGGGCCGCTCGTCGACATCGGCGCTGACACGGAGGCGGTCGGTCTCCTGATTGTTCGCGGCGAAGTGCTTGAGCGAGGCGCCGACTCCGCGGCTCTGCACGCCCCCGACGAGAGCGGAGCCCAGCACGCCGCTGACGAGCGGATCCTCGGAGAAGTACTCGAAGTTGCGCCCGCACAGCGGTGAACGCTTGATGTTGATGCCCGGCCCGAGGAGGACGCCGACGCCGAGGGCACTGGCCTCGTCGCCGAGCGCGACGCCGACCCGGCGGGCGAGGTCGACGTCCCAGGTGGAGCCGAGCGCGACGGCGGGCGGGAAGCAGGTCGCGGGCTCGCTGTCGTCCAGGCCGAGGTGGTCGCCTCCTGTGCGCTGCAGACGCACGCCGTGCGGGCCGTCCGTGAGGGTGATCGAGGGGATGCCCAGGCGCTCGACGGCCGGGGTCGTCCAGAAGCTGTGGCCGCTGGTGAGGGCGGCCCGCTCCTCGAGGGTGAGGTCGTCAAGGTGGTCGGCGTGGGTCATGCTGCGCTCCGATCATCCGTGCTCCGGTGCCACGGCTCCGAAAACCGTACATCGAACGGGTTAAGTGGCGCCAGAGTCGGCCCTCTGCCTGCCCTACCATCAGAGGCATGCCTCAGCGCGGACCGTATGCCCGGGGGATCGCGCGACGCCAGGAGATCCTGAGAGTGGCGCTCGACGTGTTCGCGCGCGAGGGCTACCGCGGCACCTCCCTCCGCGAGGTGGCGCGGCTGAACGGGGTGAGCCTGCCCGGGCTGATGCACTACTTCGACTCGAAGGAGCACCTGCTCACCGCGATCCTCGAGAAGCGCGACGAGATCGACTCCACCGAGCTCGCCACCGCGACCGATGCGATCGACGGGCTGGTGGCGGTCATGCGCCACAACCGCGACGTCCCGGGGCTCGTGCAGCTGCACCTCACCCTCGCGGCCGCGGCGGAGGATCCGGAGCACCCGGCGCACCCACACTTCACCGGCCGGATCGAGGTCATCCGCGGACAGCTGGCGGAGGCGATCCGCGCGCGCATCGCCGACGGGTCGGCCCGCGCCGACCTCGACCCGGAGCAGGCCGCGCGGCTGCTGATCGCGGCCGCCGACGGCATCCAGATCCAGTGGGCGCTCGACCGCTCCCTCGACATGGCGGCGGACCTCGAAGCGCTGTGGCGCTCCCTGGCACGCTGACCGCCCGCTGCGCCCGATCGAGCACCGGCCGCCGCCGCGCCTGCGATCACGACGATCCCGGCAGGGCTCGCGCGGCGGTCGCACGGGGCGCCCGCCGCGACCACCCTCACGGCAGGAGGTGCTTGACGTTCGATCGCGCGAGGGCGATCGCCTCGCCCGCTCCACCGTTCATCACGATCTTCGACATGGCGAGCGCGAAGCCCTTCACCTGCGCGCCGGTCACGGTCGGCGGCAGCGACAGGGCGAGCGGATCGGTCACCACGTCGACGAGGACCGGGCCGTCCTCGGCGAGCGCCTCGCGCAGCGCGCCCTCGACCTCGCGCGGGTCCTCGACGCGGATCCCGCGGATCCCGACCGCCTCGGCGACTTTCGCGTAATCGACCATCGGCACATCCACTCCGAAGTCGGGGAACCCGTCGACCAGCATCTCGACCTTGACCAGGCCGAGCGTGGAGTTGTTGAACACCACGATGGTGACCGGGAGGCGGTACGCCGCCACCGTCACGAGCTCGCCCATCAGCATCGCGAGCCCACCGTCGCCGCTGAGCGACACGACCTGCCGACCGGGGTGCGAGAGCTGCGCGCCGACCGCTTGCGGCAGAGCGTTGGCCATCGATCCGTGCAGGTACGAGCCGATCAGGCGGCGGCGGCCGTTCGGAGTGATGTACCGGGCCTGCCAGACATTGCCCATCCCGGTGTCGGCGGTGACGATCGCGTCGTCCGCGAGCAGCCCATCGAGGGTGGAGGCGACGAGCTCGGGGTGGATCGGGCGGCGCTTCTCGACCTCGGTGTAGGCGCCGACCACTCCCGTCACCAGCTTCTCGTGCTTCTTCAGTGTCTTGTCGAGGAAGCGGTGGTCCTTGCGGTGCACGAGCGGCATCAGCGCCCGGAGCGTCGCGGCGACGTCTCCGTGCACCGGATGCGCGACGCTCACCCGGCGGCCGAGCTTGGACGCGTCGGTGTCGACCTGCGCGATCACGACCTCGGAGGCGTCGGGCAGGAACTGCTCATAGGGGAAGTCGGTGCCGAGCAGCACCAGCAGGTCGGCGTCGTGGATGCCGGCGTGCGCCGCGCCGTAGCCCAACAGCCCGGTCATGCCGACGTCGTACGGGTTGTCGTGCTGGATCCACTCCTTGCCGCGCAGGCTGTGACCCACGGGGGCGCCGACCAACTCGGCGAAGGCGACGACCTCGTCATGGGCGTTCCGCACGCGCGCCGGCGAAGACCGCGACCGTCCTCGCCTCGTCGATCGCGGCGGCGAGCGCCCGCACATCGCCCTCGTCCGGGACGAGCACGGGAGGCGACGGCAGCACGAACGCGGGGAACTCACCGACCGCGTCGAACTCGGCGACGTCGCCCGGGAGAGTGACCACGGCCACTCCGCTCAGGGCCACTGCGCTGCGCATCGCCGCGTTCACCACGCGGGGCGCCTGCGCGGCGGTCGAGACCAGCTCGCGGTAGTTCGAGCACTCGACGAAGAGGCGGTCGGGGTGGGTCTCCTGGAAGTAGGAGGAGCCGATCTCGCCGCTCGGGATGTGGCTGGCGATGGCGAGCACGGGAGCGCCGGAGCGGTGCGCGTCGTAGAGGCCGTTGATCAGGTGCAGGTTGCCCGGGCCGCAACTCCCCGCGCACACGGCGAGCCGGCCGGTGAGTTGCGCCTCTGCACCCGCGGCGAAGGCGGCCGCCTCCTCGTTGCGCACGTGGATCCAGTCGATGCCCCCCTTCTCGGAGCCGCCGCTGCGCCGCACCGCATCGACGATCGGATTCAGCGAGTCTCCGACGATCCCGTAGATCCGGGAGACACCTGCGTCGATGAGCTGGGCGATGAGCTGGTCCGCGACCGTCTTCTGAGCCATGCCTCCATTCGATCGGACCATGCTGGACGTCCGCCGCTCCCCCGCGGCCTCAGCGGCCCGTGCTGTGTGCCGTTATAGGGCTGCGTCATCGGGCTGCGTGCGTCAACGGGCGCTCCACGTGCGCGATCGAGGCCGAGAGGCGCGCTGAGCCGGCGCCGAGCGCGAGTGCCGCGACTCAGCCTCGCTCGCGGGCAGGGAACAGCCGTAGCAGCAGGCCGGAGCCGATCCAGACGGCGGCGATCCCCGCGACGAGCCACGAGGCTCCGAACCCGGAGGCGGCACCCGCCAGTGCCGCGCCGACGGCCGCGGCGGCCGAGCGCAGACCCGCGCCGATCGTGAACACCTGCGAGCGGACAGCGGCGGGGCTCTCCTGATCGCGCAGCAGCAGCATCGCCGCGTTCGAGGGTGCTGTGAAGACGCCGCGACCGCGAAGGCGGCGACCGCGACGACGATGCCGAGGTCGGGCACCGCCACGAGCAGCACGGCGCCGGTCGCGACGTAGGCCGCGCCCATCCGGTCCAGGCGGGCGGACGCTGG
>NZ_LIIN01000125.1 GCF_001634385.1 Rathayibacter tanaceti | reverse complement strand
GGGCGGCGGGCACGACGACCCACGGCAGCACCGGGCCGACGGCGCCGCCCGCGGTGATGGCGGCGCGCAGGTAGGAGGGGAGGAAGGCGGGGGTCTTCGCGGTGAGCGCCGCCAGGTTCTCGGCGGCGACCGTCAGGTCTTCGGGGCGGGCGACGCCGTCGACGAAGCCCACGGTGAAGTCGAGACCGTTCGGATCCTCGAGGACCCCGGCCAGGCGCTGGGCGGCCGGCTCGACCGGGAACTCGCGGCTGCGCGCCAGCCAGCGGCGCACCAGCGCCTCGACCCGCTCGGTCATCGGCAGGTCGACGGAGTCGAGCGGAGTCGGAGCAGCAGGCTCTCCGTCGGACACCGGCTCCGCGCTCGCGACGGGCTCCTCCTCCGCGACGGGCTCCTCCTCGCCGCCGACCTCTGCCGGGTCTGCCGCCCCACGAGCCTCGACCTCCCCCACCGGCTCGTCCTCGACGACCGGTTCGTCATCGACCGTGGCATCCCCCTCGCCGTCGGCCCTCGTCGCGCTCTGCTCAGACGCCTCCTCAACGCCGTCGTCGGCGCCCTCGGGCTGCACCACGGCGTCGTCGGGCTCGCGCTCCGGGTCGCTGCCGGGCACACCTGAGGTCGTCGACTGCTCCATCCTTCGAGGCTAGGCCCGACTCGGCGCGCAGGCCGGGCGTGACGCGGTGCTCCGGCCGACTCCCGGCCGATCCCGGGCTGTGGAGGAGCGTCTCAGTGCCACCGATGATCCTGGATCGTCAGTCGAGGGCCGTGCCGGGGCTTCCTGGCCCCGCTGCAGCCGATCAGCCGGATGACCCGCTGCCGGTGCCCGCGCCACGGCTCGAGCAGCTCGAGCATCCCGTCGTCGTCGACACCCAGGCGCCCGCTCAGCGCGAAGCCGACGGAGGAGGCGAGGTGGTAGTCGCCGACGCTGACCGCATCCGGGTCGCCGTGCGCGCGCATCATCACCTCGGAGGCGGTCCACGGCCCGATCCCCGGCACCGATTGCAGCCGGCGGGCCACCTCCGCCCCTCCCCTGCCGAGTGCGAGGGTGCGCTCGAGGCCGGAGGCGACCAGCGCCGCCGTCAGAAGGGTGCGGGAGCGCCGGGGATCGACGCCCGCGCGGTGCCAATCCCACGAGGGGACACGCCGCCACTGCTCCGCACTCGGAGCCACGTGCAGCGCGACCGGGCCGGGGGCCGGCTCGCCGTGCAGCCGCACAAGCATGCGGTACGCACGCCACGCCTCCGTGCTGGTGACCTTCTGCTCGAGGATCGAGGGCGCCAGCATCTCGAACACCAAGTTCGCGCGGGTGAGCCGCAGACCGGAGGAGCGGCGGAGCACCTCCGCGAGCGGCGTGTGCGCCGAGAGGTCGAGGCCGCTCCAGTCGTCACCGTGGCCCAGCAGCTCGGGGACGTGATCGATCAGCCACTCGGCACCCTCGCCCCAGGTGCGAGCGTGCACCGAGCCGTCGACGGCCTGCCGCAGATGGAGCGTGCCGGGACCGAGCGGAGTGCGGAACGCCCGCCAGAAGCCGGAGGCGTCGATCAGCATCGTCGGATCACCCGAGCCGCGCAGCAGGGTGCGGATCGTGAGCGCGAGATCCACGGGCTCGACCGGCGCGTAGACCGTCGCCCAGGAGGGAGAGGACGCGGGAGCAGTGGTCGGCACGCAGCGATGCTAACCGCAGGGTCCGACATGGGCTGGAGGCGGTCTGCGCAGAGCCCCCATGCACCACGTGTTCGGAGCGACACGCCCGGCGGATTGGTCCAGACGGCCAGAACACATGCGCACGTCCGATCCACGGATTGCACTGGTCAGGAGCGAGATCCCGGGCGTAGCTTCGCGCTGTCGAGGCGGCGCTGAAGCCGCCCGGCACCCGCCTATCACTGGAGATGCGCACATGTTCGACACGACCTTCATCCGCACAGCGATCGCCCGGAGCTCCGAGACAGCTCTCGACCGTCGCCGTTTCTTCGAGGCCACGGGAGTCGCCGGTCTCGGCATCGGTGCCGCGGCCCTCGCCGCACCCACCGCCTCCGCCGAGGAGGTCGCTGCCAGCGGCCCCAGCGACGCCTCGATCCTCAACTTCGCCCTCAACCTCGAGTACCTCGAGGCCGAGTTCTACCTCCGCGCCGTCTACGGCAGCGGACTCGGTGGCTCGGACGTGACCGGCAGGGGCACGCCCGGCGGCGTCATCGGCGGCCGACCCGTCACCTTCACGACCCCGTGGCTCAAGAGCTTCGCCACCGAGGTCGCGAACGACGAGAAGGCGCACGTCAAGTTCCTCCGCGGGGCCCTCGGCACCGCCGCCGTCGCGCGCCCGGCGATCGACCTCAAGGCCAGCTTCACCGCGGCCGCCACGGCGGCCGGGCTGATCAAGCCGGGAGGAAGCTTCGACCCGTTCGCGAGCGAGGCCAACTTCCTGCTCGGCGCCTTCGTCTTCGAGGACGTGGGAGTCACCGCATACAAGGGTGCCGCTCCCCTCATCCAGTCGAAGACGTACCTCGATGCTGCAGCGGGCATCCTGGCGGTGGAGGCGTACCACGCGGGAGCCATCCGCTCGGCGCTCTACGCGGCCGACCTGTCGGACTCGGCGGGCAGGCTCTCGGATGCTCGGGACAGCCTCGACGGGAAGACCGACGTCGACCAGGGCGTGAAGGTCGGCGGCCAGGCGAACATCGTCCCGGCCGACGCCAGCTCGATCGCCTTCAGCCGGAACCCCGGCCAGGTGCTCAACGTCGTCTACCTCACCCCCAAGGCCTCGCGCACCGGCGGATTCTTCCCCCGCGGCGTGAACGGCGAACTCAACACCAGCCAGGCCAACTAGCGCGACGCATGATGACGGGCCCTTCCTCGAGGCGGCGAGGAGGGGCCCGTCGTCGTCCGCGTGCACATCCGTTCACCGTGTCCTCTAACCTGAGCGGGTGAAGATCGGGATCCTGACCTCCGGCGGCGACTGCCCAGGGCTGAACGCTGTCATCCGCGGGGCCGTCTACAAGGGCATCAAGGTGTACGACCAGGAGTTCGTCGGCTTCCGCAACGGCTGGCGCGGTGTGGTCGACGGCGATCTCGTGCCGCTGGGTCGGCCCGAGATCCAGGGCATCGCCAAGCAGGGCGGCACGATCATCGGCACCAGCCGGACGAACCCGTTCGAGGGCGACAACGGCGGTCCCGAGCGCATCGCCGAGATGATGGAGCGCAACGGCATCGACTCGATCATCGCGATCGGAGGCGAGGGCACGCTCGCGGCGGCCAAGCGCCTCACCGATGCGGGCCTCAAGATCGTCGGGGTGCCCAAGACCATCGACAACGATCTCGGAGCCACCGACTACACGTTCGGCTTCGACACGGCCGTCGGCATCGCGACCGACGCGATGGACCGCCTCCGCACCACCGGCGACTCCCACGGACGCTGCATGGTCGCCGAGGTGATGGGACGCCACGTCGGCTGGATCGCCCTGCACTCGGGGATGGCCGCCGGCGCGCACGTGATCCTCATCCCCGAGAAGCGCACCTCGATCGACCAGATCGTCGAGTGGGTGCAGAGCGCACAGGACCGCGGTCGCGCCCCGCTCGTCGTCGTCGCCGAGGGCTTTTCGCTCGACACGATGGACGACGCCCACTCCGAGCGCGGCCTCGACGCCTTCGGCCGGCCACGCCTGGGCGGCATCGGCGAGATGCTCGCCCCGATGATCGAGGAGCGGACGGGCATCGAGACCCGCGCCACGACCCTCGGCCACATCCAGCGTGGAGGCACTCCCACCGCGTTCGACCGCGTGCTCGCGACCCGCCTGGGCATGGCCGCGATCGACTCCGTCGTCGCCGAGCACTGGGGCCGCATGGTCGCCCTGCGCGGCACCGACATCTACCACGTCGACTTCGCCGAGGCGCTCGGCACCCTCAAGACCGTGCCCGACTCGCGCTACGAGGAGGCGCGCACTCTCTTCGGTTAGCCCGGCCGCCTCCGACGCGCACTCGACGGCGGGATCGGCCGGGCTCGGAGCAGGACCGCGACCCCGCCGGGTGTCCGCCCTCCCTGGGCGAGCGCCGCCGGGCTCAGCCCGTCGCACCGTCCGGGGTCGCAGTGGCGATGATCTGCGCGCGCGCGAGCGTGTGGAAGTGTGCGGTGAAGCCGAGGATCGCGGGAGTCGACTCCGGGTCGAGGTCGAGGGACTCGACGTCGAGGGCGTGCACCACGAAGAAGTAGCGGTGCTCGCGGTCCGGCGGCGCCGCTCCGACGAACTGGCGCAGCCGCATCTCGTTGGGGAGGGTCTGCGCACCCGCCGGCAGCAGCTCGAACCCGGCCGCGCCGGCGCCGGTGGGCAGCTCGGTGGTGTCGGCGGGGAGGTTGTACACGGCCCAGTGCCAGAAGCCTGAGCCGGTCGGCGCGTCGGGGTCGAACACCGTCACGGCGAAGCTCTTCGTCCCTTCCGGCGCTCCCGACCAGCGCAGGTGCGGCGAGACGTCCTCGCCACCTGAGCCCTCGCCGTAGTGGCGGGCGGCGAGTGGCCGGCCGTCGGCGATGTCGTCGCTCTCGAGCGCGAAGGTCGGCACCTCGCCGAGGCGGGCGTAGGGGTCGTAGGTCCAGTCGGACATCCGGGGTCTCCGTTCGGGAAGGGCGGGCGGGCGCCCACCTCCTCCAGCCTAGGAACCACTCGCTCCGCGCGCAGGGGTTGCCGGCGATCACGAGCCGAGATACCGCCCCGGCCGGTGATTGAACGCGAGGACCAGGTTGAGCACCACGACGCCCGCCGCCGAGAGGAGCACGTTGACGGGCGGGACCACCAGGAGCGCCGCCACGACGACGCCGGCGTCCAGCGCCATCATCACGTAACCGGCCCGCCAGCCCATCCGCTCCTGGGCGAGAAGGGCGAGGATGCTGAACCCGCCCAGGCTCGACCCGTGGCGGAACAGGATGAGCAGCCCGATGCCCGCGAGCACATCGCCGGTCAGCACGCCGTAGATCGGCTCGATGCGCAGGTCGCCGACGGCGAGCGGATGCAGGCCTGCCAGCAGCGAGACGAGGAGGATGGAGCACATCGTCCGGAGCGTGAAGCGCCAGCCCTTCTTCCACAGCGAGAGCGCGAGGAACGGGACGTTCACCGCCACGAGGATCACACCGAACGGGAGGTCGACCGGGTAGCCCAGCAGCAGCGCGAGGCCGGCCGTGCCGCCGGTGACCGCCTGACTCGAACGCAGCAAGTACAGACCGAGCGAGACGACGAACGCACCGGTGGCGAGCCCGAAGACATCTTCGAACCGCGAGTGCGGCACGGTGGTGGAGGGGTCGGGCACCCGACGATGCTGCCACACACCGCGCCCTCGACAGGACGTCCTCGTAGGATGTGCCGGTGCTGCCGAAGATCCTGCTGTTCTACCGCTTCGTGCCGTTGGCCGACCCCGAGTCCGTGCGGCTGTGGCAGCGTGAACTCTGCGAGTCGCTGGGGCTGCGGGGACGCCTCCTGCTCTCGTCGCACGGCGTGAACGGCACCCTGGGCGGCGAGATGGAGGCGCTGAAGCGCTACGTCCGACGCACCCGCGAGTACTCGGCGTTCCACGGGCTCGAGGTGAAGTGGAGCGACGGCTCCGGCCTCGACAACGACGGCCGCAGCCTCGACTTCCCCGGGCTCTCGGTCAAGGTGCGCGACGAGATCGTCTCGTTCGGCGCGCCGGAGGAGCTGCGGGTGGAGGCGAGCGGCGTCGTCGGTACCGCTCCCCGTCTCGCGCCCGATGAGCTCGACGCGCTCGTCGCCGAGCGCGAGGACGTGGTGCTCTTCGACGGCCGCAACGCGTTCGAGGCCCAGATCGGCCGCTTCGACAGGGCGGTGGTGCCCGGAGTCGCCAGCACCCGCGAGTTCGTCGAGCAGCTCGACTCCGGGGTCTACGACCATCTCAAGGATCGGCCCGTGGTCACCTACTGCACCGGAGGCATCCGCTGCGAAGTCCTCTCGAGCCTGATGACGGCGCGCGGGTTCAGCGAGGTATACCAGCTCGATGGAGGCGTCATCCGCTACGCAGAGGCACGCCGCGACCGTGGTCTCTGGCGCGGCGCGCTCTACGTCTTCGACGGCCGCGGCTCCGTCACCTTCTCACCGGACGCCGAGGTGCTGGGGCGCTGCGCAGGGTGTGCGGCGCCGACCAGCCGGATGCGCAACTGCCTCGATCCGGCCTGCCGCGCCCAGCTCGTCGTGTGCGCCGGCTGCGACGCAGTGTCGTGCGCCTCCCACTCGGGCCCTACGCTCGTCGCATGAGCATCGAAGCGCACGGACGCACCCTCGTCGACCTCCACACCGCCCCTGAGTTGCTGCAGGTGGTGAACGTCTGGGATGCGATCAGCGCCACCACGGTCGCCGCACTGCCGGGGACGCGGGCCGTCGCGACGGCCAGCCACTCGATCGCGGCGACCTTCGGCTACGAGGACGGCGAGCGGATCCCGCTGGAACTGCACCTGGGGATGATCGAGCGCATCGTCGCAGCCGTCGAGGTGCCGGTCTCGGCCGATCTGGAGGCGGGATACGGCGATGCGGGCGAGGCGGTGCGCCGCGCGATCGGCATCGGCGTCGTCGGCGCGAACCTCGAGGACCAGGCGAAGCCGCTTCCGCAGGCGCTGCGCGCGGTCGAGAAGGCCGTCGCCGCGGCCGAGGAGGAGGCGGTCCCCTTCGCCCTGAACGCGCGCACCGACGTGTTCCTGCGGGCCGGCGACCGCGACCGCGGCGAGGTGCTCGCGGACGCGATCGAGCGGGGCCGCGCCTTTCTCGATGCCGGCGCCACCTGCTTCTTCGTGCCGGGTCTGCTGACGGACGCCGAGCTGGAGTCGCTCGTCGGCGCTGTCGGCCGGCAGCGCGTCAGCGTCATCGGAGTCCCCGGCTCGCAGGCACCGGCGCGCTTGGAGGAGCTCGGCATCGCGCGCGTCTCGTATGGGCCGTGGACCCAGCGGGTCGCGCTGACCGCGCTGCAGGACGCAGCCTCCGCCCTCTACTCCGGAGGTGCACTGCCCGAGGGCACGCGCGCGCTGAACTGACTGCCCGCCCGCGGCCCGGCGGGCGTAGCGTGGGCCCATGTACCGAGCCATCGTCGTCGAGCGGCACTCCGACTCCGACTCCGAGACCCCGAACCGAGCCCGCCTCCTCGAGCGCGACGACCCCGACCGCTCCCACGGCGACGTGTCGATCGCCGTCGAGTACTCGAGCGTCAACTACAAGGACGCCCTCGCCCTCGCGGGCAGGCCCGGCATCGTGCGGCGGACGCCGCTGGTGGCGGGGATCGACCTGGTCGGCACCGTCGAGTACGCGGACGGCGAGGCGGCCGAGCGCTTCGACTCCGGCGACCGCGTGGTGCTGAACGGCGCCGGCCTCGGCGAGCGGCACGATGGCGGGCTCGCCGAGCGCGCCCGGGTCGACTCCTCCGCGCTGCTACGGCTGCCGGGGGCGATCTCGTCGGCTCGCGCGGGAGCGATCGGCACAGCCGGCTTCACGGCGATGCTCGCCGTGCTCGCGCTGGAGCGGCACGGCGTGCGCCCCGGCGCCGGACGGTGCTGGTGACCGGAGCCTCGGGCGGCGTCGGCTCCCTCGCCGTCGCGCTCCTCGCCCGGCTGGGACACGAGGTGGTCGCCTCGACCGGCCGCATCGACGAGCACGGAGCGCTGCTCCTGCGCCTCGGAGCCTCGGACGTGCTCGACCGTGCGGAGCTCCAGGAGGGCGGCCGGCCGCTGCAGTCCGAGCACTGGGCCGGAGCCGTCGACTCGGCGGGTTCGCACACCCTCGCCAACGCCCTCGCGCAGACCCGCTGGGGCGGCACCGTCGCCGCCTGCGGGCTCGCCCAGGGGCCCGATCTGCCCGTCAGCGTGATGCCGTTCATCCTCCGCGGGGTGACGCTCGTCGGCATCAACTCGGTGGAGGCTCCGCGGACGCTCCGCGAAGAGGCGTGGCGCCGCCTCGCGCACGACCTCGACCTGGCGCTGCTCGACGAGCTGACGACGACCGTGCCGCTCGCTGGAGCCGTCGACTCCGCCGGTGCGGTGCTCGCGGGTCGCGCGCACGGACGGACCCTGGTCGACGTGCGGGCGTAGCCTCCGCCGGATGCTACTCCGCGGCCTCCGTCGCTCCGCTCGGCTCGGCCGAGGCGTGCCCGACGGA
>NZ_LIIN01000124.1 GCF_001634385.1 Rathayibacter tanaceti | reverse complement strand
TGATGACCCGCGACGCATGCCACCGATCGAGCTGGTGCGCCTGGCGCGCGTCGAGGCCGAGGCTACGGCGCGCGGTTCGTCGGGGGCGAGGCGGTGCGCGCCTCCGCGGGGCCGGATGGGGTGACGGCCTCACTCGCCGACGGCACGGTGCTGCGGGCCCGCCGCCTTCTCCTCGCCACCGGGCTCCGCGACCTCCTGCCCTCGATCCCCGGCCTCGCCGAGCGCTGGGGCCGAGACGTGCTGCACTGCCCGTACTGCCACGGCTTCGAGGTGCGCGGGCAGCGCATCGGCGTGCTCGGCAGTTCTTTCGCCCCGCACCAGGCGCAGATGTTCCGACAGCTGAGCGAGCGGACGTCGGTCCTCCTGAACGGGACGCCCGCGCCGACAGGAGACGAGGCCGCGGCGCTCGCCGCGCGTGGGATATCCCTCGTGCCGGGCACCGTCGAGGAGATCGTTGTCGATGGCGACCGCCTCACGGGCGTCCTGATCGAGGGGCGGCTGCATGAGCTCGACGCGGTCGTCGTCGGCCCGCGGGTCGAGGGACGGCTTCCGGAGGGGCTCGGGCTGGAGCTCGCGGATCACCCGTCGGGGGTCGCGCAGCACCTCGCCGTCGATCCGATGGGCAGGACGAGCGTGGCCGGAGTCTTCGCCGCCGGCTCGCTGGTCGAGCCGATGGCGCAGGTGGTCGCCTCGGCCGCCGACGGTCTGCGGGTGGGAGCAGCGATCAACTACGACCTGATCGAGGAGGAGATCGCCCAGGCGGTGCGCGCGGCGTGATCGACGAGCCCGCTCAGCGCCGGCGGTACTCCAGCTCGGGGCGCCCGGGGGAGCCGTAGCGGGGCGCGCGGTCGGCGACTCCGGTGTCAGCGAGGTGCTCGAGGTAGCGGCGGGCGGTCACCCGCGAGATGTCGAGGCGGGTCGCGAGCTCACCTGCCGAGAGGCCGACCGGGCCCAGCAGGGCGGTCACCGCCTCGAGGGTCTCAACCGAGAGCCCCTTGGCCAGGCCGGGCGCGTTCGAGGTGCGGAGGGCCGCGAACGCGCCGTCGACCTCGTGCTGGCTGGCGACAGCGGTGCCGTGCATCCGCTCCCGGAAGGCCCGGTAGCTGGAGAGTTTGGCGGCGAAGACGCCGAAGACGAACGGCTTGATCAGGTACTGCACGATGCCGGCGGCGACGGAGGCGCGCACGACGGCCGCGTCGCGCACGGCGGTGATCGCGATCACGTCGACCTCCAGGCCGGCCGCCCGCACCGCCCGGCAGAGGTCGAGCCCGCCCATGTCCGGCAGATTCATGTCGAGCAGGATGAGGGCGATCCCCGGATCTGCGCGGAGCGCTCGGATCGCCTCGGCCCCGCTGCCCGCGACCGCCGCCACCTCGAATCCCTCCACCCGGCGCACGTAGTCGGCGTGCGCGTTCGCGGTCAGCGGCTCGTCCTCCACGACGAGCACGCGGATCACGACGCCACCCGCGACGGGAGCGGCAGCTGCACCGTGAACACCGCGCCCACGTGGCGCGAGACCTCGATCGTCCCGCCGAGCCGCTCCACCACCTGCTGCACGAGCGCCAGGCCGATCCCGCGGCCGAACGCGTCCGACTCCTTCGTCGAGTAGCCGCGGGCGAAGACATCGGCGGCGGCCTCGACTCCCGGGCCGCTGTCCGAGACCTGGACGACCAGATCCCCGTCGGCCAGCCCGAGGTAGACCTCGACCCACGGTTCCCGCTCGGGGGCGGAGGAGGCCGCCGCGTCGAGCGCGTTGTCGATCAGGTTGCCCAGCACGGTCACCAGGTCGCCCGGCTCGAGGCCCTGCGTGCCGGGTTCGAGGTGGGTCTCGAAGTGCAGCTCGACTCCGCGCTCGCGCGCCTGCGCCGCCTTGCCCAGCAGGAGCGCGGCGATCACGGGCTCCTGCACCGAGCCGAGCACCCTGTCGGCCAGACGCTGACTGAGAGTCAGCTCGCCGGCCGCAAAGGCCAGGGCCTCATCCGGGCGGCCCAGCTCGATCAGCGACGCGATGGTGTGCAGGCGGTTCGAGAACTCGTGGGTCTGCGAGCGCAGGGCGTCCGAGAGCGTGCGCATCGACTCGAGCTCACCGCTCACCCGTTGGAGCTCGGTGCGGTCGCGGAGAGTCGTGACCGTGCCCAGCGGTCGGGCGCCGGGGGAGGCGGCGGGCCGCTCGTTCACCACGAGGATCCGCTCGTGCGCGACGACCAGGCGGTCGGCGACCGGCTCGTCGGCCTGGAGCAGCTCCCGCAGAGCCTCGGGGATGTCGAGCTCGGCGACGGGTACCGGCGTGCGCAGGCCCTCGAGCCCGAGCAGCTCGAGCGCGTGGTCGTTGGCGAGCACGAGCCGGCCGCGGTCGTCGACCAGCAGCAGGCCCTCTCGCACCGAGTGCAGCACCGACTCGTAGTAGGCGAAGACCTGGCCCATCTGCTCGGGCCCGCGCCCGGCGGTGACCCGCCGCAGGTAGCGGGCGAGGAGCCAGGAACCGACCGCGCCGAGGGCCACGGCCCCCACCACACCCCAGGCGACGACCTGCACGCGCGCGGCGAAGGAGGCGTCGACCGCCGAGAGCGTCACTCCTGCCGACACCAGCGCCACGACCGTCCCGTCGGCGCTCTCGATCGGAGCCACAGCCCGCACCGAGGGGCCGAGGGTGCCGGTGTACGTCTCGGTGAAGGTGCGGCCCTCGAGCGCGGGCTCGATCGTGCCTCGGAAGGGCAGGCCGATCTGGTCGCGGTCGCGGTGGGTGTAGCGGGTTCGGTCCGGGCTCATGATCGTGAGGAAGTCGACGCCGGTGTCCGCCATGATCTCCTCGGCGTACGGCTGGAGGCCGACCGACGGATCCGGTGCCCGGGCCGCCTCGAGCACGAACGGGTTGTCGGCGACCGTCCGGGTGACGACCAGGCTGCGCTGGGCGGCCTCGTCGCCGGCCCGGCCCCTGGCGTCGAGGGCGAGCACCGCGACGGCGGCGCCTCCGATCAGCAGGATGCACAGCAGCTGCACGACGAACAGCCGTGCGGCGATGCTGCCGCGCGGGCCGCGGACGAGAGGCGTCCTGACCATCCGCACCCCTTCGTCCGCCGGTTCGCCCGGGCGTGAACAGTATGAACGCAACGCAGGCGCCCGGCCCAGGCGGGTCCACGATCGTCGTATCCCCTCACCTCGACGAAGAGAAGGACACGCTCATGGCGAAGACTCCCGGCCGACCGGCCGACCGGTTGATCCCCGCGGTCACCCCCGCGAAGAAGACCCGCAGGAGGATCGACCGCAACCACTGGCTCTACATCGCGGTGATCATCGCCGTGGCCGCGGGTGTGGTCGTCGGCCTCCTCGCTCCGGCGTTCGCCGCGACGCTTGAGCCGGTCGGCAGAGCGTTCGTCGGCCTCATCAAGATGATGATCGCCCCCATCATCTTCTGCACCATCGTGATCGGCATCGGCTCGATCGCCAAGGCCGCGACGGTCGGCAAGGTCGGTGGCCTCGCCCTCGGCTACTTCATCGTGATGTCGACCTTCGCCCTGGCGATCGGCCTCGTGGTCGGCAACGTCCTGCACCCGGGAGAGGGCCTCGACATCTCGAGCGCCACCTACGACACGAGCGATCTCAAGGTCGAGAGCACCTCGGACTTCATCCTCGGGATCATCCCGGTCTCGCTGTTCTCGTCGCTGGTCGACGGCAGCATCCTGCAGACCCTCTTCGTGGCCCTCCTGGTCGGCTTCGCCCTGCAGAAGATGGGAGCGAAGGGCCAGCCGATCCTCGGCGCGATCAAGCAGCTCCAGGTCCTGGTCTTCCGCATCCTCTCGATGGTGCTCTGGGTCGCTCCGATCGGCGCGTTCGGTGCGATCGCCGCGGTCGTCGGCAAGACCGGCTGGGGCGCGGTCGTCGCCCTCGCCACGCTGATGATCGGCTTCTACATCACCTGCGCGATCTTCGTGGTCGTGATCCTCGGCCTGCTGCTGCGCCTGGTGACCGGAGTCAGCATTTTCTCGCTGATGAAATACCTGGCCCGCGAGTACCTGCTCATCGTCGGAACCTCCTCCTCCGAGGCGGCGCTGCCCCGCCTGATCGCGAAGATGGAGCACCTGGGCGTCTCCAAGCCGGTCGTCGGCATCACGGTGCCCACCGGCTACTCCTTCAACCTCGACGGCACCGCGATCTACCTCACGATGGCCTCGCTCTTCATCGCCTCGGCGACCGGCACCCCGATGTCGATCCCGGAGCAGATCGGCCTGCTGCTGTTCATGATGATCGCCTCGAAGGGCGCGGCGGGTGTCACCGGAGCGGGCCTGGCCACCCTCGCCGGCGGCCTCCAGTCGTTCCGCCCCGACCTGGTGAACGGCGTCGGAGTGATCGTCGGCATCGACCGCTTCATGTCGGAGGCGCGCGCGGTCACCAACTTCACCGGGAACGCCGTCGCCACCCTGCTGGTGGGCACCTGGACCAAGCAGATCGACATGGTTCAGGTCCGCGAGGTCCTCGGCGGACGCTCGCCCTTCGACGAGACCACCCTCGGCGCGGACGAGCACGACGGTGCGGCCTCGGGCACCTCGATCACCGAGGGGATCGCGTCGATCCAGGACTCGGATGAGGCGGCGCGGATGCGCGCGGAGATCGCGGGCACGCGGTAGGACCGACCGCCGGAGGCCCCGCCCGGACTTCCCGGGTGGGGCCTCCGCCGTGTGAGGCGTCAGCGCCGGCGTACGCCGAGCAGCGGAAGAGTCACCGAGCAGAGCGGCCCGATCAGCGTGGCGAAGAGCAGGGTTCCGAGGCCGACGTCGCCTCCGAGCAGCCAGCCGATCATCAGGACCGTCACCTCGACGCCCGAGCGGCCGAGCCAGATCGGCAGGCCCGTGCGGGCGTGCAGGCCGAGCATCAGCCCGTCGCGAGGGCCGGGGCCGAGGTGGGCGCCGATGTAGATCCCGCTCGCCACCGCGAGTAGGAGCAGGCCGCCGGCGAACAGCAGGCCGCGGGCCCACCACTCCTCGGGCGCCGGCAGCACGCGCAGACCGACGTCGATCATCGTGCCGACCACCAGCACGTTCAGCACAGTCCCGAGGCCGGGCCGCTGCCGCAGAGGGATCCACAACAGGAGGACGAGCAGTCCGATCAGGTTGGTGAGCAGTCCGATCCCGAGTCCGCTCTGGCGGGCCAGGCCTTGCGCGAAGACGGTCCAGGGATCCACTCCGATAGCCGCGCGGATCATCATCGCGTCGGCGAATCCGTAGAGCGCGAGGCCCGCGAGCAGCCGCGGAAGGGGGCGGAGGCGCCACTGGCTCGCCGGACGAGCGGCGGCCGCGACGGGAGCGGTGATCGTCATAGCGGATAGTTCATCGTGCCATTGGCCTTCTCCGCGCGGTCCAATCCGACTACCTTGGATGCATGGCTGATGTCCACTTCGGCGCTCGCGCCCTGCAGACCCTCCTCGGCGACTGGCGCGAGCAGCGCGGAACGCGACCGGCATACCTCGCGCTCGCGACCGGATCCGCCTGCTCGGCATCGACGGCCGCATCCCCGCGGGCAGCCGCCTCCCCGCCGAGCGCGAGCTCTCGGCCCGTCTGGGCGTGAGCCGCACCACCGTGGCCGCCGCCTACCGCGAGCTGCGCGACAGCGGCTACCTCGTGAGCGTGCGTGGCTCGGGCAGCGTGACGCGCCTCCCCGGAGCGGCGGTGCACGCCGTGCCCTCGCTCGCACCCGACTTCCTCGACTTCACCAGGGCCGCGCTGCCCGCCGTGCCGGAGCTGGCCGACGCATACACCCGGGCCGCGCAGCTGGCTCCGGAGCACTTCGACACGGGCTCCTACGACACGATCGGCCTTCCCGAACTGCGGCGCGCGATCGCCGAGCGCTACACCCGCCGCGGCCTGCGCACCGAGCCCGGCCAGATCATGGTGACCATCGGCGCGCAGCACGCGATCGCCTTGGTCGCTCGAACCCTCTTGGCCCGCGGCGACCGCGCCCTGATCGAAGCGCCGACCTACCCGCACGCCTACGAGGCGTTACGGCTCGCCGGCGCGCGGCTGGTGCCCGTCAACGTCGACGGCGCCGACGGCTGGGACGGCGAGGGCCTGATCGCAGCGCTGCGCGGCACGAGCCCCAGCCTGGCCTACCTGATGCCCGACTTCCACAACCCGACCGGCCGTTCGATGACGCCCGAGCTGCGGGAGCGGGCGATCGCCGCGGCCGCCCGGCAGGGGACCCTGATCGTCGCGGATGAGACGACCGCCGAGCTCGACATCGACCGCAGGATGGCGCCCCTGCCGTTCGCCGCCTACGGGCCCGAGGGGACGGTGCTCTCCATCGGATCGGTCGGGAAGACGCTGTGGGGAGGCATCCGCATCGGCTGGATCCGGGCCGAGCGGGCGGTCATCCGCAAGCTCGCCCTCGCACGCTCGGCGAGCGACCTCGGCACGCCGATCCTGGAACAGCTGCTGGTCGCCGACATGCTCGGCCGGATGGACGAGGTGCTGGAGCTGCGACGCGAGCAGCTCCGCGCGGGCCGCGACCACCTCGAGGCGGCGCTCGCCCGCGCGATCCCGGAGTGGAGCGTGCCGCGGGTCTCGGGTGGCCTCTCGACCTGGGTCGGGCTGGGGCGGCCGGCGAGCTCGCAGCTGGCGCTCGCCGCGCGGACGGCGGGCCTGCTGATCACGGCGGGACCGCGCTTCGGGATCGACGGCGCTTTCGAGCGCTTCCTGCGCATCCCGATCGGCTACACGCCCGAGGCGACCGACCGGGCCGTGGGCGCCCTCGCGTCCGCGTGGGCGCAGGTGGCCCGGCACCCGGCGGCCGACCCGGGATACTTGGCCGACGTGGTGTGACGCGAGGCCGCTGGTCACGGCGGGGGAGGCTCGGTCGCGATCGTGTGCGGGCCGGGGGGACTCCGTGCCGGCGATGACGAGCGTCGACGTGTGACCGGGTTCTCCCGCGTCGGCGGACGACGCGATCGGGGCTGGTGGGGAGGTCGTTGGAGCCGTCACCTCTGCGTCCTCGCTCGTCATGATGACGATACTCGCCACGATGATGCCGGCGGCCGCCAGCGCTCGCTCGTCCTCGTGCTTCTGAGGCGCCCGACGAAGACCCCCCTCGTCAGCTGCCATCCCCCTCGATGCTCACGCCGAGGTGCCGTCCTGCCCTGGTGCTGTCACGTGTCGTTCTCCCTCTCGGCGTACGGGCCCGCTCGCTCGGAGGCCGGGTCGACGCGGGGTCGCGGACTACGGACCCCGGCCTTTCGACCTTATCGACATCCGTCGCGGTCATCCGCGTTGCCCCTCGAGAGCCTTCGGTACGATGCCGGATGGCTTCCTTCACCTCGGACGTGATCCTGCTCTGCCTCACCCACGACGGAGCCTGGGCGGGCGGCGGGACTGGGCCGTCGGAGGCCGCTGGCGCAGCGGCCCTGGCCGACGCGGTCCTCTCGGGCGCGGTGCTCCTGGGTGAGCGCGGGGTCGAGGTCGTCGACGTCGCTCGGCTGCCCGCTCGATTCGGCGCGGTCCTCGAGCGCACGTCGGAATTGGGCGCCGTCGTCGATGAGCTGGGCGAGGACGAACTGGACGGTGCACTCGACGAGCTCGAGAGCAGAGGTGTTGTGTCGGTTATACGGTCAAAGTTTCTCGGAATGTTTCCGACCGTGCGGATCACCGTGCTCGACGATGCGCCGCGCAGCGCCCTCGTCGCGGAGCTCGCCGCGCTCGTCGAGGGGCGGCAAGCGGAGCCTCATGCGGCCCTCGCCTTCTCGATCCTCGACGCGGCGCGCATCCTGCCCTTCGTCCTCAAGGTGCCGGAGGAGCGGCGGGCCGCAATCCTCCGCGGAGCGATCGACGCAGGCGGTGTTGCCGAGGGGGCGGCCCGCTCGCTCGAGCAGCTACGCGTCGCTGTCTACACCACGGTCTTCTCCGCTGGCCCACTCCTCTGACCCCGGTGGCGCATATCGCTTGGGGTAGCCCGTCCTCGGCGGGTTGGCGAGAGGACGCGGGTTTGGCCCGGGTACACCTCGCATCCCCGTACTTTCTGATCAGAGCGATCGAACCCGGCGCGACCGGTGGCGGATCAACCCTCTCAGATTGAAGTATTATCGGATAACTGATATTATGTCAGTTTGACCGTATGCGGCCTCTAAAGAGGAGCTTGTCCCGCTGGCAAACGCGCCCCTTGAGGGTTATTCACGGGTCC